>NZ_JBPWOA010000025.1:0-183831 GCF_051781005.1 Anabaena sp. WFMT | reverse complement strand
GGGATAGGTAACATTACAAAAACCTTTGTTTCGGGTTTCATTATTTGCAGTTACTTAAAACCTTGCGATTCTTCCTTTGCGTCTTTGCGCCTTTGCGTGAGATATAAATTATGGTAAAGGAGGATTTTTAGGATGTTTCCTCGCATAATAAACAACAACCTTTGTTTCGGGTTTCATTTTTCCTTTGCGCGAAACGAAAATCACAACTATTTCAAGAACCAATTGATAAAATATTATTAGAAAATCAACCCCTTTGTTTACTTATCTTCGACTTAAAATGAGAGGTTTTAGTGCAATGGATACCTTAGATAATTATCACCAAATCATTTTAATAGAATATGTTTTAGTTAGCCAAAATCGCCAACAAATTGCACACATTTGCAAAATCGGGTAAATTTTGGGCTATACCAGTAAGCTTTTGGCAGTCTGGTTGCGATTTCAGATATAATACTAACGGTCAATTGTGTGCCTGTATTAAACCAGTATAAACTTTTACATATTGATCTTACTCACCGTATCAGCAAAAAACTGTAATTATGAAAGCATTTCTCTTTGTTACTGATTTAGATGACACGCTAGTGGGTGATAAAAAATCTTTAAACTTTTTAGAGCAATTAAATGAAGAATTAATAAATCATCGCAAAACATATGGAAGCAAGATTGTTTATGCCACAGGACGATCACTAACTCTATATCAGCAATTGATAAAGACACAAAAACTTTTAGAACCTGATGCTTTAATTACTGCTGTAGGAACTGAAATATACTTCAACTCTAATTACAAAACTCCCGATTTAAAATGGTCTAGTAAGTTATCAATTGGCTGGAATCGTGATTTGGTAGAGAAAATAGCCGCAAACTTTGAAGATTTAGTTCTTCAACAAGCATCTGAACAACTTCCTTTTAAAGTTAGTTATCTTGTTAAAGAAGAAGCTGCCAAAAAAGTTATACCCCAACTCGATAATTTACTAAAAAAGGAAAATATTAAATTTAATTTAATCTACAGTGGAAACTTTAGTGGCAGCGAAAACCTGGAAAGCAAAAACCTGGATATTTTGCCTTTTGATACCGATAAAGGTTTAGCAATGAAGTATTTACAAAATGAATGGGGACATTCTGCCTACGAAACAGTTGTGTGTGGTGATTCAGGTAATGATATTGCCTTATTTAGCAGAGGAGAAGAAAGAGGTATTATTGTAGGAAATGCGCTTTCTGAATTACGGGAATGGTATACAGCAAACAAAACCGACTATCGCTATTTAGCAAAATCATTTTATGCTGAAGGTATTTTAGAAGGTTTGCGTCATTTTAAGTTTATTTAATCGGTATTCTTTGAGTTGGAAGGGAGTATCAGGGACTATAATTAATTGTGGCATTTAAAGCATCAAGACCAAAGCTAAATTGCGATCGCACTGCAAAAATTTGTAAATTATTCCGTTTCATTCATTTAGAGAATATTTGAAAACTAGAATATGGGTATAATTTGCCATTCTGATTGGAATGCAGAGGAGGGAAGAATCTCGATTTTTCTGCAAGTTTATAATTTTAATCAGATATTTTTCTAACCCCAATCTCCATTAACTTCATACTGGTTTAGCAAAAATAGTCAGCAAAACTGGCCCTAATAAATAGTAGTGACCTAAACACAAAAGTCCAGCACCGGAACCTATTTTTTCACGCTGTTCTTGACTGTAGAATTTAATTCCAGCCGGAGAATTAGCCATTAATTGAAAAGCTGAATTATTCTTAGCAGTTATATCAACTAAATAAAACCGTCCACCTGGAGAAAGCACCCGCGTTATTTCATTTAAAACCTGTTCTGGTTGAGGATAATGCAAGAAACTGATAGTGTTAAAAACGGCATCAAATTGACCTTCAGCAAAAGGTAGTGATTCCGCATTACCTTCCAGATAAATTAACCGGGGACGATGACGATTATTTTGTCTAGCTACTCGCAACATTTGGGGAGATAAATCTAAACCTGTCCCCCGCAATTCAGGAAATTGACCTGCTAATCTATCTAGTAATCTTCCAGTTCCACAACCTAAATCAAGTACATTTGCATTTGCTGGTAATTCAACCTTTGAAAGCAGTCTTTTATGAATAGCTTGATAAATAAAAGATGGAAAAGTCCAATCGTAACTTGATGCCCAACGGTCAAAAAGTTGTTTTTTGTTAGTTATAATGTTATTCATCGTTTTTAATTTATTGGTCTTTATTTCATTATAACCTTAGAGGATATTTGAAAAGTTTTGGGCGAATATAATTCGCTACTACACAGGCAAAGTCCACCTCCGTGGACTAATGAAAAAGTGGTCTTTTTAACCCGCGCAGGCGGGTTTAGTTTGTATAGCCGCGACTTCTAGTCGCCAGGGCTGTAATAAATTAGACTTTTCAAACAACCTCTTATACAAAAAAGCAAAGGCACACAGTTTTGTTTGCACCTTTGCGTGAAATATAACTTAGAATCTACAACCAGTCTCGATAAGCTGAAATTTCATTGATGGGAATTTCAAAGGGTTTACCTTTACCAAAGGGTGGATAAACTCGAATTTTCGCGTCCTTGGTAAACCGTTCTAGCCTATTACCCAATTGGGGAATATTGCTGACTATATGCCAATAAGATACTATATCTGGGCAGTCAATTATCAGCATGAGGGTGGTGGTATTGGTTGTCATATACCACTGACAGTTAGATAATAGAACTTGGGTGATGCGATCGCACGCGTGATAGAAGCACCTCCCAATAGATTGTTCAAATTCTAAATGCAGCATTCCATCCTGTTTAGTCACCTCCAACGGAGGTAAATCATCAGGAGGAAGCAGGGGAAGTTTAGACATAATTTCGCACCTCTTGATTGTAGCGCTGCATACTCTCTCGATTTTTTTGCAGAGACAATGATGAGGGTTTGAGCGCTAGTGTGCCGAGATTTAATTCGTCCTGAAATTTCTTGATTCGGTCGCGACAGGTGTCTACATCGCCAATAATCGAATTTTCGAGCAAATAATCTTCCTCAAAACAGATATTTGTCCGATCAAAAGCTTTCTGTGGCTGAGGACTATTCTGCATTACTTGAGTGGAATTAGCTGTCATTTTTTGGCTAAATTTGCGGATGAAAGGTAAGGCTTCACTCACAGCTTCATCGGTTGTTTTAGCAACAAAAAAGAACCGTGCTAACAGAAATTTATCTGCACCACTGGAATTTAATTGCCGATATTTGCTGACTGTATTCTTCAATCTTGTCAGGGAAAAGGGCGGCCCTCCCATTAAACCGAAGGAATTTTGGGCAGCATATTCAATCGTATCATCATCACCACTGGCAATATAGACGGGAATTGGTTTTTGTAGCGGCTTAGGATAGACCGTCAAGCGATCGCACTGATAGAATTGTCCATTAAATGATACGTCAGTTTCATATAATAGCTTTTGAATGAGTGCGATCGCTTCCACCATCCTCACACGGGATTCCGACATCAATACCCCAAAATGCTTATTCTGTTCAGGGAAAGGGCCACCTTTAGCCACTCCAAAAGCTAATCTACCACTACAAAGATTATCCAAAGTAGCAATATCCTCAGCCACCCTAATTGGGTCGTGAAACGGCAATAATACTGCCCCCGTCCCTAAGCGAATAGTTGACGTAACACCCGCCAAATGTGCCATTAACAGCAAAAGTGACGGGCTGAGATTCGATTCATTAAAATGATGTTCACTCACCCAGGCTTCTTCAAAACCCAAATTTTCCGCCTGTTTCACCAGTAAAACTTGCTCAAAGATGGCGCGACGGGCATCTTGGTGATGATTTTCGTAATTGCAGAAAAGTCCTGTTTTCATTTTTGACGATATTCTAAGCAGCCACTAAATGCAACTCCAACCATAAACGCGGTTCAGATTGTTTAAGTTTTGACATGGGGTCGCGCAGTAATCGCTTGGCATTCATGCAAACCACCTGAATTAGTCCCATATTGCCTGCTATTTCTCTGAGTATTTCTTTTTGCGCTTTGATATAGGGCATTAGGTCTTCAGAACAATAAATCCCTATATATTGAAAGCGTTTAGCAGGTCGTCCCCAGAAGCAGGTAATCACTTTTACATGACACTTTTCCAGTAGTTCCCCAGTATTAGGGTAATAATGGTTAACGACTCTTGTGAATTCTTTAGCTAGGATATCTTCAGCAATCATTTGACTGATATTTCTGTAGCGTCCATCACTACCATTTAGCATAACATAAATTTGTCAATTAAGCATGACAAAACACCAATTTAAATTGATTTTTTGAAGAATTTCTCCAAAAAAAAGAGTGATACTTTTATAAAAGTACCACTTCTGTATAATGACCATATATAATGAATTCAAAATTTGGAAATAGCAAAAATAAATTTTGAACTTTACTTAGCGAGAATTGCGTTCAGCAACTAAAACATCAGCTATAATATCTGGAATATTTTTTAAATCCAGATATCCCTCAGAACCAGAGATAGGAGAACTAAATGTATAATTGGGGTCACAAGTTCCTGTATCATAAACTTGGATAAACCACTTATCAGGAAAACCTTCAACACCCAATTCTACAATATACCAAAACTCACCCGTTAACCGTGAGTTAAAGATAGTAAACCAATCTCGATAATTTTCTGAGATGTTCCAATCTGCCAAGATGAACTCTAGCGCTATTTGTCCAGCATCAGTTGAAGTCAATAACATTGTCACTCCTGATGTGCAACCTCATTGGAAACTTCAGGATATAAACCCAATTGTTTAGCTAACTCCCGTGCTACAAAAAACAAAAATTGAGCGCCATCTTGATTTCCTTCATGGGCAAACATAGTAGCTACTTGTAGCATTGAATGTACCAACCCAGAATCAACCAATTCCGGCTGAGATTCTAAAATTTCTGGTTCCTGACCATTAGGACATTGCAACAGTTCATCAATCAAATTAAAATACTGTGTTTGGCGTTCGTCTGTCATGATAATTTAGTTTATGGTGGATGAGAAAACTGAAACTTATTGCTCAATACTCTGTTGCCAAAGTCTTTCTAGCATTTCGACTTGTGCTTTTAAAACAGCAGTACGATAGACAAGATACCTGTCATAAACAATAATGCCTAAGCCAATGCAAATAGGTGTAACCAAAACCAACCATTGCAAAATTGTAGCGATTTTATACTGTTCCACTAGAATTTGCAGTTGCACAAAAAAATTATGTTTGGATAATTTTTTGTTAGCTGGAGAGTGGGGAGTATTTATGCTCTCTGGCTGGGGAAATGCAGGTTCAGAACCTTTATTAATATTGGTGACTTGACAAGATAAATTCTGTGTCTTAACTAACTCTATATGTCGTCCCCAAATTAAATTAAAGACGATTATCCCTGGAGAAAGCACAGCTAAAGTAACCAAACCTACTGTTAGCACATTTAAAATTTTTAATTTCATCTTCACTCTCCCTTGCTAGGTAGCTATTCACCCAGTAAGAAAATATAGTTTATGGTTTATTGCTGCACCTTCCTTTTGCCAATTCTCAAACAAGCATCAAGTATTAGATTCTAAATATACATTTAGTAGATGACACCCAATTATTTAAAAGCATCTCAAATAATTTAAAAATTATCTGTGAATCTAAAACTTCAAATCTAAACTTGGCAGATTTATGAATCACCACTATTTGTGCAAAATACTCATAAATTATTACTAAGCAAGTGAAAATTTAAAAATCCCAAATACACTCCATTTAGTATTGACTAATACTGACAGGATTTAACCGCTTTTGAATAGAGATTACTATCAAACTAGGGTTAAGAAGTCCCCCCTAGTTCTCTAGACTTTCATCTAGGAATTTCGGGGGGTAGAGGGGAATCTCTGCGTAAATCCTACTAACGTTTATAGCAGTCACCTCTCTTCAACACAGTTTACCCCAGCCGAATTAAGATTATTAAAATCATTAACATAGTACTCAAAGCTGATAAAACTGATTCAGTAAGGCTTTAAAAAATTATTTGGGGTAGAGGTGCTAGTGTTTTCAGGAGGAGGTACTAGCATTTATCCGGTGGGGGACGGGGATTTTTGTACTCAACTTAATGCTTTAGTGGCTGATGTTTGAGGATATTTAATGGTGATTAGTGTCCCTCAAAACTTGTACTCAAATGACAATATATCATGACAAAGTAGACCTGAATTAAAAATAAACTAAACAACTCAAAAAAACAATTAAAATTCTTAAATTCGATGATATTACCTTGACATCACTAAATTCTTCTGACTTATATGACCTGAAAAATTACACCTAGACCCAAAATAATTGATACAAGTTTAGTAGCAAATTATCAGTCTTCTAGCGCTGTGTACCATTATGCTATTTACTCAAAACCCAGTCATCATAACCATTTCCGGCAAAAACAATATTTAATTAACTAACTGTTACTTAAATACAAATTAAATAAGTAAAAACATATTATTATAACTAAAGACAGAGAAGTAATATTTAGAATATTAGGAGTTAATAAATGCGAATTGCTAAAGACGTAACAGAACTTATTGGCAAAACCCCCTTAATTCAGCTGAACAAAATTCCCCAAGCGGAGGGAGTAGTTGCCAGAATAGTTGTCAAACTAGAAAGCATGAACCCAGCCGCTTCAGTCAAAGACCGTATTGGGTTGAGTATGGTACTTTCAGCCGAAGCAGATGGTTTAATTACTCCAGGAAAAACCGTTTTAGTTGAACCAACTTCAGGGAATACAGGAATAGCTTTAGCAATGGTAGCTGCGGCTCGTGGTTACAAATTGATTTTAACAATGCCAGAAACCATGAGCCAAGAAAGACGCTCAATGTTGCGTGCTTATGGTGCAACTTTGGAGTTGACACCAGGCCCCCAAGGAATGCGGGGCGCAATTAGCAAAGCTGAGGAAATTGTGGCTAACACTCCCAATACCTTTATGCTGCAACAATTTTGCAACCCAGCTAACCCCAAAGTTCACCGAGAAACGACAGCTGAGGAAATTTGGGCGGATACTGATGGGGAAGCAGATATATTAATTGCTGGGGTAGGAACTGGGGGAACGATTACTGGTATTGCAGAGATACTTAAACAACGCAAACCAAGTTTTCAAGTGATTGCGGTTGAACCTAGCAACAGTCCCGTTCTTTCTGGAGGTGAACCCGGTTCCCATAAAATTCAAGGGATTGGTGCGGGATTTGTCCCAGATGTGTTGCGTCAAGAATTGATTGATGAGGTGATTCGGGTTAGTGATGACCAAGCGATGTCTTATGGTAGAAGATTAGCTAAAGAAGAAGGTTTATTATCAGGGATATCATCTGGTGCGGCTTTGTGTGCTGCTATTCAAGTAGGTCAACGCCCAGAAAATGCAGGTAAGTTAATTGTCATGATTCAGCCTTCTTTTGGTGAACGCTATCTGAGTACGGCGATGTTTCAAGAATTAAAAAATTAAATATGCGTGGCTTGAATGCCCTGTAAAGACGTTTCCTGGAACGTCTCTACAATATTTACTGCACTCTGTGCGATGATCACCTGCTAAGAAATTGCTGTCCCAAAAGCTATCCTCAGTCCCCAAAATACGATTAAAATTGCGATCGCTAACCAGTCACCTGTTTTCAATCTTAATTCTTGCCATTTGACTCGATGCTCATTTGGACTGGTAAAACCCCTGACCATCATTGCATTTGCCATTTGATCAGCACGCAAAAGCAGATTTTCTAAAAGTCGCTCAATCACAATTAACCAAACTTTAGCTCCTCCTTTTAATCCTAGCTTTTTCCAATTAATTGCTCTCGTCATCACAGAACGAATGAGATTTTGGACTTCTTCTAAAACTAACGGAATAAACCGCAAAGATAAAGTGAGAGTTAACATCAGTTCTGTAACTGGGATCTTAAACCTCCGCAAGGGTTGCATCAAGCTTTCCATTCCCGAAGTGATTTCTTCTGGTGCGGTTGTCAACAAATATAAATTAGTGCTGTAAATTAAGGTAAAAACTATTGTACTCAGGCTAATTGCTAAATTTAAGGAACGACGATTTACTTTAATTGGGCCTTTGTGAAATAATACATAGCTATATTCTTTATTATCTCTGGCTTGCTCTAGACTCGCTTTGTTATTTTCAGCAGTTGCTGGCTGAGTTAAAACTTGTTCATTAGCTGGTAAGCGTGGTTGATAATTTACAGCTAGTCCATCAGGGCTGATAGCACCCAGCACCAACACCATGAATGATAACACCAACAGCCAGCCCATTTGTTGCCGCCATACTCGCAGCGGAATTTTGGCAAATAAGGTAAAAATAATTAATAATGCAACCAACAATACCCGCCAATAGTTGTTAGCTACAACATAGCTGGTGAGAAAGCTTAACAACCAAACTAACTTGACTCGCGGATCTAGCCTATGTAGCCAAGTTTCTGGTTGTTCTAAGTATAGTCCAAGGGGGAGCGATCGCAATAAATCCATTTTTTGAGTTATGAGTGCTGAGTTATGAGTGCTGAGTAACTTAATAAATCATATCCTTAGCAATGATTCTTACATTTTGCCAAGCAATCAAATCTTCAAATCGCTCAACTTTACTCATTTTACTAACCACTCAAACCTCAAAATTGACTATCACTCGTTACTCAGTACTCGTTACTCAGTACTATTTTACGCGAGTTGCTCGATTGAGATTGCCAATTTCCGCATCCCGGACTTTCTTACTCCGCCAAAATACACGAATTGGCGTACCATCAAATCCTAATTGTTTGCGGAACTGTCTTTCAATGTAACGGCGATAATTATCATTAAAGCGTTGAGCATCGTTGACAAATAAGGCAAAAGTTGGTGGTTGGCTACTTACTTGCGTACCATAATATATTTTACCTTGACGACCGCCCCGTGAAGTTGGTGGAGAATGCCAGCTAATTGCATCTGTGAGGACTTCATTAACTACGGAGGTGGTAACACGGCGTTTGTGTGCTTCTGCTGCCTTATTCACCAACTCTAAAATCTTTTCTACCCGTTGTCCGGTTGTGGCACTGACAAAAATTATGTCTGCCCATTCGGTAAAATGTAATCGTGTTTCTAAGGTTTTTTCGTAGTCATAGATGGTGTAAGAGTCTTTTTCGACTGCATCCCACTTGTTAACTACAATAATGCAAGCCCGACCTTCTTCCAGAATTCGCCCTGCTAATTTTTGGTCTTGTTCAGTGGCTCCATCTTCAGCATCTAACACTAATAAAACCACATCGGCGCGGCGAATTGCTTTAAAAGCGCGGTTAATGCTAAAAAATTCCGTACCGTATTCTATATGTTTCTTTTTGCGAATTCCGGCGGTGTCAATTAAGCGATAGGTTTGCCCATTTCGCTCAATTTCTGTATCAATTGTATCACGAGTTGTACCGGAGATGGGGCTAACGATCGCTCTTTCTTCCCCCACAAAGGCATTCAATAAGCTGGATTTGCCCACATTAGGACGACCGATAATGGCGACTTTAATCACATTATCTTCGGGGACATCCTTCACATCGGGGACGTGCTTAATTAATTCATCCAGGATTTCCCCAGTACCGCTACCATGAATTGCCGAAATTGGGAAAGGTTCACCTAAACCCAGTTCCCAAAATTCACTCGCTTGAATTAAGCCTTGGTCTGGTGATTCACATTTATTGACAGCCAGGAAAATTGGTACAGGTTGTTGACGTAACCAATCAGCAATTTCTTGATCTGCTGGCATTGGGCCTGTTTGCCCATCCACTACAAAAATCGCTGCACAGGCTTCTGAGAGCGCCATTAATGCCTGTTGGCGAATTAGGGGGAGAAATTCGGTGTCATCGTTAAAGACTAAACCGCCTGTGTCTACTACTGAAAATTCGCGATCGCTCCAAAATGCTGGACGATAAGTGCGATCGCGTGTCACACCCGATTCATCGTGGACAATCGCCGCTTGATCACCAGCGAGACGATTAACCAGAGTGGATTTGCCCACATTTGGGCGACCGATAATTGCAACAATTGGCAGTGCCATAAACTAGAGTTCTTCGTGCTGAGTATTGTAGATGTGCTGAGTTTTATCTCTACGTTCTTCACCCAGCACGTTTTTAGAGAACTACTAATCATATCACATTTTTTGATTATAACAACTTTAATTATCCATGACTCTTTATAACTACATCTATAAGTATTTAATCATAATGTTGCAAAGTGAATCATTTATAATAATGCCTATCTCTAATTAAGCAAGATTAATAACATCCCATGAGTAAACCTAAATCGCTATAAATTATCGCTTAGGAGTTTAGTAAATATTTGTTATTTCTTTATATTCAAAACCATAAACATGAATTAAGTAGCTTTAATGTGTGTGTCTATACTCAATCCAAGTAAAAATAATTGTCAAATACGCTTTTATGCAACAGTCATATTTTCTAGTATTAATTTGTGGTTACAATAGCTTCAAAACTATTTGCTACAGTCAATGTCTGGTACATAGGAAAACAACAATTATGAATAACAAACTGTTCACCAGCTTATCTATTGAACAGCAAGAAAGTGTTTCCGGTGGTGTGACATTAGGTTCTCTGATAACTTCACAATTAGAAAATTTAAACGCACTATCAATACCAATACCTGATAATATATCAGCACTTGATACATTCCTGCCACCAAACGAAATATAACCAATTAATTTACGGCATAACAGACTTAAATAGAAATTAGAAAACCGCTAGAAAATATTAATTCTAGCGGCTTTTATAATTATTGAAGGAGGCAGGAGGCTTTCTTAGAGGGAGATTCAAACCCACCTCTAATTGAAGACCGCCAAATCACCAGATTGTGGCTCTTGACTTAAACCCAAATGGTCGTGGCAAAAAGGCTTTATTCTTAATTAAAAATTTTCCCTTCCCAACAATTATGCTGTCTGTTCCGTTTCTGTCTCTACCTTCTGTCCAATTTTTGGTTCAGTACCTGCCAGCAATCTTTCAATATTACTGCGGTGACGGACAATTACATATAAACCCCCAGCGATACCAAGTAAAATATAGGGTAAAGGTTGATGGAAAATTACCATCAGAATAGAAACAGCAACAGCACCAGCAATAGAACTCAAAGACACAATTCTGGATATCGCTACAACAACAGCAAAAACCCCTATTGTGGATAATCCAACCTGCCAACTTAAGGCTAACAAAATCCCCACACCAGTAGCTACAGATTTACCACCAGTAAAACCTAAAAAGACTGATTTACTATGACCTAAAATGGCAGCTAATCCTGCTAAAGTTCCTAACCAAGGTTGCCATAGTTCTACATTTAATGTTGATGGAGTTAAATTTTGACTGGGAGCAAGATTGAATAAAACATAAACGATATTTATTGCTAAAACTCCCTTTAAGCAATCAATTAATAACACAAAAGCCCCTGGAACTTTCCCTAAAGTTCTCAGTACATTTGTTGCACCCGTTGAACCAGACCCAACTTCCCGAATATCAATACCTTTTAACAGCTTTCCGGTAATATACCCAGTAGGGAAAGAACCCAACAGGTAAGCTAATAAAACAACAGCCCCACACAAAGTTAACCAAATAGCCATAATAATTCGTAATTCGTAATAGTGCTTCCAGAAGACTACACCAACTTAATTTCAATCAGTTAGAGCTTGTACCCTCTTCAATTAAGAATTAGTAATTATTTGGTCACTAGTCTAGAGTGAAATATTGTTACTAATGACCAATGACTAATGACCAATGACTAATGACCAATGACTAAATTAAAATTCATCATCAAAATCACGATCTCTCATGGTTTTGGGGTCAGGTGCAAAAGCTAACCACAAAGGGAATTGTAACAATCCTAAGCTAATTTGCTCCTCTGAATCATCAATGATAATTAAAGGCAATTGATTGGCTTTAACCAATCGGTCTGCTTTTTGGGCTAAAGCTGTAGGTGCTTCAAACAAAACCACACCTCTATCAGGGCCAAAATCTGGACGGCCAATTCCCAAACAATCTTGTAAACCGCGTCGCCATTCACCCAAACGTTCTGGTGTATTGGCTAAAATTAGAGTGCGTGTGCGATCGCCATGTAACTTGTGTAATATGGAAATTGCTGCCGATGCAATCAAGATATTCTGCAAACGGCTACCCATTGTCCGTAAAGCACCCCGTCCCCCCAAGGTGAAAAACCAATTAGAAACTCGTTCTGCATGAATTGGTTCAAAAGTTCGTCGCAACTGCCACACAGCGCCATAATAATCGGGTTGGTTGCGGTATTGGTCAATTAAACGGCGAATTTGTTTGGTTGTATCTTGAAACTGTTGTTGGGCCAATTGCAATGTAGGTGGCTGTTGTTCAACAGGTTTAGCCTCTTTCACCGCTGGTTTTTCTCTTTCCCTCACAGCCGGAACCAGTTGCAATTGCTCTGCTGCTGATGCTAAATCTTGTAAACTACCTGTGAGATAGTCTTTAAAACCCTGTACCCGAATTGCCAAATCTTGAGATGTTCCCGCAAAGGTAGTTCGCATTTCATTACGAATACGTTCTTGACGGCGTTCTAGTTGTTCTACAGAAATTTGCAACGCTTGTTTACGTTGTTCTAACAGCACTAAGGACTCTTGCACCATTTTCGAGAGTGCCGTTTGGGTTTCACTTACTTGTCCTTGAAGGGTTTTGTAAGTAGTTTGTAATTGGGATATTTCCGCTTTTAGTACTGCTTCAGTTGCTTGTAAATCGGCTACTCGTTGCCCTATTTGTGCATATAGTGAATTAAGCTCTGCTTCTGACTCCAGCACCCCAGTTTCTACTGCTAATTGTGTCACTACCTCGCTTTTAGATTCTTCTTGAGGTTCTACTGTGAAATCTTCGGGTTCTGTATTAGCGATGGATGATGCAAAAGAGGCATCATTTGTTTGTGGTTCATCTGCTAAAGTTGGTACTTCTGTTGCCTGTACTGACTCAGAAGATATAATTTCTGGGTTTTCACCTGTAGGACTTTGTGCTGGCGTTTCTTCCCACCATTCATCAATTGGTTTTGGGGTTTGAGATTCCTCTGGGTTCATAAACAATAGTAAATTCCTAATGATGCGAATAAATAGCTTTGAGAAATATACAATCTTAAAGCACTAAATACGTGGACAACGCTGTTCTAAGCAAGATTTTAAGGCGTTGGGGTCAAATAAAATCGGCAGAAAGTGAATGCTATTAATTTCTTTAAAGTAAAACAAAATGGGAACTCTATTCCAGAAAATTCGCCAGTTTTGCCATTCTTGGTAAGGAAAACGCCGAATTAATTTTTCCCCTCGGTAAATATCAAAATCGGTGGTTGTAAATTGACAACGCAGTGTTACAGCCTGCAACATCAAAAACAAACCCATCACTGTAAACACTCCTCCTACCCAAGGTTGTACTAGCAGTAGGGGAATGGCTGCAAGCACTAAGATGACAGGGATATTGTAACTTGGCTTGAGTTCCACAGTCGAGGTAGAATTAGGCGCTAATGAACTGGTCACAATCTTTTCTCCTGTTTTGTCAGTAGATATTAATCTTTTATTTTAGTCATTAGTCATTGGTCATTGGTCATTGGTTATTGGTTATTGGGAAGAGATTATAAATAATTTTCTCCCTGCTCCCTGCTCCCCTTCGACTTGTCTTCGACACACTACGTGAACGCTCAGGGCAAGCCTGCTTCCTTCTTCCTTTCTCCTTTACATCCCTTGTGATAATCCACTACCAGGCCCCTGAAACATTAACCAAGAAAGAAAGAAGTTGCTAACAAAAATAATCAGCAAGGCTGTAACAACAGCTGTTGTGGTTGATTGTCCCACACCTTTAGCTCCTCCTGTTGTGGTTAAACCCCAACTACAGCCGATGATGGCTATTAAAACGCCAAAGCAACCGGCTTTAATCATCGCACTACAAATATCCCAGATACCCAGAAAGTTACGGGCTGAGTCTAAAAATACTGTATCTGAGAGATTGTAAATGTTGGTGGCAATGATTAATCCCCCAAACATCCCAGTGACTAAGGATAGCAGGGTTAAGATGGGCAACATTAATAAACAAGCTAGGAGTCTGGGAATAACGAGGTAATCAATGGGGTCTGTTTTTAACATTAACAGAGCATCAATTTGTTCTGTGACTCGCATTGTCCCAATTTCCGCTGCAAAGGCAGAACCAACCCGTCCTGCCAAAATCACTGCTGTTAGCACTGGGGTGAGTTCCCTTGTCAAGGCTACGGCCAAAACTCCGCCAACTAGGTTTCCTGCACCAAAGTTGATAAATTCCCGCGCTACTTGAATGGTAAATACTGCACCCACGAAAATGGCTGTGATTAAGGCGATAAATAGGGAATCTGGACCAACTGCGGCTAATTGCTCTAGGGTGTTGCGCCGATGGATTTTGCCCTTGAGGAGGTGAATTATTATTTGTCCACCCAAAAAAATCGCTGCCAGCAATCGCTGACTCCATGCTCCTAAACTGAATTTGGATATAGTCTGGCTCAATGTTCTTTAGCTAACTCGGTAACTGCTTTAAGAATAGCGAAAGTCATCACTCATTTTTCATGAATTTTTTTTGTCTCTCTTCTTTTCGGGTCAAACGTTAACTTACTTTAAATACTTTCTCATATAATTAAGCTATTATTAAGCGTGATGCAATATATTTAGATTCGATTTTTGAAGATAAAAGTTCGATAAATCAAGGGTTTTGGAGTTTATAAGCTCTTTAATTAGCGGCGGCATTTTATGAAACTGATTGGGTTCTCTTTTAATGAAAACTTAAGATTTTTGACATATTGAATGTTCAGGAGCGATCGCACTTATTGTAGAAGATGACGTGCAGTTGTTCAGCCATCGTCTACATTAATCCCGGAGCTTGCCTGATCATGAGCATATTTGCTAACTTTCTCCGATCTCTCGTACTCACCACTGTTTTCAGTTTTATCGCGCCTATTTTCTTCGTCGGCGGTACACTGGTCTTTTTATGCCTTTCTGGTTACATCCCAGGCTTACAAGGCATAACTGAGAATATTCCCAATCAGATTCTGCATTTTCTCGCCACCTTTGGTACTGGTAGTCCCCTCAATGGTCTATTTGTCATTAGTCTGACTTGCGCTTTTGTTGGCGGGCTGTTTGATATCTATGCTTATTACCGCTGTCAAATTCTCCGCATTGATTCCTGAATATTGATCACTCTTGCTGATGTCTTTAGATAACTTACAGCCCAGTTAATCTTCACTAAAATATCTTCCTAGCTGTTTGTAACTCCAGTTATCTCTAGTACGACCAAGTATTTATATTCATGCCCAAATTTAGTCGTTAGCAACTTGTGGCTAATGACCAGGCTTTGCTATTAAACTGTAATTATCTTTGACTACAGCTTTAATGTGTGATTGTGTCCAACCACTGCAAACATTTAGTAGAGAAATAGGTGTTTGAATACATATTCCTTTATGAAGAAATATAGCAAAAATATAGCCAATAAAACTATACACAAAATCTAAAATTTTCCTTAAGATTTTAAATAGTCTTATGCCTGCTCACCTTTCTTAACAGAGTTAGGGAGGTCGTCTGACCGCTGGACATCTTATATTAAGTCTATTAATAGGTGATTGGATTGCTCATGGTTTGGCCTTTTAAGCCCAGATTTCGTAAACAAATTGCTCGGATTGAAATTACTGGTGCGATCGCCAGTGCTACCCGCAAACGGGTATTAGAAGCTCTGAAAACTGTAGAAGAAAAGAAATTTCCAGCTTTACTGTTACGCATAGATAGTCCTGGCGGTACAGTAGGAGATTCCCAAGAAATCTACAGCGCTCTGAGGCGGTTGCAGAAAAAAACTAAAATTGTCGCCAGCTTTGGCAATATTTCGGCTTCTGGCGGCGTTTACATTGGTATGGGAGCCGAACACATTGTGGCTAACCCCGGCACGATTACAGGCAGTATAGGTGTGATTCTGCGGGGAAATAACTTAGAACGCCTCCTAGAAAAAGTTGGTGTTTCCTTTAAGGTGATTAAGTCTGGACCATACAAAGACATTTTGTCTTTTGATCGGGAATTGACAGAACCAGAGGAAAACATTCTGCAACAATTGATTGATGTCAGTTATCAGCAGTTTGTGCAAACCGTAGCCGAAGGACGTTCTTTAGCGGTAGACACCGTAAAAACTTTTGCTGATGGCCGCATCTTCACCGGAGAGCAAGCCTTAGAGTTAGGTGTTGTAGACCGCTTGGGAACAGAAGAAGATGCACGTCGCTGGACAGCCGAATTAGTCGGACTTGATCCAGAAAAAACTCCTTGCTATACGCTGGAAGAACGTAAACCATTGCTGAGTCGAGTTCTACCTGGGAGTCGTCTGAAGAAATCAGGAATTGGGGCTGGAATTGATTGGCTCGAATTTGAAATGTCTACAAGTGGTTTACCCTTGTGGTTGTATAGACCGTAAATTAATTGTCAATAGTCACTAGTTACAGCAGGGAACAGGGAATAGGATTGAAAGTTTTGTTGTATATGGCTTTGTGCTTAAATTTCGTACCTCCTGCAACCTGCAATCTGCTGTAATAGTCTTTGCGCTAATGACTAATGACTAATGACTAATGACTAATGACCAATGACTAAAATATTAGGAGGATTTTGGAAGTGGAATGGCAAATGCGAGCGATTCGTGGTGCAACAACCGTTGCAGATAATAGCGTGGAAGCAATCCGAGAAGCGGTGACAGAACTGCTTGATGAACTGGAACAACGGAATGAACTCCAACCAACAGAAATGATTAGCGTTACTTTTTCTGTCACACGAGATTTAGATGCTATTTTTCCAGCCGCGATCGCTCGCAGTCGTCCTTTATGGGATAGTGTAGCTATGTTGGATGTCCAGCAAATGCACGTTGAAGGCAGTTTACAGCGTTGCATTCGGTTTTTAATCCACGCTTATTTACCAACTTCCGCCCCCATTCACCACATTTATTTACGTCAAGCGGCTAAATTGCGCCCAGACTGGGGTTTATCGCAAACGTTACAAACCTCACAGCCAGTAATTAAAACAAAAGCTTAAAATCAGCAGGTCAATAATATTATGTAAAAGTTAGCGCCAAATGAGCTATTACAGTGGTGACGCGGCTACTCAACCTGCTGCTATTGGTGGTAGTATTTTCACTCATCGAGGAACTGGTATTTGTGTGAAGTTAGAAGATTTTTTGAATATTCTCTCCAAAGGTGAAGAGCCGCTTGTCATTGTCACCAGTGAAGGTTTTTTTACGAAAATATATAAATATGTGACTGCGTATAAGGGTTTTGTGTTTTTCACAGAATCCTTAGATAAATTGCAATTTGGTAGCAATATTGAAGTAATTTATGCCCAGAGTTTAGGAACGGATATTTGATAAAATCAATCAGATGGCGGATAGGTATCAATTCCTCGCTGGTGAGGAGTTATATTCGACATTGCGTTTAAAAGATCATTAAAGCTTCTGCTTCTTTATCTGGCAGGAGTTTCATCATATATGTCACTTTTTTGAGAACAAAGAAATCGGGTTCTTCGGTTTTTTTATGGAAAACCTGGTTCAAAATCATTGAAAGCCTTATCCTGTAGGCATTTCATTCAAAAAGGATCATAATCCCTTATAACCCTTACGTGGCAAGGGTTTTTTTATAAACAATCCTCAGCCACCATAAAAACAACGCAAGAGCCAGAAATCGTAACGGGTTAACCGATAGACAAATAGAATATTGTATTGAGGCTTGGCAAGTCTTATGCGGTGATAGAGATAGGCCAACTGAGTGGTTGGCTAGTGAATCTAAGTTAGGAGAATGACTATGATTACAAGAGTAGAACCCAGCGGTGTCATACTAAAAGATATTTGTGAAATTCAAACAGAAAAGTGTGTTGCAGAATATTCATCGGCAGCCATTACTGCTGTTTGGTATTCCCCAGGACGTAAACAGGTTAATGTATGTCGCTCCTGTTTTGATGAAATGGTACGTAGAGGAGAATGGGAGGTTAAAGGTGCTAGGTTAAGCCCTCGCCCTGAAAATATGTCTCTCATGACATTGTATAGTGAATTAGAAAATATTTTCCGTCAACAAATATTAGATAGTTATCCATCAGATTGGAACGAAGATTTCATTACTAGAAAAATATTTTTTGAATATAGAAAACTATTTCGTAATATTCAAATTGATGGTTTATCTTCACTACCAATCAAGATTAATTCAGCAGCATATAAATTTACTGGTAATCCTGAAAGGCAATTTGGCGACATAGGGTTTATTGTAAAGATTATATATCCTGGTAGCCATCCTTTTGAGGGTGTCACTTCTCTTGAAGCAAAAATAAGACATAAAACAACAAGAAAATTTGCAGAAATTAAAGGTAAGCAACTAAATATAATTAGTAGTAATGTCAAATATCCTATGTTATTGATGTATGATTATCAACCCATCGAAAAGTTTCATGATTATTCATTTTTTCCTTCGACGACAAAACGAAATCATGCAGTAGTTGTACCTGTTGATATAGTAGAATCAATTATTAGAGAAATAGATCCTTATTATCCTGAGAAAGATAAAAATCACAAAATTTCTATAGATGGTAAGAGTATATATAAATTTACTGTTCCCTTAGCTTATCAAATACTATTTAGATACTTTCGAGGTCTAGATTTAGATTTTAATCAAAACTTGATAAGAAGTATGAAAGGTTATGAAAATGAAGAATTTCCGCTATCATATAATTTAAGAGAAGCACCATTACCTCAATATCTTTTACTAGTTAACGTTAATTATGGCGATTCTGAAACAAATATGGAATTTGATATTAATACAGGTATTTTTAGAGAAATAACATCTTCAGAAGAACAGGAATTCGATTTTTAAGGAAATTATAACATCAGGTAAATTGTACAGATAAATCATTCAGTAATATTACACCCTAACTTAACTTGATACTAGTTGCAAGCTCTGGGTTGTTCCCTAGCGTACAAAAAATCGTTTGGTACAGAATCCCCAATCTTGTTCTATTGAACATCACAAATTGTTTAATTTAGCAATATCTAAAGATACAAAAAATATGTATTTCAATATACTACTCAAATCAAGGAAAATTTGCTAGTCTATTTGTACTACTTGTAGTTAAGGAACTAATTAATGAGTAAAAAGAAAAAGAAAAATTTAGGTGATGATTTTAGCTTTCCAAAGTTTAAAGGTGCAAATGGCATAAAAAGCCCCAAGGAAAAACTTCTTCCAGAACTACCAGCACCACTACCAGACATCAAAATATCAGAGCCACCACAGCGAAATCTCAACTGAGAAATATTTTTGCTTAATCCTCGTTTAAATTTTGGTATTGCATTATTAATACATTTTAACTTCCATCTCACATCAGTCCCAACAACCGCTGATAAGTAGTCGTGCAAAATAAATTGTACATTTAGGAGAGGGAACAGAAAACGGGAACAGGCAACAGAACCAGATTCCAGGGATTTCTATTTTTTGGAAAAATGTCTAATTAATTTTGCCGAGGTACTTATTGGTGTCAGATGTAAGTTAACCTTTTTGATCAACTGTCCGAATCAAAATTAGTAAAAATAATCATAGTGGGTAAAGAAAGGGAATTGAAGCCTTAGACTCTCTTATTATTGCTTACAAGGCTGCGGGTGATGCACTTCCAGAACCAACAGTTTGTCAAGCAGCATAAGCAAGCTCAATAAGGCATAAATCTCAAAGATATAAACCTTAAGCAATCGCCTTTCATTACAATCTAACGATTATAAATACCAGATACGAATCATCAATTTATAATTGAGCATAGAGCAGATGGTAAAAAACATGACTGAAATTGCCGAAAAACTCAAAATTGAACTCTCTCAACTCTCTATACAAGATCGTGCGGAACTTGCCTACTTTTTAATTCATTCTCTAGAAGAAAGTATAGATGGTGATGTTGAGGTTGCTTGGGATAGAGAATTAACTAGAAGACTAGACGAAATCCTGAGCGGAAAAGCTATTGGTGAATCATCGAATCAAGTATTTTCTAAGTTGCGAGAGAAGTATTCGTGAAGCCAATCATTATCCACACCGAAGCTATCAGGGAGTTTGATAGTGCGATCGCTTACTATGAAGATCAAAAGATAGGATTAGGGCTGGATTTACTATCTGAAGTAGAAGAAGTTCTAGGGAAAATACAACAAAATCCCAATTTGGGAGCGCAACACACAATTGCAGAGGTACGTCGTTACGTCATCCAACGGTTTCCATATCTCATTTTCTACGTAGAATTAGAGGATTTTATTTGGGTGATTGCGATAGCTTCGCTCGCCGCAGGCATCGCACATAGAAAGCGAAGACCAAATTATTGGAAAAATAGGCAGATTGAATAAATATTGTGGGGTGGGCATCCTCGGACTGAGCAGTTCGACAAGCTCACTGTAAGACCTGTCGAAGTCTTGCCCGCCCTCATTACAAATATTAGATGCAGAAAATCACATCAATCGTGATGCTGATTAAATCGAATTCCCAGAAAAACATCATACAAGAACTCAAAAAAATCCTTTTTCTGCAATAACCCGGAAGTTTGCGGACTACCCTTTTCATCTAGCAACGGCTTCATCATATAATAGGCTGGTTGGTAATTATACCAAGGAATCGACGGCCATAGATGATGAATGAGGTGGTAATTCTGCCCCAAAATCAGGATATTGAGAACCTTACCAGGATAGACGCGGGCATTTTTCCAGCGATTTCTTTCCACAAATGGACGATGAGGTAAATAATCAAAAAATAACCCCAAAGCAATTCCCACCAAAAACGCCGGAATAAACCAAAAATTGAGAATATAGCCCAAAAAATGATATTGGACAGAAATATAAACAATAGTAATGATAATTAAACGGCTAATAAACCATTCCAGTAACTCATATTTCCGCCACAATTGCCGTTGAAAGAAGAATACCTCATGGTATAAAAATCTAACTGCAATCAACCATAATGGACCACCTGTAGAGACATAATGATCAGGATCATCTTTAGGGTGATTGACATTACCATGATGCTGCAAATGTACCCGTGTAAACACAGGGAATGCAAAAGCTAAAATTAAGGCGCTACCATGTCCTAACATGGCATTAATCACCCGGTTACGATGGGCTGACTGGTGACAAGCATCATGAATCACCGTCCCCGAACAATGCAAGGACAGAGTGTTAATGCTAAAGCATAGCCAATGTGGCCATTCCCAAACCCAATAACCAAAGTTAGATAACACCAACATTGTCACCACTACAAAAAACAGCAGTAGTGTGGGATTAAAATCACCAGGAGGTGCTAAAAGTTCCTTGGTTGGGATTGTCAGTGGCTTTTGTGCCTCCGACGTGAGCATTACTAACTCCTTCTTCATCAAATATTACGAATATACGACAAATCTTAGTAAAGAGTAAAGTTATATAAAGTTTTATATGACAAGATTTATCTGCTGTCTTTGCTGATTAGCAGATGAATGGCGCTATGATTCCAGACTAGACCTATGTATTTACTGACGACTAAAGTTTAACCAGTGCTAATGCTTTCATGGCAAAAATCTACCTTAAAGAGGATGCCGATAAGATTAGTGTACTATATCTAGTCTATCCCGCTAATTCCTTCTCTAACTGCTGACATCATTGATATAGCAGTGACTGAAAAGGAGATGCCGCTTAATATACGATTACTTCCCAGATAGATTATTTTGAAATCAGTCCCTATGCAATTAAGAGATTCTCTGCGCCGAACCAAAATTGTTGCTACTATTGGTCCTGCTACCAGCAGTCCAGAAATGCTGAAGGCAATTATTGAAGCGGGTGCAACAACCCTGCGGTTAAATTTCTCCCACGGAACTCATGCTGACCATCAACGTAGTATTCGCCTAATTCGGCAAACCGCTTTTGAACTCAATAGACCGGTAGCAATTCTCCAAGATTTGCAAGGGCCAAAAATTCGCTTGGGTAAGTTTGAAAATGGTTCTATAATTTTGGCGAAGGGCGATCGCTTCACCTTAACAAATCGTCCAGTTGTAGGAACCCAAGAAATTAGTTGCGTTACCTACGATTATTTAGCAGATGAAGTCCCCGTTGGTGCCAAAATCCTCCTCGATGATGGACGAGTGGAAATGGTCGTAGAAGACATTAACCAGGACAAAGGCGATTTGCATTGTCGCATTACCGTTCCTGGTAAACTTTCTAACAACAAAGGCGTAAACTTTCCGGGAGTTTACTTATCAATTAAAGCTATGACCGACAAAGACCGAGAGGATCTGATGTTTGGTCTAGACCAAGGTGTTGATTGGGTAGCACTTTCCTTTGTCCGTAACCCCCAGGACATCATCGAAATTAAAGAGCTAATTTCCAGCACCGGCAAAAATGTGCCTGTAGTTGCCAAAATTGAAAAGCACGAAGCCATTGAACAAATGGAAGCGATTCTGTCTTTGTGTGACGGTGTAATGGTTGCTAGAGGTGACTTAGGGGTGGAACTACCAGCGGAAGATGTACCCATACTGCAAAAACGGCTAATTGCTACAGCAAACCGCTTGGGTATCCCCATCATTACTGCTACCCAAATGCTAGATAGCATGGTCAGTAACCCCCGTCCCACCCGTGCGGAAGTCTCCGATGTCGCAAACGCGATTTTAGACGGTACAGACGCGGTAATGCTTTCCAATGAAACCGCTGTTGGTAGTTTCCCGGTGGAAGCTGTAGCGACAATGGCCAGAATAGCAGAACGCATTGAGCAGGAAGAAACCCTAAACGCTAACTCCCGTCAGTCAAGAGATAACAGGCGTTCTATTCCCAATGCTATTAGCCAAGCTGTTGGTCAAATTGCTGAGAATTTGGGCGCAGCGGCAATTATGACTTTGACACAAACCGGTGCTACAGCCCGCAACGTTTCTAAATTCCGTCCCAAAACGCCAATTTTAGCCATCACACCCCATGTCAACGTAGCAAGGCAGTTGCAAATGGTCTGGGGAGTAAGACCGCTGTTAGTACTAGAACTACCTTCCACAGGTCAGACATTCCAAGCAGCTATCAACGTTGCTCAAGAAAAAAACCTCTTAACTGAGGGTGATTTGGTAGTGATGACTGCTGGTACACTTCAGGGGGTTTCCGGGTCAACAGACTTGATTAAAGTGGAAGTGGTGACTGCGGTACTAGGTCAAGGAATTGGTCTAGGTCAAGGTTCAGTGAGTGGTCGCGCTAGGGTAGTTCATACTGGTATGGATGCAAGTAACTTTAACCCTGGAGATATTTTGGTCGCATCCCGCACTGGTGTAGATTTTGTGGAAGCGATTCGCAAAGCCGGGGGAATTATTACTGAAGAAGAAAGTCTCTCAAGTCATGCAGCCGTAATTGGTTTACGTCTCGGTGTACCAGTAATTGTTGGTGTGAAGGAAGCGACCAAGGTAATTAAAGATGGGGCAATTTTGACTTTAGATATGCAACGAGGTTTAGTTTACTCTGGGGCTGTGGGAACACCGTAAATAATTAAAAATTAAAACAAATAATTTTTGGTTTTTAATTTTTTTAATTTCTAAACTGTTTGTTTTTCAAATATAACCCGTTCATAAATCTGGCGATAGGGAATTTGACAGTTAGCAGAAACTAAAGTTAGAATTCCCTCTTCATCGTCAGATTCACTAAATAGCCAATTACCTTCTTTGGTTTTACTATATTGTTCAATATGACTTTGATATTGGTCAATTATATATTATATTCTTTAAATTCAGGAAGAGAACGGTAAAAGGTAAATTTATCTCATCTATCTCGACTACTGGTAGATTTAGAAAGAACTTCAAATATAATTCTAGGATTGATTACTGTATCGGTGCGTCTTTCCTCAAATACTGGTTCATCTTTGATGATGAGAATATCAGGATATGTATATTCATTAATAACGCGGAATCCATAGACAATAGAGATGGATACCCAAGTTCTTAAAGATTTAGGGGATCTGGTATTGGGTATTAGTGTTCATATAAACAATTTTTTAGGATCTACATCTGACGTTTAAGGTTTTTATGAAGATTCTGGAACTATTAGTTCTACAGTAGGAAAATAAGTTCGGTAGCGATTGACATCTCTAGTTAAAAGTATCATGTTTGTAACGGCTGCATGAGCGCCTATGTAGAAGTCAGGTAAAGGAGATTGTTTAGTTCCACCTTGTTGACGATATTGTGTAAAACATTTCCCTGCTAAAAATGCTGCTTCCCAAGGTAGGTCTAAACGGTGAAAAAATTTTATAGGTAAAATGGCTTCTAGTTCTTCTATCTTTTTAAAACCAATTGAAACTTCGGCATAGATAATGGGATTAATGTTAAGTTTTGTTTTTTCAGCATATTCAGTTAACTTATTAGCCGACCAATCAAACCAATTTGGATCTTCTGTAACAATATCAAAGATTATATTGCTATCAACCAATATTTCTTTCATTGCTCTTGTCTAGTTAGTGCCATTATTTCATCAGTTGTCATTTTGACTGTAGCTTTACCTCGCATCTTTTCTATCAGAGTTTTACCAGAGGTGGGTTTCGCTTTAGTTTTTTTTACGTAAACTGCGTCTCCGATGACTTCAAATTCTACTTCTGTGTTGGGTGTAAGTCCTAATTGCTCTCGTATTTCTACGGGAATAGTTACTTGTCCTTTGGATGTAATTCTCATGTTATTGCTTTCAAGTAAGAACTTTCTTACTTTTAGTATTACATATTTGAGTATTGAATTAAAGTTCTTTTTTATCCATTGTCGAATTTCCTCCTGTTTAGGAGCATAAATTCTCTTAAAGATATTGTTTTAAAACCTCAACTGTAGCAAGTCCTGTTTTTTCCCAACTAAATTGATTTGCTCTGGTGATACCTTTTTGAGAAAGTGTTTTTCTCATTTCTGAATCGTTGATTATTGCTTGCATTGCTTCTGTGATTTCCCCTGCGTGATGGGGATTAATGAGAATAGCAGCATCTCCAGCTACTTCGGGAAGGGAGGAAACATTAGAGGTGATGACGGGAGTACCACAGGCCATTGCTTCCAGGACAGGAAAACCAAAGCCTTCCCACAAACTGGGAAAAACGAGTGCGATCGCTTGATTTATAATTTTTGGTAGTTCACTATAAGGTACATAGTTGAGGAATTTGACGCGATGAGTTATACCCAGTTCTTCAACTTGCGCTTGTAATAATGGGGTGTAGCGTTTATCGGTAGGTCCTGCTAACCATAGTTCATAGTCCCTCTCGTTAGGTAGCGCAGCAAAGGAAGTGATGAGTCTCTGCAAGTTTTTGTAAGGGTCTTGACGACCGATATATAGGAAGTAATTACTGGTGGGTAAGTTGAGCAAGCGGAAGTGAGTGCGATCGTGTGCTAGGGGAATAGGTGTTATTTTACTAGTAGGAATTTGGTAAAAGTCGGTAATGTCTTTAGCTGTTGCTTCTGAGTTACAAATAATATGTTGTGCTTGTTTAAAAACTTGGGGAGTGTAGTAACGATGGTATGGTGTCAACGGTGAGAAGGGTTTGGGAAAGCGCAATGGTATCATGTCGTGAGACATGACTATAAAACGACAGTTACTGTAAAGGGGTGCTTCTGGTATTGGGGAGAATAAAAGTTGAGATTTAAAGTTTTTATATATTTTTGGTAGTTGAAATTGTGTCCACATTAACCGGCGTAAATGTCCTTTAATACCGTCAGCAGGAGTAAGATTATTTGGGACTGAGTAGCAAGTGAATTCAGGATATTTTTTTGCTGTTAATAGAGTAGGTTGGAGAGATTTTAAATAAGGAAATAAATTTAAAGCATAGTTACTTATCCCTGTTGGTTGAGAGAAAAGAATAGATAAATTTATGATTAATTGAGGAGCAGATGTCTTGATTCCATTCATAACTAGCTCATATAAAACATAATTTTTTTAATAATTTTCTTAATAAAGTTAAATCTCTTTAAATTATTTCTAGTTAAGTTAATTGATGTCATAATCACTATCAAAATCAAAGGTTTAACTACAGATAGGCATCTGATAACTAAAATATCCCCTGTTTTAGATATATGGATTGACCTCGCTAAAGTTCGTATTCTATACTGGAATTCTGTTTCATACAGCAAATCAGACACCATATTAACAAATAATAAATTTTTACTCCCCCAAATATACTCTTCATAAGGTGATGGCCGACGACCCAGGACGAGGTTGAAGGCTAAATGAGTTTGTGTAACTATATCTATATCTTTAACTGCTTGACATACTGAAGGAGTATTCAAAATATCTATACACCCATTATTTAATTCTCGAATATTTTTAACAGTAGATAAATTTACTTGATGCAACTCTAAATTTTCATCGTTAACTACAACGGACTTAATTTTTTGCAAGAAATCACTACCCAACTGATGTAAAGCTGTTTTTATTTCTTTATAGACTAATAAATAGTCTAATAAATAAAAGTACCAATACAGTAAAGTTTCTTTAGAAGTTGTTTTTATACCAAGTTGATGAGGATTCTGACTATACTGGATAACTAATGCAGGCCATCTGTAAGAAACTGACTCAAACTCTAAATAAGGATTGAATCTCACTAGATAGCCAGCTTTTGTAAAATCGTGACAAAACTTGATATCTTCTACTTCATTCCAAAATAAACTTTCATCCTGGGGAACTTTCAACATCAAGGAACGTTTGACGATGTAAATTCCACCAGTAATGTAACACCATTGATCCCAATCTTGTGGCTCTAGTATTCCAACACTGTCACAAGAACGATCTTTTTTTTCAGTTTCCAATGGTCTAGCATAGGTCATCCAGTCTTGACAGCGCACTGGTGTAGGATCAAGATGAGATGGATAATATATTTGTTTTGCCCCTAACAAATCAAAGTCATTACCCCATTGTTCCATTTTTTCTACAAAATCTAATGGAATAATGTAGCGGTCATGGAGAATTACTAAGTTTTCGTATTTAGCCTTTTCACATATTAAATTCTTCTTTTTAGTTATCCAGCCTTTATCATCATTTTCACTAAATGGAATATATTTTATATGTTTTTTCCCCAATAATGGAAGCTCATATTTACCACATATAATAACTTCCCATTCTAATAAACCTAAAGTTTCAATTCTTTGAATTTGCGTGTTGATAAAGTCATTCTTAGTTCCATTGGTAATATAACTAAAAGTCCATTTTTTTATATCACTTTGGTTAGATAAGTTAGTTGTGGAAATTTTTTGTAAGCATAAACAAAATAATTTTTTATCTATAAACAATTTCAATTGATTGATAAATCTAAAGTGATTTTTATGGATTTCCAAGAAAGTTAAATCAGGTTCACACTCTGTTACTATTAATAAATATCCTGACGAATTAAGAGTATGATAGTATTCATATAGAATTAAAGGATCATATTTCGTCATAAATAAACTATTAATACTAATCAATAAGTGAATATCAGATTCTTTAAAACTCATTGATATGCGATAGCACTGGTTGATTAATGAATTATCAAATAGAAAGCAAGAATCTTCAAAGTCAGTTTTCTCATCTCTAAGAGTAGAAGTAATTAATGTATTTTGCTTATCGATATGAGATAAACAAAATTTTTCCATCAATTGCTCTATAAGTTCTTTATTAAACATTTATTTATTCTTCTTTGTCAATTAACTTAAAAATACCTGAAGCTCTGCTTATCACTTGATTCTTCTAATTGCGACTTTGATGATGATAACTCAGCAATTATCTTGAAAAATAACTTAGCAGCATCAGCCAAAAAATTATATAATTTAGGTCGATGATACAATGTTTTAATTAGCCTAACAGCAACAGGTTTTAGCATTAAAGCAATTTTGATATGTAACATATCTTTGACTTTTTCAAATGGGTAATCGGGAACAGATAAATTTTTCAATCTCATTTGTACTTGTCCTGTTTCTAAAAGACTTTGCAAAAATGCTCTTTCGTCAAAATAATGCACTGTTTTAAAATTTTTAACAATAGCAGCAAGTAAATTTTCATCTGCTATAGGACGGCGTAAAACTAGCTTGTGCATAGTCTTAATCTTATCTTCAACACTCATCTGACAAAACATCATTCTTATACTATCTATCGTCATCAGTTTGTAATACCAAACAAATATATCATTGATGGATTTTATATTTTCTATCGGATGAGCATGGAGAATATAACAGGGTATGTTATTACTAAATATGACTTTTAAGGCACTTGTAGTTTCTATTTCATACTTCATTTCCATATAACCAGGCATTAATTTTTCTATAAATCCTTCGTAAATGTATAATGATGAAAAGTAGCCATTTGTCCCATCTAAATACCTATTTGTGTTAATAATTCTGTGTGGAATTTCTTCAACAGCGTGGGCAAAGGAAACTGTTTCAAATTGTAGTTCAGTATTGATTCTCAAGCAATAACCGTTCGTAGTAAAATCCTGGCAAAATTTAATATCTTCAGGACTATACCAAAACATATCCTCATCTTGAGGAACTTTTAACATAAGTGACTTTTTAACTATAAATATTCCACCTGCAATATAAGCAAGAATATCCCAATCATCATATTCTAAAAAGAAATAGCTAAATTTCCATCTAACATCCTTATCAAGTTGCACACCGTAAGGTGACATCATCCAATCTTGAATTCTAGCTGGGTAAATACGTAATGGACTGCGATACAGAACTTGCTTGACTCCTAGTATTTCAAAGTCATTACCCCATTCATCCATTTTTTCTACAAAATCTTCTGGGATAATATAACGATCATGCAATATTATTAAGTTCTCGTAGCTAGCTGCTTGAGCTATTAAATTTTTCTTCTTTGTTATCCAGCCTTTATCATCATTTTCAGTAAAATGGATATATTTAACATTTTGATCATCTATAAATAAGTTGTATGTACCACAAATTATTACTTCCCATTCCTTTAGAGGGAGTTTTTTAATTCTTTCTATCTGTTCCGCAATAAATTTATCTTTCTTACCATTACCTATAAAACCAAACGTCCATTTTCTTATGTCGCTTTCTTCTACTCTAGGTACAGAAGTTTTTTGGAAAGCTACTATTTCACAACCAGAATTTTCTATTGCACTAATAAACTTAAAACTACCCTTATAGTCTTCAAATAACTGCCTTTTTAAATGTTTTTCTGTCTCTCTAAATTCAGGAGAATTAATAAAGACTAAATAAGCATCTTCTTGTAAAGAATAGAAGAATTCATTAATGATGATTTTGTCAAATTTAGTCCAAAATAATCTATCTATACTTACAATTAAGCGAACATTTTTATCACTACTTTCTTTAGATAACCTATAATTTTGGTTGATTATTTTTTCATCAAGAATATATGATGAATTATTAGTATTATCTTTAAGATATATGTGAGCTTCTGGTGATTTAGATATAACAATTGAGCCTTCTTGTTCAAAAGTTAAAGGTAACTCTAATTTATTCAAAAGCGAATTTAATTCAGGCAAATTTATATTCATTTTACAGTTAAATTTTTGTGGTAAATCTATATCTATGCAAGATAAAATTCATCTACCCTTAGACGAAATTAATTTCAGATACTTACTATAGCGTTACGTAAGCTAATATTTAAAAGCGTATCACTATAGTTATAACTGATTTTATAAATACCGATTTTTTGGAAAAGTTAATGAGAACTTTTTATTCTCATAAACTCATCTAGGTCTTCTGGTGTCCCTAAACCATGCATCGCACTTCTATCAATATCATGAATATATACTGATTTACCAGCTTCAACATATTCATTGAATATAGGACAAACATAAAATTCATTGTTGGTTCTAATATTCTTGGTAATCATTGAATTTGCAAATTTTACAAATTCCCAAGCTCGTCTGTAATAATATATTCCAACTGTAGCATGATTGCTGATTGCGTCTTTTTCGGCTACTTTTCTTACTAAGCCATTTTCATCTGCATCAGCATAACTCCACTTACTTTCAGAAGCTTGAAACGTTAACATTCCTGCATCTGCATTAAGTTCTCTCATTTTTTGAACGAAATCAGCCACAGAAGCATCAACATATTGATCAGAATTAGCTACTATCAGTTCTTCATTATCTGTTAAATAGTCTTCAGCTAACAAAACCGTACAAGCAGCACCTTCAGTTAGTTGATCTACACAGACAATTGAAGAATCAGGTCTTAAAGATTTTAGATAGGTACTAAGCTTATAATTATCTAAATGTTGCTTACGACATAGAAATATAAAATAGCTATTAGTCAGATTAATATTTTCCACAACCCACTGGATCATTGGTTTACCAAAAACACGAATCATTGGTTTAGGATCAATATACCCGGCTCTAGCAAATCTACTTCCCTCACCCGCCATAGGAATAACTACTTTAATTTTACCAACATTTTTTAAACTGTTCATAAGTCTCTCTAAATTTACTTCTGATGGTTCACTAACTTTACAAATATGTGCGCCACAACCTTGAGCAGCTCTTAAACCAGCCTCTGAGTCCTCTACAATTAAACATTCTTCAGCATCTAAACCCATCTTTGTCATTGCTGAAAAATACATTTCGGGTGATGGTTTGCCATTTTGTACATCTTCATTACTTAATAAAAATTCAAAATAGTCTATTAAGTCTGACTTCTCCAACATTAATTTGACAGTTTCTAGTCTTGAATTAGAGCAAACAGCTACTCGATATCTTTTGTGAAGATATTCCATCATGGCTAGTTTATCAGGCTGGGGTTGACATTTTTCGTTGATTATTTCAAAAGTATATTTTTGCTTCTTATCGTTAATTTCTTGATGAACTTCTCTGGGTAGAGCATATCGAATAGAGAGTATTTCCAGCTTAGTTCTTGTTGGTAGTGCTTTAAAAAAGTATATATGCTGTTCTCTTGTAATAGATAAACCATAAGGTTGTAAAGCATGGTTTAAAGCTTCAAAATGCCATTCATCTGCATCAACAAGGACTCCATCAAGATCAAATAAGACTGCTGCTACTTTTTTCATTTACTTTATCTCTTTTAAAAAATCTCTCAACATTATAGGATAATCAGTGCAGATTCCTACAACATTCCATGCGACAAATTCCTGACACCTATTTATAGAAGTCTTGGCGGAATGTTTATGTAGGTCTGGCGCAACAGCATATACCTTTTTCCCAGCCATATTTAGTTTTTGAATAATTTCCTCTGAAACCCAAAAACTATCAAACTCATCTAACCAAACCACCTGTGATTTGGATGCAATAGCACGCTCTAATGTTTCACCTCTATCACTAACTCTGATAGCTATTTCTATTGTTGAATCTAGATTCTTGTAAATAGACGATAATAATTCATATTTTTCTATTCCAACTACCAATTCTAAATCAAATAAAAACACTTTCAACTTCTTTAAATGATAAATACTTTCAACCAAATAATTTTCATGACCATTATCCTTAATATTAATTGCAATTGGTATTTTTGGATAATCATGAATAAGTTCAACAATTTCTGCCCATGACTGTTCTTTATTTGATATTACTGGATCGTGTTTGGCGTAAAGATTACCTTCATAGTTTCGCACATCTAACTCTAAACCGAACCCTAAATCTAGACATTCCTTACAAGCATTAGCTGTATTTTCTCTAGAATGATCTAGTCCGTTGATGTTTCCACGATGTGCCAGTATTTCGACCATAAATTAATTTTTAAATAATTTTATGTTTTCATTGAGATAGGCTTCTATAGCATCACAGGGTTTTCCTTCAAAGAATAGCTTACCTTTATGCAACCAAATGGACTGATCACATGATTGTTGTATAAAATCTAAATCATGAGACACTACTAAAACCGTTGTTTCTCCATTCCAAAACTGATTTATCCTTTGCTTACACTTGTTCTTAAAACTCTCATCCCCCACTGACAATACCTCATCCAAAATCAGAATATCCGGCTGCACATCAGTAGCAATAGAAAACCCTAACCGTGCCACCATACCGGAAGATAAACCCTTAACTGGAACTAAAGCATAATCCTCCAATTCTGCAAACTCCAAAATTGAATGCGCTCGTTCTTTCATCTCAGCCCTAGAGAAGCCCAACAATACACCATAAAGGAGTATATTGTCCATCACAGAAATTTCTGCATCAAAACCTGCTCCTAGTTCAATTAAAGGTGCAATTTGACCCCTGACTCTAACTGTTCCGGTAGTAGGCTGAAGAATCCCAGAAATTATCTTTAACAGCGTGGATTTACCAGAACCATTCGCACCAATTATACCTATTTTTTCTCCCTTTTCAACCACTAAGTCAATATTGTCCAAAACTAATTTCTTGGCAGGTTGATGATATTTACCCTCTAATATAGAAAGTAGTGTTTTCTTCAGGTCATAAGAAAACTCTTCTTGCGTCCGTCGCCACAGCGAAACATTATCCAGGCGAATTACTTCCATTTACAGTAAATCCATAAACTGATGTCGCCAAACATGAAAACAAGTCCATCCCAAGGACAAAATAATGATGCCACTAAGCAAAGCGCCCCAAATTAAACCTAAATCTGGTGGAGAACCCGATAATGTAATTTGACGCAGACTTTCAATAATTGGGGATAGGGGATTTAAGCTGAGAAAGGGCTGTACCTGCTTTGGGACGATCGCTGCTGGATAAAATACAGGACTACTAATCCAAATCACAAAGGTAACTAACTCATAAAAGTAAGGTAAATCCCTAAAAAATACATACAAGGCACTGACTAAAAACCCAATTCCTGTGGAAACTAATACTAATGCCAGAAATGGAAATACCAAGGCCAGGACATTAACTAGACTTTTGGAATTGATTAAAGTCATGATTGACAGCAATGGAAATGCTCCTACTGAAAACTGAAACACGTTCGCCGTAATCATTGATACAGGAAAAACGCTAACTGGTAGACGAATTTTGTTCAATAATGCGCCATTACCTACGACACTTGTTAAAGCTTGAGATGTGGAAGCTGAGAAAAAATTGATGACTACCAGCCCTGTGAAGGCTGCTAATACGTAATTTAGGATTGAGTTGCCATAATAGGATGCGAAAGTAGCTCCAAAAATGGCGGTGTACAGCCCTGTCATTATTAATGGGTTCAACAACGACCAATAAACCCCCAGGAATGATCCCCGATAACGTACTTTGAGAGTCCGCACTACCAAGACGTGCAACAGTTCCCAGTAACGCTGCACTTGCAACCCAGTTAAATTGTCTTTGATAGAAATGGTCATCCTTAAGCACCACCGCAGGCCATAGCCAAGTTATTACGGCATTTTATACTATTTTCAGTATTAATTTAACCTGAACTATCAGGCTCAATGCCTGGGGAGAGTTTAAAACCCTGTAGGCATTGCTGCGCTTGCCGTGTAGCATCTCGTTAGTGTAGCCTCTATCTACGACACGCTCTGTGAACATAGACAAGATAAGCAATCTTCATATCTTGCACCATTATCTTTAAATTGCCAAAATAAAGGTTTAGAAAGCTAATTATTTAATTATTTGGTAGTGTAAGCATTGCTCATTCTACCTTTATTGAGAATAGATAACATATATGGAGCGCAATTTTTCTGATAAAATTTGCGCTTTCTCCCTTTCTGCTGCTAACTCCCGTTCTGCCTCAATCAGCTTTATAACTAGAGCTAGGTACTTTACTAGAATTCTGATGATTACTTTGATGCCAAGCAATACCAGCGTTCCAACCAGCATAAATGCCCTCAATAGCTTCTTGAATATATTGCCATAAAATTTGATTGGCAAGACGATGAGTAAATTTAAGCCGAATTATCCTCAGTAAACATCGGTAAATCAAAAGTAGAGTTAGACGTATGAGCAAAATTGCCAAAGGAAGTCTTTTGTAAGCGTGCTTTAAAGCAAAGTATGTGGTATTTTTAGCTAGAGAATACCAACAAGTAAGATGCTTTTGATCATAACGATTATGACTAGGTTGAGGATAGTGATCCACCACAGTATCACAATAGTGGATTTCATAACCTGCTTGAATTAAACGCAGACATACATCCGTTTCATCTAAAAAATATTCAAAAAATTCATCATAGCCATTAATCTCTTCCAGAAATTCTTTACGGTAAGATGAATTTGTTCCCATCAAACCATTGTACCAAAAACCCTGTTCTTGATTATAGTTGATAGCATCCCCAGGACGAATTGGAATTGTATTACTAATACAATTCGTAATACCTCGATGATATTGTAAAGGATAACCCGGAGTTGTCATATCTCGTACAGTGCCACCAACACCAGCACATTTATATCCATACAAAGAATATGTTGATATTAATTTATCTAACCAGTCAGTGGGCGGAATCGCATCATCATCTATAAAAGCAATTATTTCCCCCGATGATTTTTGTATACCTATATTTCTAGAAACGCTAAGATTTTTATAGCTTGATATAAATATTTTAATACTAAAATTAAATTCTTTTTTTAAAATATTTAGCATTTTTAATGTATTTTCATTGACTGAAGAATCTACAATAATGACTTCAAAATGGTCATAATTAATATGATTTAAAGATTGAATAGTTTTTTGCAGGGAAGCCGAGCGATCTGCTGTACAAATAACTATAGATATCAATATATTTGTGTTTGACATAGTAGCAATTATTTCCAATATTGTTAATGATAAAAGTTATCTTGCATCTGCTGATTTACTTACTAAAATACTCATTTGCCAATATATTTTCATCAACCGATAAAATACTTGGAGACTGTTGAGTAGTACATTCATGAAACTTATATTTACTTGTATGTAACCTGCATCAGTGAAAAAATAGACTTTCTTCGCTAAATTTAAGTAAAACAGTTCCGGTTGATAGCAGCTAACTATTGCCAAATCTACAGGCTTAAAAAAATAAGATATGATCCAGATATAAATCCGATGTAATAAATTCTTGGGTGGATACCAAAGAGTAATTTTTTTATTTAGTTCTAATTCCTGCCAAGCATCAACTTGAGAATTTTTGTAATAAATCGTAGATGAAACTACAACTTTTAAATTATCAGTAATAATTTCAGGTAGAGTATATTCTCGATATGGAAGCTTATCTGCTATTTTACCTTTAACTCCCTTGAGAAAATCTTCCAATCCCCATAAATAAATTTCTACCAAAAAAAATCGTCCAGTGAATGAATAATAAATTAACTTTGGTAAAAGTAATTGCAGACGTTTTAATAAAAGTTTTGGGTGATATTTCTGCCAGCAATAGCATAAATTACGTTCATCATAATAACTAACCCAAGGACGATGTTTAAAATCAGGAGAACAATGCCAAACAATAGATGCGGGATGAGCAGCAATAACCCAACCAGCTTGTTTTGCTCTTAAACACCATTCAACATCATCAAAGTGCAGAAAATAGTTTTCAAATACCCCTATTTGCTTAATTATTTCACGTCTAAATAATAATGATGCCGCAGCACAAATATCTACTACCAGATAAGGTTTTCCTGCTAATATTTCTTCTGTAGATATGATAGGAGAGTTACCTAAATAGGTTTTTAAATGTGCTTTTTTGTGATGAAGATAACTGCCTATCTCTTGAATAATTTTTGGCTGTTCTGATTTTCTAATTTGAGAACCTACTAAGCCTACTTCAGAATAGTTTTGCAAAGTTTCTACTAAAGGAAATAAAGATTCATGATCTAAGCGTACATCATTATCTAGTAACCAAATGTAGTCATAATTGAGTTGATTTAAAAACTCCATTCCATAAGAAAAGCCACCAGAACCACCTATATTTGCACCTGTTTGGAGAACTTTGACTTGGGGATAATGTTCTTGAATATAAGATTGTGTACCATCATTTGAAGCATTATCAACAACAAAAATATCTAGATATATCCCATGCAAATCTAGTTTGTTAATATCTTCAATTAGTAAACAAACATCTTTAATTTTATTCCAAGTGACAATGATAGCTGCGACTTTGGCAATTTTCATAAATCATTTATTAAAATCAATAATACCAATACCCATCCACTCTTCAGCAATATGACTAATTTCTAAAATTGAGGCTGACTGACAGTAGGATAATTTGAGTTCATTCCAACATCTTCTAGTACCACCATCTAAATGATCATATTCGGCTGCATTAATATCATGGAAGGCGCAAACTTTCCCATAACGTCCCACATTTAAAAAATCCCTTTTCATCCCATGATATGAATGATCAGCATCAATATAGACAACATCAAATTCTGAGCCTATAAAATCAGCAGATGTAGCAGGAATAGCTTTTTCCAGCGGTAAAATAGATGAAAAATATTCCCAATCTCTAAAGTTATCCTCTATATCAACACAGGTATACTTGAAATTGTTGTTGAATTTAGATAAAACAGCACAGCATAGAGCAGAAAATCCTCCGTACATCACTCCAATTTCTAGAAATGAAAGTGGTTTTTTATGAATACAATAAATTAAAAAATCTACTAGTTCTGTAGGAATTTGAATTGATCCATAATCAGAAGCATTGACATATTGTTGATAAGGAGAATAAAGACTCCATCCCTGATAAGGACAGCCATAATCTTTGATTTTTTCTAACAAAAACTCTCTATTTTTTAATTCTTCTTTTGAAGAAGATAAAATTGATTCAATGACAATTCTACCCTTTTCTAAATCATATTCCAGTGCTTTTTTATTCATGATATCTGGAATGTTTTCGACTTTCTTTTCAGAAGATAAATATTGATTTTCTGACTCAAATTTTTGATAAAAAAGTTTTAAATTTTCATGTTCTAGCTTTAAATTCTCATAAGAAATGATTAATTTTTGAAAAGCTGTATCTCGATCACGTAGAAAAGCACGGAGAGATTTTGGTACTATTTGTGTAAATGATGTATAAAACAAAGTATTTCTCCTCTAATAATTGCCTCTAATGATTATTAGTAAACTAATAAATTTGACTAATCCTGTTTTCAAACACCGTGAGAGCGGCAGCAATAACCTGATCCATGTTGTAATATTGGTATTGCGCCAATCTACCTACAAATGTTACTGTTTCCAGCTTATCTGCTTCACTTTTGTACTGCTGAAATAACTCACGATTTTCTGGACGCGGAACGGGGTAATAAGGATCTCCTTCCGCTTGTGGGTATTCGTAGTAAATAGTAGTTTTAGGATGTTTTTGTCCAGTCAGATGTTTAGATTCAACTACCCGTGTAAAATCATAATCGTTGGGATAATTGACAACAGCAACTGGTTGAAAATATTCCATATCATGAGTTTCAAACTCAAAGCGCAATGAGCGATATGGAAGTTTACCAAATTTATAATCAAAAAATTGATCGATGGGTCCAGTATAAATTAAATGGTCAAATTTCAGCCATTTTTCTACTTCCTGAAAGCTGGTATTTAGCATAACTTTAATGTTGGGATGTGCCAACATTTTTTCAAACATTTTCGTATAACCATGTAGTGGCATAATTTGATATTTATCAGCAAAATAGCGGTTATCTCTATTGGTTCTCACGGGAATACGAGCGCAAACTGAAGCATCTAGCTCATGCGGCCAGAGGTTCCACTGTTTGTAAGTGTAGTTTTTAAAGAATTTCTCGTATAAATCAGTTCCTACTTTACCAATTACAGCTTGTTCTGAGTTTTCAATTCTGTCATATCTTTCTTTAACTTGCTCATAAAATTCTTCAAGTTGTCGGCTATTAAGATTTAGTCCATACAGTTTATTAATAGTATTCAGGTTGATGGGAATTGGGTACAAATCACCATCTACTTTAGCTAAAACTTCATGCTGATAAACTCGCCATTGAGTAAACTGTGAAAGGTAATCAATGATTTTTTTGCTATTAGTATGGAAAATGTGCGCTCCATATTTATGAACCAATACCCCAGCATTATCATAGAAGTCAAAAGCATTACCACCAATATGATTGCGAGTATCAATAACTAAAACTTTACGATCTAAGTGCGTAGCTATACAATTTGCTAAGGTGCAGCCAGCAAAGCCAGCACCAACAATCAGAAAATCAAACATTGTATTGTACATACTTGTATTTTTGTTATTTGGATTCTATTTCTAGATACTTTTTCCAGAAAGATTGACTGGTAAGCTTAGGTAATGATGTGATATATAGCTTTTTTAATTCTGGTAATTTGATTAGCATCACCAAGGCTAACCATAAGCCATGTATTAAAACCTGAAAGAACCTAACTCTGGAAAATTTAACTACGAATCCTTCTTGAGTTTGCAAGTTGTAATATAAAACTTTTTTGGCTCGAAAAACGTTTAAAGGTCTACCATTCCAAGCAGGAACAATACTATATCCCTTATCGGTAAATGTATCATCTTTAAAGAAAAATCCATTGGGTAAAAGATGACCATTAAGAGTTATGAGTCTGACAAGTCTATGTAACTTGTTTTCACCTTTTTCTAAACTAGTTATATATTTGCTATATATGAATGGTAATTCTGAATTTTTAGCTGTTTTTTCCGTAACTTTAGAAACCTCTTTGTGTTTGTCTTCTGGTTTGTTAGCAACTAGAGCATCAGGTCCTTGCAGAAAATCAATTGTTGCTTTGAGAATGCTCTCAGCCGTTTCATATCTATAACAAAATAGTTCTTTCAGTAATGGCTTAAAAAACCATTTAATAGCTTTAAGATTACTGAAATTTTCATGAAAATACAGGCAATTGAAAATCATACTATTTCTAAAATAATAGTATTCAATTAATGGGCTTTTTTTATTCTCAAATGGTTCATGCCAAACACATATACCATTCAAGATTATAATTTTATGATCTATTCTTTTGCAAAATTCCACATCGTCCATTCTAATAAAGAAAGGATATGGCAAGCCATGATCTTTGATAGCATTGACTGGAAAGCAAAACAACCACCAAGCGCTGTAATCAATATGTTCATCTATTTCATTGAATAAAGTAGCTGTTAATTTTCTCAAATCTATATTGGGTTTGACAGCAACAAAACCTTTGTCCCTATTCCAATAAGCTCCTCTTTCATGCTGTATATATTTTTTATCTAATCTCAACATACTGCTACCAAGACAGATGTCTTTCTGATTAGCTACGCTCAAAAAATTCCAGATTCTCTCCAATATTGCTGGCTCGAAGAGAATATCATCATCCATAAGAATAATGTGTGAAAATTCATGTTGCTGCTTTAAAACTTCCAGCATTCCTCTAGCAAAACCACCACTTCCTCCTGCATTTTTATTAGGTATTAAATGAATTATATGACTATCAAATTGCTCTAAAGTATTACCGTTATCAATAATAAATACTTCGATTTTATCCTCGCATCCATTTTGTTCTAACAAATATCTTGTTAACAATTCCATGTTTTTATAAACATAGCTTTCCCTTTTATATGTACATATAACAACTGCTAGTTTGATGTTTGGATCTGACTCTGTAAAAGTAGAAAAATACCCTGCGCTAATTTGGCACATATTTTCCAATGCTTCGATTTCCAGGTATATCATTCCTGTATATGCAGATATATCGAAGTTATCTAAAACTGTTATTTCTTCGAGTTTTTTGTTATTAATAATTTTTTGTGATAATAAAGTTTTAGTCTCATCTAATTTATCTATATTGTAAATATTGATTTTGAATGATCCTTTTAATTTGAGAGTAACTCCTATGCTTTTAACCTTGGTATATTCTTTCCACGTATCCGCAGAAAAAGCATTAAAATAGGTGTCAAAACTAACAATTCCACTTTTATCTAGTTCTAGTATCTTATTTTCATAGTTAAATAAAACTTGAGAATTACTTCTAAAAAATAGTTCTTCAACAGTGCAAATATCAGTTTTAGGAAAAATAATATTTTGAAGATGATTCGATCTCTCTTTTTGATTAATTTGATAAATGGGTGATAATTCTAGTTGGTTAACCATAGTTTGTTTTTACTCAATTTTTATTTTGTTTTAAAATGTTCTTCAGTAACTGTTATGCCAAACCATCAGTTAAAATGCCAACAGAATAAACACTTAATTCAGAACTACTTATTCTGTAGTAATAGTACTTTTTGCTGCTATATTACAGATTATAATTTCTGTAAAATAGATGTATAATTTAGCTTTTTTTGTTTTGATAAAGCAGCCATTTTCCTTAAATATCCAATTTAAATTAAATATTTTATGGCATTTTTTATACCTAAATTACTTTTTGTTTATGTCTAGATATACTGGCTCAATATTTAACAGTGAAAATCAATGAATCTGATGTTTTATTTGATTCTTAATTTTTTGGAGATTCCAAATGGAATTTTATACATTTACTTTCCTTGTAATGATGTCATGTTACTTAGTAGCGATGCTAAAAAATGAGTTCATGGTGATGTATATAAATACCTGAAATCTCCTAAAATTTTTTTGAGGATACAGCATATTTTTAGCTTAAAAGAAAGCTTCTAATACCATATTACAATTCTTCCTAGTAGCACCTGAAACTCGAATTAGGATGAAGTTTTTTGTTTAAGTAGGACTTACATACTAACTCTGAAAATCGAGATTATTTCTATTGCTTTAGCAAGGTGGGAGATGCCTAAAGCCTAGTTTTTCAGAGGGTTGGAGTATCTGCTGAGTGTGTAAGTTCTATTAATACAACTAAAGGGATATAAAAGAGGTAGGAGTTTATTAAGGAACTTTGTATCAAGTCCACCTATTCTCGTTACGCCTTATAGCTATAAATCCTTCAGGATTTATACTGTGTCAGCATAGATATTGAATCTAGAAACAAAACTTTACAGATCTAAATATACGGACTATTTTATCTCAACTTGTATTTATTCTGGGATGACTTGACCTGCAAGATAAGATTGGACTGCACGCTCTGCTGTTCCTATAAAATTGATTTTTCCCTTCTCTAACCAAATTATCTGTTTGCAAGACTGTTTCATAAAACCCAAATCATGGGATACTACCAAAACTGTTGCTTCTGCATTCCAAAATTTATCAATTCGTTGTTTACATTTATTTTTGAAACTCTCATCACCTACTGATAAAACTTCATCCAGAATCAAAATATCAGGTTGTACGTCTGTAGCGATCGCAAAACCCAACCGTGCTACCATGCCGGAAGATAAACTTTTTACCGGAACTAAAGCATAATCCTGTAATTCTGCAAACTCTAAAATTGAATGCACTCTTTCTCGCATTTCTATCCTGGAAAAACCCAGTAGTACACCATAAAGTAGGATGTTGTCTATTACAGATATTTCTGGATCAAAGCCTGCTCCTAGTTCAATTAAAGGAGCAATTTTACCCTTGACGCGCACTGTGCCGATACTTGGTTGTAAAATCCCACAAATGACCTTTAAAAGTGTGGATTTACCAGAACCATTGGCACCAATAATACCTATTTTTTCACCTTTGTCAACTGCTAAAGCAACGTGATCTAGCACTAATTTTTTTGCGGGTTGGCGATATTTACCTTCTACAATAGAAAGCACAGTTTTTTTAAGGTCATAAGAAAACTCTTCTTGCGTCCGTCGCCACAGCGAAACATTATCCAGGCGAATTACTTCCATTTACAGTAAATCCATAAACTGATGTCGCCAAACATGAAAACAAGTCCATCCCAGGGACAAAATAATGATGCCACTCAGTAAAGCGCCCCAAATTAAACCTATATCTGGTGGAGATCCTGATAATGTAATTTGACGCAGACTTTCAATAATTGGTGATAAGGGATTTAAGCCTAAAAATGGCTGTACTTGCTTTGGGACGATCGCTGCTGGATAAAATACAGGACTACTAATCCAAATCACAAAGGTAACTAACTCATAAAAGTAAGGTAAATCCCTAAAAAATACATACAAGGCACTGACTAAAAACCCAATTCCTGTGGAAACTAATACTAATGCCAGAAATGGAAATACCAAGGCCAGGACATTAACTAGACTTTTGGAATTGATTAAAGTCATGATTGACAGCAATGGAAATGCTCCTACTGAAAACTGAAACACGTTCGCCGTAATCATTGATACAGGAAAAACGCTAACTGGTAGACGAATTTTGTTCAATAATGCGCCATTACCTACGACACTTGTTAAAGCTTGAGATGTGGAAGCTGAGAAAAAATTGATGACTACCAGCCCTGTGAAGGCTGCTAATACGTAATTCAGGATTGAGTTACCATAATAGGATGAGAAGGTGGTTCCGAAGATTGCGGTGTATAACCCTGTCATTATTAATGGGTTCAGTAGCGACCAATAAACACCCAAGAAGGAACCCCGATAACGCACTTTGAGAGTCCGCGCTACCAAAACTTGCAGCAGTTCCCAATAACGCTCTACTTGCAACTTAGTGAAATTGTCTTTGATAGATAGGGTCATCCTCAAGTACCATTGCACACCACAGCCAAGTTATTCGCGTATTTTATATGGTTGTCAGCATTAATTTAAGCCAAACTGTCAGGATCTATTCCAAGCGATCGCAATTTTTCTGCTAATTTATCTGCCCGTTGACGCTCACTGTCAGCCTTTTCTGCCAAAGTTGGCAACCAACCATCAGCATTATACCAACGCAGCCATAAACCCTCTGTATTTTGATAACTTCCCTGCCATAAACCTAAACCCATTTCTATTTCTTCTAACCAAAAACGGTTTTCTGGCAAAAATACGGATTCATAACGAGTACCATTAATTTTAAAGACACGGAACTTATTTTCATAGCGGTCATAAACGACATAGTAGGGAACACGCAGAATGTGTTCATATACTTCCCACTTAGTTGGGGGTTTGTTGACTTCCCTCAAAGTTTGTCCTAAGTCTTCTTGTTCTGTTCCTGGTGACAGTAATTCAACTACTAAGTATGGAGCAATACCTTCTTGCCATACTACATAACTTAAACGTAAATTTTCCTGCTGGTTGGCATTAGCAACCCCTAACACCATATACCAATCAGGACGCTTATACCAACCAGGATGACGGGGGTCATAATAAAGGTTTAAATCACTGGCAAGTAACATTTCTGCTGGTGTATAATTTGCAGATTGGCAAGTTTCACTCAGTAAATCTGCTTGTATACAATGAAATTCGTCCGGCAATCCTGATTCTCCCACTAACTCACTAGGTAAATCATACATTGTCGGCATGGTTTCTTTTGGTGACAAAGGCGGGTTATTTTGATACATATTCGCTTACCTCAAACTGTCAGGATCTACTCCGAAGGAATCGCAATTTTTCTGCCAAAATTTGTACTTTCTCTCTTTCACTTGCTAACAGATGTTCTGACTCACGAGCTTGTCTTTCAGCTTCCAAACAAACGAGTCGCATCGGGCATTTGTTGTTCTAGCTGTTGGGCTGTAACAAACATACGAGTATACCTGCTTACTGATTTAATTTTAAGCCATGACCAATGAAAACTGAGTCACAGATTCCGCTACACTGAGATTTGGTTTATTGGATTGTAACTAGATCATGGAAATTGGACAAAAGGTGAAGGTGTTTCGGTTGCGCGATCGCGTATCTGCTGTAATTGCTCAAAAACTAGGAAAAATAGGCATCATCGAAGGCTACAAAGTCACTGATGGTGCGGGAATCGGCGTAGTAGTCAAGTTTGACGATAACTCCTCTACTTGGTTTTTTGAAGATGAAATCAAACTAGTATAGGGGTGAAAGGCCGTTCATCTCGGCTGAGAGTATTGGTTCAGTGCTAAGTTGGAGTTGACAAGACAGGCGGTAATTGGAAATCAAGTAATGGCCTTGATACTGACATTTTTAGGCAAAAGCGGCATCGCTCGTAGCAAAATAGCGATCGCAGCGGCCAAGCTATTGGCAAACCAAGGCAAACGAGTACTCCTAGCAGGACTTGCAGAGCCAACATTGCCAATTCTCTTAGGTACTTCTCTCACTCCTGACCCCCAGGAAATCGCTCCCAACTTGCAAGCAGTACAGTTTCAATCATCTGTACTGCTAGAACGTAACTGGGAAGAAGCAAAAAAACTTGAGGCGCAATACCTCCGCACGCCTATTTTTAAAGAGGTTTATGGTCAAGAACTGGTAGTATTACCGGGCATGGATAACGCCTTGGCTCTCAATGCTATTCGTGAATATGATGCCAGTGGCAAATATGACGCGATTATCTACGATGGCACAGGCGATTCTTCCACCTTGCGGATGTTGGGAATGCCAGAATCCATGAGTTGGTATGTCCGGCGATTTCGGCAATTGTTTGTCAATTCTGACTTGGGCAAAACAATTACAGAATCACCCTTGATTCAACCGCTAATTACCAGCTTTTTCAATGTTAACTGGACGGCAGATAACTTTGCCCAACCCACTAACCAAGTTAATAATTTTCTCGAACAAGGTAAAGATGCGATCGCAGATCCCCATCGCGTTGCCGCCTTTTTGGTGACAACCCCAGACCCAATTGATGTCGCAAATTCCCGCTTTCTTTGGGGTACTGCTCAACAAGTTGGTCTAACTATTGGTGGCGTTATTTTAGTGTCTGCGGAGGAAAACACCAACCTATCAGAAGAATTTACACCCCTCCCTGTGAGCATCGTTCCCGATGTCTCTAACGGTGAATGGCAACCTTTGATAGATGCTTTACCCAACTTTGTGGCGCAAGCATTACAAGCTCCCAAACCAATTGAAATCGACGTTCATAATCGTCAAGTACGCTTATTTTTGCCTGGGTTTGACAAAAAGCAAGTCAAACTCACCCAGTACGGGCCAGAAGTCACGGTAGAAGCCGGAGATCAACGGCGCAATATCTTCCTACCTCCTGCTTTAAGTGGTAGACCCATTACTGGCGCTAAGTTTCAGAATAATTATTTGATAATTTCTTTTTAGAGGCTGGGAACTGGGGATTGGGAAATAATTACCCTGAAACCTATTACCAATCACCCATTCCCAACCATCTATTACCACTACATCTTATGACCGAATCTAAACCTATTAACCCCAATACGAACCCATCTGAGGCATTAGACTCAGTATCGACTAATTCCAGTGAGCAAACAGCAACGAGCGATCGCAGTGCCAAAACTCGGCAACTGCTAGGAATGAAAGGTGCATCACCTGGGGAAACTTCCATTTGGAAGATCCGCTTGCAATTGATGAAGCCTATTACCTGGATTCCCCTCATTTGGGGTGTAGTCTGCGGTGCGGCTTCTTCTGGTAACTACACCTGGACTCTAGAAAATGTCTTGAAATCCGCACTTTGTATGTTGCTATCTGGGCCTTTGTTGACAGGCTACACCCAAACCATCAATGATTACTATGACCGGGAAATTGACGCTATTAATGAACCTTATCGGCCTATTCCTTCCGGGGCAATTTCAGAAAAGCAAGTAATTAGCCAAATCATTGTTTTACTCTTACTAGGATATGGGGTAGCCTACACCTTAGATTTATGGGCAGGTCATCCAGTTCCTAATGTCCTATTGTTGTCGATTTTTGGGACATTTATTGCCTACATCTATTCTGCACCACCATTGAAATTGAAGCAAAATGGCTGGTTAGGGAATTATGCTTTGGGTGCAAGTTACATTGCTTTACCTTGGTGGGCTGGTCATGCGTTGTTCGGTGAACTCAATTGGCGAATTGTAGTTCTGACCCTATTTTACAGCTTGGCTGGCTTAGGAATCGCTATTGTCAACGACTTCAAGAGTGTAGAGGGCGATCGCCAATTGGGATTACAATCACTACCAGTCATGTTTGGTATTCAAAATGCTGCCTTGATTTGTGTAGTCATGATTGACTTATTCCAAGGTTTAGTTGCTGCCTATCTCGTCAGTATCCATGAGAACTTGTATGCAGCTATTCTCGTGTTGTTAATCATTCCCCAAATCACTTTACAGGATATGTATTTCCTCCGTGATCCCATAGCCAATGATGTCAAATATCAAGCCAGCGCTCAACCCTTCTTGGTACTGGGAATGCTGGTGACAGGTATTGCTTTAGGTCATGTCGGCGTTTAATTTAATATATCTTTAGCTAGAAGTGATCAATTAGGAGTTAGGAGTTATATTAATTTCTAACTCCTCACTTGTATTAGCAATTGCCGTGTTAAATTTTATATTTTTCCTCATTCATGGGATACAACCATTATTGATTCCGATTTGCTTTTTCATTGCTTGGACGATAATTATCCTGGTGATTCTGAATTTATGGACAGCAACACAAGACACTGTAAAAACTGCTCAAAAAATGCACAAAATTCCCTGTCATAATTGCCAATTTTTTACTAATAATTACCGCCTCAAATGTACGGTAAATCCTTATATTGCGAATACTGAAGAAGCAATTGGTTGTAAAGATTATCAATCAAATTAATTATTATCTATTGGTTTGTTAATTTCTGCTGATGTACCTCATAAGAGCGGAAACCGCTGTATTTAAAATTAAACCCAACTGTTGATCAATCATGAATAATCCACAAGAACCGGGAAAATACGATCAAGCAAATTTAAAATCAGCCGTCGAACAGGATTATACAAGACTGCATGACTTACTCGCAGCAGAGAAATGGAAAGAAGCAGATAAAGAAACAGCACGAGTAATGTTAGCGGTTATGAAACGGGGACAAGAAGGTTGGTTAGATGTTGAACACATTGATAATTTTCCTTGTGAAGATTTATGTATTATAGATAAGTTATGGATAAGATACAGTAATGGTAAATTTGGTTTTTCTGTGCAGAAAAATATTTATCAAGGTTTAGGTGGAACGAGAAACTACGAACCAAAAATTTGGACAGCCTTTGAAGACAAAGTAGGATGGCGAAAAGAAGGCAAACACTTATTGTACGAAGATATGATTTTAGATAAAACAGCACCAGAAGGCCATCTCCCAAAGGTTGGGGGAATGGCGGTTGGAATAATGTGTAAATGGCTCTTCTCTCGCGTCAAAACTTGTAAAGTTTAACATCTAAGGGTTGCAAGAACTTATTAAGTTTGAATCAGGATTTTGAGGGTTCTCAAGATGTTAATTTGAGGTATTATTTTTTGGATGTGAGGATTTGTCTCGTTCTCATACTCTGTATGGGAATGAATTCTATAAGGCTCTGCCTCTGCTTTCATGGCAGGCAGAGCCTCTCTTGATAGCATTCCCAGTCAAAGACTGGGAACGAGATATAGTAAGGATTTGAACTTAAGTAGCTTGGTTACAGGTGGCTGTAGCAAATATTGCCATCCTCACAAGTTCCTCAACTTTTACTACTAAATTCAAGGAAGATTGAATTTGGTTCTCAAAAGCCAATTTTAATCTTAACTGTGGAGACATCTACTAAAGTTTGTCAGCGCACACAGTTAGTCTTAACCTGGAATTTATTTAAAAAATAGGGATTACTTGCGGCTATGGATACTCTCGCTTTTATGAACAAGCTGGAAAATCGTTTTGGGTTCACCCCTGAAGATAAATTTATTCTCAAATCAAATGAAGATTGGGGGCTAGAAATTGCATCAGAAATGGCAGATCATTTCTATAGTTATCTAGGACGTGATGAAGAAATGAATGCTATTTTAAATGCAACCGAGGGAAGAATTCATCGTCTCCGAGAAACATTTATTCATTGGTTTCATGAAATGTTTACAGGCATAGATAATTGGGGTATTGGCTATTCTAAAAGTCGTTGGCAAATTGGTATTGTTCATGTCAAGATAGGAATTCAACCCCAGCATCTAGTTCCAGCTATGGCTACTGTAGTTCATGAAGTAGGTAAAAAACTCAAACTAGAAGGAAAATCAGAGGAATTAAACGAGGCTTTAGGAAAAATTTGTATGATTGATTTAGCTTTTATTGAACAGTCTTATGTGGAAGTTTCTACATCTGCTGTTCTCAGAGAAACTGGTTGGTCAGCAGTTTTATTTAAACGTCTAGTTACTCATGGTGCCGAATCTATGTAATTTGGTTTTTTGATTTGCTAATTTATTTCTAACAGCACCTTTAAAACTCCTTTAGTTTGCGCTTTTTCAATAGCAGCTAAACCTTCACTCAGGGGATAATAAGCATTAATTAGTGGTTCTACATCCACCTGTTTTGTTGCTAATAACTCTAATGCTGGGGTAAAGGGTCCACAACGAGAACCTATTAGGGTAATTTCATCTACTACTAATGAGGAAGCATCTAGGCTGAGATTGCCTGCATAGGTACTTTTTAGTACTAGTGTGCCACGAGGACGTAAAGCCCGACGAGCGATCGCAAATCCTTCTGAATTTCCTGTACAATCAACAGAGATATCAAAATATCTATCGATAACGGTATCAGCTAACCCAGTTTTTATCCCTCGTGCTTCTAAATTAACCAATTTCTCTCTGTGTCGTCCCACCACTAATAAATCGCAACCCGTTAACGCTAGTGTCTGGGCTACCAATTGCCCTAATTTACCATCTCCCACTACTAAAACTCGATCATCTCTACATAATTGCACTTGCTGTTGAATTTCCAATGCTGCTGCTATAGGTTCGGTGAAAGTTGCAGCTTCAGTTGAGACGTTTTCCGGGACTGGATGCAAGTTTTCAACAGGTAAACAAAGGTACTCAGCAAAAGCACCATTACGGTTGACAATACCTAAAACCGTGCGATTTTCACAATGTGTGGGTTGTCCCCGACGACAAAACCGACAATAACCACAAACAGCATTGATTTCACCGACAACTCTTTTATTAATTAAGTCGTCTGCACCTTGTTCTACAACACCGACAAATTCATGGCCGATAATGCCAGTATAGGGGTAATAACCTCTAAGTAATTCTAAGTCTGTGTTACAGATACCTGCACGCAAAACCCTTATTAAAGCTTCTCCTGCTGGTGGTTCGGGGATGGGAATATCTGTGCGGAGTTGTAATTGATTATTTTCGAGCCAGATTCCTTGCATAATTTATTGATGGGGAAAAATTACCAACTTTTTGATTTTAGATTAAAAATGCTTATGGATAGCTTGAAGTTTAATTTTCACTAGCTGTAATTAACTCCTGAATATTCCCAAGCTTCAGATTATCCTTACCCATAATTAATGGCAGTTTCCCATTCCATTTTTCTATAGCTTGTCTTTGAAGTAATTCGGGTGTTAAAATATTTCTGAGTAAGCTTTGAGCTTCTGCTTCACCCTTAGCTAAATTAACTTTTGTCTCTGCTTCTTTCACTGCTTTTAAAGCGATAAATTCAGCCTGTTTTGCTTCTTGAGCCGCAATTTGTTTTGATTCTACAGCTTCTCTAAATTTGTCAGAGAAATGAATATGAACTAAAAAAATATCATCAAATACTATATTATAGCTTCCTAATTTTGCGGTTAAGGCCTGATCTAATTCCGTTTTGACATTTCCGCGTTTTGTAATTACTTCTTCAGCAGTATATTGGGCAATAACTGATTTTAACACTTCTTCAATGGCTGGATTAATAATGCATTCAACAACATTATTTATATCACCAACTTGTTGAAAAATCGTATTAGCTTGATCTGGGAGAATATGCCAATTGAGAGCTACATCAGTAAAAACGTTCTGTAAATCTTTAGAAGCAGCCTCAGCCGATATTTCCTGATTTTGAATTCTGATACTGATTTTTTTAACTGTATTAACGATAGGGATAATTAAGTGAATTCCCTCTCCTAATATTTGTTCTTGGACTTGACCGAATTTCATTAATACACCGCGTTCACCAGCATTAACGATCACAAAAGGTGTGAGTAAGAGGGTGAGTAAACAGAGTAAAGCAGTCAGTTTACCAGCATTGTTTAGAGTGTTGTGTTTTCTCATCCCTATGGCATTATCTAATCTCTGAAATAGGCTTTTTTAGCACCTTCTTCCAAGAATACTCCTGAATATATAGCGGTTCTCGGTCTTGAATCCTAGTAGCATGAAGGTATTTTACAGCCAAATGCCAATCTAGTCACAATAGCTGATGACTTTGGCTGGGATCATAAGTCGCTTTACAATTATCCTGCCAAGAATCTGCGATCGCTCGGCTTGCCATATAACGGTGGAATGATGGCTAAAAAAATTCCCGAAGTTAAAGCAAAGTTGAGTGTGTATAAAGAAGGAAAATCTAGTGGATTTATATCCAAGGTGTCATTTTAGTTACCATCGCGTTGGTAAGGGTAATGTCTCCGTTGGACAAGTCTACTGTTTGATATGTCGGGGGTTGAAAAGTGCTAAATTTTTTTGAGGCACTATTATGTTCCTGGACGAGAGCGAATATGATCAGGTATATGATAGCGATCGCCTAATATTTCTAACAAAGGACCATTAACGTCAAATTTAACCATACTTACCGAAGCGACCAAAATATTTACCCGATAGCGATAGCGTCCCAAATCAATTCCCAGTAAACTGCAAAGCATAATCCGAATCGTGGCTTTATGGGAAACCACTAAAATATTACCTTGGGGATGTTTTTCTTGAATTTCCGCAATTACAGGCATAGAACGGTTAGCAATATCTACCGCAGTTTCTCCACCAATGGGTGCATTCCAAGCGGGTTCTGTCAACCATTTTACATAGTTTTCTGGGTAATTTTCTTGAACAAACGATTTACTCTTGGTTTCCCATTCGCCGTAACTACCTTCTTTGAGTCCTTCCCGCACCTGCATCTCCATACCAATAGCATCACAAAATGGCTTGGCAGTGGCAATGGTGCGCTTCATCGGACTAGCATAAACCGCTGACCACTTCAAGTTTTGATAAACATCGGCAAAACTCTCCGCCATCTGCATCCCTTCTGAGGTCAACTCCGCATCAGTTTTACCGCAGAAATTACCACTTTGACTAAAAGTAGTTTCGCCATGTCGCAGTAAATATAAATTGAGTGTCATAGCTTGTGATGGGGATAAAAGAGATTGTGCAAAAATAACATATCTCAATCTCGCAATCGAGTATGTGACACCAGGACAAAGTAATTCACCAAAAAAGTCAATTACCTCACAAAACTTTTGTCTGCGATTTCAAAAGTAGCGGATGAGAGCATTGAACCAAAGCGATGCCTTCGGCGTATTCCTTGTCTTGCATTACTTCCTAGTCATTAACTCCCTAGATTGCTCTACCAAGCGAATAAACTCACCGCGATAGCCCTCCGTATCTTCCCCTTTACTTTGAGTTGCCAATTTCATCACCAAATCATAGTTAGCATTTCCCTTATACTCAGAATCACGTAGTATCATGCCAAAAGTGGCTACCCCAGCAGCAAATCTCAAATTAGTTGATGGTGTTAGGTTAGCGTTGAATTCACTATCTTTGATAGTCTGAGTAATCAATTGACTGGTGCTGTCCTGGGGTAATTTATAGCGGAGTTTCACCAACATCATCTCATTATCAGCAGTATCGGTCGCAGTTACACCAGAACGCTGATACCGCAAAGGATCTACCTCTGGCAGTTTCACATCACTCTTCGTGCCAGTAGGAATAATTTCATACAGTGCTGTCACAGAATGACCAGCGCCAATTTCCCCCGCATCTTTCTTATCATCATTGAAATCTTGGTTTTGCAACAGGCGGTTTTCATAGCCAATTAAGCGGTATGCTTGGACTTTGGCAGGATTAAATTCCACCTGAATTTTCACATCCTTGGCAATGGTAAATAGTGTTCCCCGAATGTCATTAACTAGGACTTTCTTGGCTTCTAATAAGGTATCAATATAGGCATAGTTGCCATTACCCTTATCAGCTAATTGTTCCATTTTTCCATCTTTATAGTTACCAGTACCAAATCCTATAACTGTGAGAAAAATTCCCTGGTCTCGCTTCTGTTCAATTAATCTGGTTAATTCGGCATCACTGGAAACCCCGACGTTAAAATCTCCATCAGTGGCTAAAATTACTCTGTTATTACCAGATTTGAGGAAGTTTTGTTTGGCGATTTTGTAAGCTAATTCAATACCCTGACCACCAGCAGTAGAGCCTCCAGCTTCTAAGCGGTCAATGGCTGCCAGAATTTTTGTTTTTTGACTTCCAGGGGTAGCAGGTAAGACTACACCCGCATTTCCTGCATAAACTACTAAACTTACCCTGTCTTCAGGACTGAGTTTATTCACCAATAATTTCAGGGACTGTTTTACCAAGGGTAATTTGTTGGGTTCACCCATAGAACCGGAGACATCAATTAGAAATACTAGATTGCTAGGTGGTAAAGTTTCACTCTCTAAACGTTTACCTTGTAAACCTACTTGTACCAGCTTGTGTTGGGGATTCCAGGGAGCAGCAGTCACTTCAGTCGTGACGGAAAAAGGTCTATTTCCTGTGGGTTGAGGATAATTATAAGTAAAATAATTAATCAATTCTTCTATTCTTACTGCATCCTTCGGTGGTAATTGTCCTTGGGTAATAAACCGTCGCATATTACTGTAGGATGCCGTATCTACATCTATGGAAAACGTAGAAAGGGGATCATTACTAACCCGATGAAAGGGATTATCATCAATTCGGTTATAGTTCTCTGTATTGAATTGCCAATTGATTTCAGGTTCGGGGGCAATCATACCATTAATACTGCCCCCAACTGTACGTTTAGGGCTAATTGGACGGTCAAGGGACTCATTAATGACAGGTGAACTAAATCTACTATCGTTAAGGGGTGGTGCCATGACTACGCCTGATGGTTTAGTCTTACCAATAGATTGAGCTTCAGTGCGTTCTCTGGTAGGTTGAGTGGGAGCGATATTGCTACGAGCTTCTAATTTATCTTCTTCTTTGGGATTGTTGAGGGTTGCTAACTCTGGTGCAAATTCTTTTTGCAAGCGTTGTAGAGTTTGCAGGTCTGTTTGGGCAACTGTGGTGGGGTTATTTGCTATTAGTTCATTGATTCGCTCTGAACAAGTATTCAAGACTGTAGCAAATTCTGTGCGGGTGACGGGAAGAGTGCCAAAGTTGGAAACGGAAACGACACAACTATAATTGTTGACTAATGCCTGGAGTGCTTGATAGTCTAGGTGACTGGGTAGAATGGAGTTGGCTGAGGTGGTCTGATTGGTGGGAATTGCTTTTGTCAGAGACTGATTTAAAACGGCAATTCCTACTGTTGGTAGTAATAATAAGAATGTTAAAATACTGACGCGCTGCCACATTTTGGACGGAATCGGGTAAGACATTGCTAAATCCTCACACTCAAGATAGTTGCCCTGTTGTACTTACCTAGAATAGTCCTGAGCAGGGTGAGATTTGATCACCGTTACAGTTTTGGTAACTGTAGGGGATACAATACTTCACATACACAGCATTCCTAACAATATCTCCACTTTACTACTGGGGGAATGTCAGGGTTCATGCAAAACCCAATTCATTTTTAATCTTCTTCTTGGTAATCATGATTATTTTTATCGGTTTCCTGATTCCGGTAATGTTGTTTTACAATCTGTATCAGTACATTGTCTTCCGGAGTAAGGTGACTGGTGGAGAGTATTAAGAATAGTTGACAACCAGCCTTTTAGCGCGGCTGGGTAGGTGTAAAAAATCAAGAAACTGAAAAAATGTCTGTATCTCTTGATAGGCTTGGTTTTGCGGCTATTCATGTTAGTCAACCATCCGCGCACCTTACCCAGACTGGGTTTCAGCGATTTTCATTCTTGACACAATTTCTGAAATGGACTATGATGAGACCAATCGCGCAACCGTACCTTGAAAACCAAATACAGACAGGCTTCCAGGATGCCGCTATTGCAATTTTTATTAATCCCTATTAGGGATTGAAACATCAATGGCAGTAGTGCCTCCCACATAGCCTGCCATTGCAATTTTTATTAATCCCTATTAGGGATTGAAACAATGAAATCGTTTTACCTGAATAAATTACGGCGAATTGCAATTTTTATTAATCCCTATTAGGGATTGAAACCAAGCACTTGGCGTTGATCAGGATTCATATTTGCCAATTGCAATTTTTATTAATCCCTATTAGGGATTGAAACATCTTGTCCAGTGCAATCACAAGGTTGTCTACCAATTGCAATTTTTATTAATCCCTATTAGGGATTGAAACATATCCCTGCAAGAATAAACCAGCCCTTACTCGATAATTGCAATTTTTATTAATCCCTATTAGGGATTGAAACAAAACGTTACCATTAGCCGTCAGGACATGGTTTAATCCCTCCAAATTGCAATTTTTATTAATCCCTATTAGGGATTGAAACCAACGCAACATTGAGCGACATTGACCCCAAAATAGTCGCCCAATTGCAATTTTTATTAATCCCTATTAGGGATTGAAACAAATGGCAGGCGAGAAGAAAAGTTTTTTACTCCATCGCTGATTGCAATTTTTATTAATCCCTATTAGGGATTGAAACATAAAAGGGCTGTTGATTGAATAAAAATATATCTGCAATTGCAATTTTTATTAATCCCTATTAGGGATTGAAACTTTTACAGGTACTTTAGAGTGAGAATCACTGGAGAAATTGCAATTTTTATTAATCCCTATTAGGGATTGAAACACCGTTGTCCCTTTTGCGCCTAATGGTACGAAGTTATTGCAATTTTTATTAATCCCTATTAGGGATTGAAACCGCGCACATAGGGTAGATGGTCTTTCTTATCCTGATATTGCAATTTTTATTAATCCCTATTAGGGATTGAAACTCTATTACGCAGAATATTGGTAAAAATATTAGTGGTTGGGCTGCAAATTGCAATTTTTATTAATCCCTATTAGGGATTGAAACATTTTGGAATGGAACTTATTGGCTCAATTCTGAAGTTATATTGCAATTTTTATTAATCCCTATTAGGGATTGAAACCTCAAATTGCTACAATTCCGGAAAATCTTGAGGGTGATATTATTGCAATTTTTATTAATCCCTATTAGGGATTGAAACCTCAAATTGCTACAATTCCGGAAAATCTTGAGGGTGATATTAATTGCAATTTTTATTAATCCCTATTAGGGATTGAAACGTAAGGCGTTCCGGGCAAAGAAAAATTCTTAGGCTATATTGCAATTTTTATTAATCCCTATTAGGGATTGAAACCTTGCTCCAATTCTTTAAAGTAGTTCTTAAGTAATATTGCAATTTTTATTAATCCCTATTAGGGATTGAAGCAGAGAACCTAATCTTGGCATCGGGTACTTGTACATTGCAATTTTTATTAATCCCTATTAGGGATTGAAACGCTTTATCAGAAGGTAATGGGCCAGTAGCAACAATTGCAATTTTTATTAATCCCTATTAGGGATTGAAACTAGAAATTACAGGGGTAATTAGCTGTTGAATTTGATTGCAATTTTTATTAATCCCTATTAGGGATTGAAACTTTTGTTATTGGCGACATATTAACAAACCTAATATCAACTATTGCAATTTTTATTAATCCCTATTAGGGATTGAAACAAAGAGTAATCATGCTCATCATCTCACCTACAGAAATTGCAATTTTTATTAATCCCTATTAGGGATTGAAACACCTAATGCAAGTTCGTAAAACTTTCTGGCTTGCTTATTGCAATTTTTATTAATCCCTATTAGGGATTGAAACTTGAACATAAGCGGTTTTCTCTGCTGTTACATATTGCAATTTTTATTAATCCCTATTAGGGATTGAAACAAAAAAGAGGCCATTTGTGCAACCAATAAATTTTTCTTTTGATTGCAATTTTTATTAATCCCTATTAGGGATTGAAACACTGTAAGCAAATCGCCAAAGCACTGGGCATCAAGCCAAATTGCAATTTTTATTAATCCCTATTAGGGATTGAAACATCTTCCAGTAATTCTAATCTTGTAAGAGCCGCATATTGCAATTTTTATTAATCCCTATTAGGGATTGAAACAATAATCAATAGTGATTCCTCTTGTTGGTTAGCATTGCAATTTTTATTAATCCCTATTAGGGATTGAAACATGAATCAGTTTGTGGAGTAAGTGAACGTATTGAAATTGCAATTTTTATTAATCCCTATTAGGGATTGAAACCATGGAATAGAACAATGAAAACTACACCCTGCATAGCCTACAAATTGCAATTTTTATTAATCCCTATTAGGGATTGAAACCACTTCGGATTGATTACGACCCTGTTGTAGAAGTATTGCAATTTTTATTAATCCCTATTAGGGATTGAAACAGCTAGTGACCAACATAATAGGATCTGTTTAGGATCATCCAATTGCAATTTTTATTAATCCCTATTAGGGATTGAAACGCTGTATATTGTGCGATCGCTTTAACTTGGCTAATATTGCAATTTTCATTAATCCCTATTAGGGATTGAAACCAAGTAATGTCTCTCTGTTTTGACCTAGGAGGATTGCAATTTTCATTAATCCCTATTAGGGATTGAAACTCTCACATTTACTAATGATTTAGAAAATAAAATGATTCTGATCCCAAATTGATATGAAGTCGCATGGAATAAAATATCAAGAATAATTGACCGCAGATAAACGCAGATAAACACAGATAAAGACTTAACCATTCAATTGATATCATCATTCTTTGCAGCCTTACATATACTGCAAAAGGGTAAAACCTGAACTTATATCATACTGATAAGATTTTTTTATCTTTCTATCCTACTTAAAAAATTGTGAAAATCGGTTTACAAGTGCAGACATTAAGAGATGATAGAATTGACAGTAATTAGAGGAGGCTAATTTCACCCATGAATAAATTATTAGATGAATCACTATCTCTGCAAGTTGCTGAAAGCATCAAAAGTAAAGCTAAAAAACCTTTTGAAAATGCTTATAAAGCTGCTTTGGCAACTGAAGGATCAAAATATGTTCAAGGTTTTTTAGTGTTTACTGGTCAACCTTATAAACCTGTTGAACATGGTTGGATTGAATTAGATGAAGTGATTATCGATCCCACTTTTCCTTATTTACAAAAAAACCATAAAACCCTTTGGTATTTTCCCGCACAGAGTCTAACTCTCAAAAAACTAAAAGCCATAATTGACGAATCAAAAGAAGATTATCCAGAGGATGATCCTCTGCCAGTTTATGGTCAATCACCTTATGAATATTATGGTGATTTAATGTTAGGTGATCAAGAATATTTGACAGCTTATCAAGCGGCTGAAGTCAAATGTAGAGAAATTAATAGTTTAAATACTGAGGGCAATTAATTTTAAATAAATTACTCTAATATAGAATTTATCTTATTTTTACCCCGCCCCTAAACCCTCTTCATTGTTTCGTGGAGGGGAAAAAGATTTTTTTAAAATAGCTATAAATTTAATTGTGTATTAAAAACTAATAGGATTTTCCATCACTACCAAAATATTCTCTATAACCACAAATTTTGTTTTCTCTGACATCAAAAGCAACTGCAACGCGATTTTTATAAGGTTCTCCTAGCAATTTGCCTTCATCTCTAAATTCAAAAATAACAGTTTTTTCGTTGCTAGTAATGTTATCTACAGACGTAAGCTTTAATCCAGGTTTAAAAGCTTCAGAAACATATTCAAAAAACTCTTTTGCTCGTTCTTTACCTACATTTAATCCGTGAAATTTCCCCATTGGGAACCAAAAACTAAAATCGTCTGTGAGCATATCTAGAAAATTCTGCCAATTACCTGTTTCTAGACCATTTATAAAATGCTCAAATGCTTGTTGAGCTATTTTTAAAGTGTTTTCTGATTTAGTAGTCATCTATTAATTATCCCTTTTAAATTCAGATGCAATTCTCCAGGTAATTTACATTTTTTTACAAATATATGGTTGGTATGCGATGTCCTGTTTGGGAAATGTCCCCGGTGGATTGAGGAGGAAGGTAATCGTAGACCGTATGCGCTGTATTCAAGCTTTAGAATCACGCGATAGACTCTATATTATCATTAATGGCGACTGGGAACAACGCTGGTACAAGGCTTGTAGAGAGGTAGATCAGGTGTTGGAGAGTTAAAAGAAGCGATCGCAGTTCCGTTGTAGTTATGCGATCGCCCTAATTAATTGATACCTAGCCAAAGGAATCAATTCACTAACGATTATAGTTCTCATATTGCTAATATTGAGTGCAGTGTTATCCCCATCAGGTGTCTCACCCCGCATGGCAGAATTTTTCTACCAGGTATTTAAAAAGTTAGTAAAACAGAATTTGATTGGGATAGCGAGAGCGATTCTCAACTCAAATAGGATAGCCATACCTTGTTAACTGATAAAATTTTTGTAAATCCTTAAATAACAAAATTTAGGTCATGCTAATGAAAGTTGCATTGGTGGCTGGAGGTACTCGTGGCATAGGTTTAGCTATTTCCCGTCAACTAGCCAGAGAAGGCTTTAATCTCATTCTTGGATATAGTTCCAACCATCATGCCGCAGACTTAGCAAAGAAAGAGTTAGAAAAACATAACATCAAAGTTGTCACCGTAGCTGGTGACATCAAAAAAACCGAAACAGTTGATACCTTTTTTAGAGTAGTAGAAGAACAATTTAACAGCCAATTGACTGCCTTTGTCCACTTGGCTGGATATCTGATTGGGGCTAAACTTCCTGGGGAATTTACTTTTGAACAGTATAATGAGGCACAGGAACTTTACCCAAAAGTTTTTCTTAGGTGTATGGAAAAGGCATTGAGTTACATGAATGATGGTGAAGGTCGGGTAGTAGTCATGTCTGGACATGGTGTTCATGATCCTGGCAAAGTATATGCTATGTTAGCTCCAGCAAAAGCAGCTTTAGAAGTACTTGCCAAACACTACGCTTTAGCACTAGCTCCAAAAGGAATTACTGTTAACATTGTTGCACCCGGCTACATAAAAACTCAGGTATGGGATGAGGTTTTAGAGACACTTCCCTACATCGACCAACTACCACCAAATGCCACCCCAATGGGAAGATGGGGTCAACCAGAAGATGTGGCACCATTAGTAGCTTTTCTTTGTTCAGAGCAAAGCCGATTTATCACAGGTCAACACATTTATATAGATGGTGGACTGGGGCTTTCTTTGTTTTGGAACATTCATCGTAGCAGCTAAAATATCAAATCAAATTAGGAATTCCTCCACAGAGTTTAGAAACGAAAAATTATCCCAGTCTACGTTTAACTTCTTCAGCTAAATCTGCCAAAGCCACCTCTACTTGTTCACCGCTTTTCAAATCCTTCAATGATACTTTTTCGGCTGCGGCCTCATTGGAACCAATAATTACACAAAATTGAATACCCTGTTTATCTGCGGCTTGAAATTGTTTACTCAAAGGACGTTTTTCAAAATTAGTCACAACATTAATTCCTGCTTGTCTTAATTGCTGTGATACCTTTAAATAAACAGGCATTAAATCTTCTTGCATATTCACTACCACTACCTGGGTAGGTGTTGCAGATAAAGTATTGAGAATACCCGCTTTTAACAACCGACTAATTAACCGAGTTAAACCAATGGAAATCCCCACTCCAGGCATTTTTTCGCCTAAAAACATCCCCACTAATTCCTCATATCTGCCTCCAGAACAAATACTACCTAATGCTTCATGTCCTATTAAAGTAGTTTCGTAAACAGTTCCCGTATAATAATTTAAACCACGAGCAATAGATAAATCAATACAGAAACGTTTGTCAGCAACTCCTAAATCTCTAACTCCATTAATTACCGTTTCTAATTCACTAACTCCTAAATTGAATTGCTCTGATTCTGATCTTCTAGCTAGGTATTTGAGTTGATCTAAAGTACCAACAACGCTATTATCAATTTTAATAAACTCAATAATTTTCTCTGTTTGTTCTGTAGAAATACCTTCTTTTTCTAACTCTAATTCAACTTTGGCTTCTCCAATCTTTTCCAAATTATCAATAATACCAATACAAGCTTTAATTTGGTTTTCTGCAACTCCTACAGATTGAAAGAAACCTGTAAGAATTTTCCGGTTATTAATGCGAATTACAAAATCACCAATATTAATTGCCTCAAATATTTCGGTGATAATTGCTGGCATTTGGGCATCATATAGCAAACTGAGTGTACCACGAGCAACGACATCAATATCACATTGCCGAAACTGCCGAAAACGTCCATCTTTTGCCCGTTCTCCTCGAAAAACCATATCCATTTGATAACGTGCAAAGGGAAAGGTTAATTCATTTAAGTGACGGGCAATATAAGCAGCAAAGGGAACAGTTTGATCAAATTTTAAAGCTCTTGCTTCCGAACCAGTTTCACCAGATTTATCCTTTTCTGCTTGGCGATTTGGTGGTAAAATAGGTTCAATACCATATATTATATTATCACCTTGATTTCCCTTGGCTTGCAGCACTTCTAACCTTTCAACTGCTGGGGTTTCAATGGGTGTAAAGCCATAGCTTTCAAATACACGACGTATTATATCTAATAAATATACTTCTAAACGCTTTTCGCTGGGTAGAAATTCGGGAAAACCGCTAGGGGTAGAAAAGTTGATTTTGTCGCTTTTTGCCATGCCTATACCTTGTCAAGTGGGAATTTAATCACAGAATTATTATTTTAACCTTTCTTCTTGAATAAGAGTGCGTTGGTAAATTTGATTTTTTTTAAACCATTGCCAAGTACGAGCGCGATAGTTGTTATCAGGACTGATTTGAATCATTTCATATAGGTACATATCTGGAAACTGTTTATAACCAAACCACAAAATAACGGTTGAATCATCAACTTCCCAAGCTTTACCTTGAATACGTTCGGTATCAAACCAGAGTTTTTTATCTTGATATGTCCCTGGAAATTTATGCTCTTCTTGTTTACCATCTTCCCAGGTATAACGATTAATTTGATAGTAAGAATAATCGCTATTTTCAGGAAATTGGCAACTTAAATGAGATTGATGACTGTCCAGAATTTTTCCTGTTGTATCAACCAAGGTATAAGTTCCCACCCATTCACCTTCATGACGGGCTAAAACTGGCATTTCTAAACGAATATTAGACATAATTGGTTTGGTAATTGGTGATTGGTAATTGGTAATTGGTAATTGGTAATTGGGAACAACTTTTACCCATTTCCCATTTCCCTATTCTCCTTCATTAAACCACCACGGGTCTTTATTGGTGTTGGTTTTAATTAGAAAGGCTTTTTTTCTCATGAAGCGTTTTAATGCTGCTGCACCCATGCGAGAACCTCCTAAACCAGAAAATTTAAAGGCGTTTTTCTCTCCTTCGTGCATCATAGATGTTAAACCTGCATCATTAATACTAATAGCACCTGCGTCTATTTTTTGGGCAACTTCAATTGCTAATTCTTCTGATTGAGCAAATACAGCCGCACTAAGTCCATAAATAGAGTCGTTTGCTAAATCTACTGCTTCTTCTACTGTGGAAAAAGGCATGACTGGCATAATGGGACCGAATGTTTCTTCAGTCATCACTTTCATGGCATGATCAACTTCGGTCATAACTGTGGGACGACACCACCAACCACCACCTAATTCTTCTACTTTACCACCACAGTGAATTACTGCTCCTTGTAATAGGGCATCTTGTAGATGTTCATTAATAATTGCAGCTTGGTTTTCGGAAATGATGGGACCGATTTCACCGCTTTCAACTGTTGGATAGGCTAGTTGTAGACGTGAGGCTTTAGTTACTAATTGATGATAAAATTTTTCAAAGATAGATTCAGCAACATAAATTCTTTCAATTGATAAACATGACTGTCCTGAATTGATGACAGAACCCCATAAAATTGCTGAAGTTGCTAAGTCTAGATTGGCTGATTCTAAAACTATAGCTGGATCTTTTCCTCCTAATTCTAAGAAAGCTGGAATAAAGTTTCTCGCTGCGGCTTGTGCGATTAAACGCCCTGTTTCAACACTGCCTGTAAAGCATACTAAATCTACTTCTTCAATTAAAGCTGCTCCTGTTTGTCCTGCTCCTTCTACAAAGTTTAAAACATCGCGTAATTTAGGAACTGTATTTAGTGCAGTCATCAATGGTGCAACGAAACGGGGAGCAATTTCGCTGGGTTTAACTATGACAGCACAACCTGCTAGTAAAGCTGGAATTGTATCAATTGTAGATAACAATAAGGGAAAATTCCAGGGACTAATTACAGCTACCAGAGGATAAGGAACAGCTGTTTGTTGTAAAGCAATAAAGGGAATAGCTGTATTTTTGGAGGTTTCTTGTAGTAACTGGGGAGCTAAATTACACCACCTATCAATACTTGAGAGAAAAGAGTCTATTTCTAGTACGGTTGTTGATAATCTACCTGTATCATTTACCAAGGCATCTGTTAACTGTTTGCGCTCAGATAATATGGCTTGTTTCCATTGCTTGAGTGCATCAATTCTACCTTCAATACCGAGTTCCTGCCAATGAATTTGCCCTCTGCGGAGTCGGTGACATTGCTGGGATAGCAGTTTGGGTGGTGGTGGGATAATGACGTAATCAAATTTCCCTGTGCGAGGGTTGCGGACTTCAATTGGTTTTGTCATTTTTCATTTGTCAAAAGGTATTATCTTAATTACGAATTACGAATTACGAATTATCCCTAATTTAGTGAGGCGTTCAATGGTATCTTTTTGTGTTTGAATGAAATGTTTGCGGTCTATTTTGCCATCTAGCATGGTATTAGGTGGGTAGAAGTGTGACTGATGATAAGTTTGAGCATAAAGTTCAAATCGCTGACGGGAGAGGAGATTATTTAAACCTGGCCTAGTGCGATCGCTCCTCAATGCTGCTATATTAATCTCAGCAAAGGCTGCCATGCTTTCCCCTGCACCTGTTTCTGCTAATACGATGCCTCGATGATCAATAATTTTAGACCCACCATCGACAGAAGCCGCAGGAATGGGACTATTAATTATACCTGCTGTATTGGCTGAGACGACGTAAACCATATTTTCGACAGCACGAGTGATTTTAGCTGCATCTTTTGGTGTCAGGTTTTTGCTATAAACTTCTGATGTGGAATGTAGTAATATTTCTGCACCACGCATTGTTAAACAACGGGCAACTTCTGGATATAATATTTCTTCAGATGCTAAAGCTGCTAAATTGCCAATTTCGGTTTTTGCAACGGGGAAAACTCCCTCTAATCCATAGCAATCAAGATATTTATCCCAAACATCATGAGGTGTGGGTGCAAACATAGAATTTAGCCGTCGATAGCGTAAAATAATTGAGCCGGAAGGATCAATTACAAAGCAGGTTTGAAAGTATAAACCTGGAAAATTGGGATCTAGTTCATAAGCATTACCAGCTAAAAAGATTTTATGTTTTTGGGCAATTTTACCAAGTGCTTCATATTCAGCCCCTGCCATTTCTAAACAAGCTTTTTCTGCCCATGCTTCTAGAGATTCTCCCAAGGGAAAGCCTGTAAGGAAATATTCAGGAAGGACAATTAAACGACAGTCAAAACCGATAAAAGCAATACTGGCAGCGATTTGTTGTTCTAAGCGTTTAATGGTATTTTGGATCATAGAACAGGCTTCAGTGCGATCGCTTGCCTGATTGACTGCATGACAGGTAACTTGCAATGCTAATGCACGGAATGATTCCAGATCATTTATATTATTTGTCATATACTTAAATGTGAATTTAAACAAATTTAGTTTGAATTTAACTGCTGCAATTGCACGATATCAGGACTTACGTAACTGTTATATTAGTAGAGTGAGACAGACCCGATTATTCATTAAATAATCAACAGATTTTCAATATCTGACACACTCTACAAAAGCCATTGATTGTCACACCCAGCTTTATTCCTAGATATAACCGAAAAAAATAATCTATAGTTTGAAAATTTCCTCATTGTATCAAACTGGTTGTATTCTCAAAAGAGTACACTTATTGTTACTTATATGTCTGCTGCCGAAAAACTGCGGGAATTACTAGCACAACCTGAAATTATCATTATTCCTGGTGTTTATGACTGTTTGAGTGCAAAACTTGTAGAAAAAGCCGGTTTTGAAGTTGCTGCTACAAGTGGTTTTGGTATTGCTGCTTCTACATTGGGTTTACCTGACTATGGGTTTCTCACCGCTACGGAAATGCTTTACAGTGTCGGGCGGATTTGTCAGTCAATTAATATACCTTTAATTGCCGATTGTGATACGGGTTATGGTAACGCCTTAAATGTGATGCGGACTGTAAAAGATGCCGTACAGTTAGGTTTAGCTGGGGTAATTTTGGAAGATCAAGAATGGCCGAAAAAGTGTGGTCATTTTGAAGGTAAACAGGTCATACCCATGACTGAACACGCGGGTAAAATTCGTGCTGCTGTGGAAGCGCGTGGTGATAGCGGTTTGGTAATTATAGCTAGAACTGATGCCCGCGCACCTTTGGGCTTAGAGGAAGCTATTCAACGAGGAAAATCATACATCAATGCCGGTGCAGATGTCTTGTTTGTGGAAGCACCCCAATCTGTGGCAGAATTACAAACCATAGCCGCAGCTTTCCCTGATGTGCCGTTAGTTGCTAATATTGTAGAAGGTGGAAAAACACCGGAAATTTCTCCAGCAGAATTACAAAAATTAGGTTTTAAAATTATCTTTTTCCCTCTCACTGCACTTATGGCTGTAACTGAAGTCATGAGTACTTGTTTTCGTCATCTCAAAGCACAAGAAACTACTGTTAATTTTCCCGGTTTGATGAATTTTCAAGATTTTCAAGAACTCATGGGTGTTCCTAAATATCTGCAAATTGAAAAACAGTATAAAGAATAAGGCTACTGAAATATAATTATCACATGGTCTTGACCATGATCAAAGCTAACTGGTGACATCTCCAGCCTCATGTGTCCTTTGTAATAGTAGCTTTTTGCTTTCTCGTTGAATAAGTTAGTGAATCTTTGTTCATACTCTTGCCAAGAAGCATAAATCCACGTATCTGTTGGTAACTGGGTTTGAGTTTCACTCATTGCCTACATTACTTTTATCTTTTAACAAGTATAGCAATCCTCAATTATTCGTGAAGAAGTCGAGGATTTAATTGTTTTAGCAAATATAAGTTTTTTAAATCTGGAGTTTGCGAAAAAAGTAATTTACCCCTTTCTTCGCAATAAGTCTGGTTGATTATCAATGTTATTGAGAATATTGTCAATAATTTGACGAATTTTGGTCTTTTGAGCAATTGATATTGACATACACATTTTTTCTGGTATTATACCTGTATACTCAAAAAGTGTTCTTATAATAATTTTCTGTGATGGTTCTTATGAACTTCAGGGATTAGTCCTATAGTTGCATCCCCTGTAAAACTTCCACCAATTTTTCAATATGCTGTTTTTTATGTGTCGCCATCATGGTTATTCTAATCCGGCTGGTGGGGACTGTAGGAGGACGAATTGCCGGAGCAAAAATACCAGCTTCTTTCAGATGCTTTCCCGCTTTTATTGCTGTGGCTGCATCAGATAATTGAAAACATAATATTGGTGATTCGGAAGGTAATATTTTTAAATTAGGTAAATTATCAGAAATTAGTTGTTTCAAATAATTTATATTTTGCCATAATTGCTCACGGCGTTGGGGTTCTTGTTGGACTATTTTGAATGCTGCTAATGCTGCGGCTGTGTCTGCGGGTGACAGGGCTGTGGTATAAATCCAACTGGGGGCGCGATTCCGCAAAAAGTCTATGAGGGTGTTACTTCCAGCTACATATCCGCCTAAACTACCCAAGGCTTTACTTAAAGTCCCAATTTGAATTAATTCTCTACCTGTACAACCGAAATGTTCCACACAACCAGCCCCGGTTTTACCCATGACTCCGGTAGCGTGGGCTTCATCTAATAACAGCATACAATTAAATTCTTCAGCTATATCTAATAATTCTGGTAAAGGACATAAATCACCATCCATGCTGAAGACGCTATCTGTAATCAGTAAGCAGCGGCGATGGTTTTGACGTTGTTGCTGTAATTTCTCTATTAGTACTGCATTACCATTATGTGGGTATTCAAGAATAGTTGCACCGCTGAGAATTGCTCCATTTTTTAAACTGGAGTGATTATATTCATCTGATAAGATTAAATCTCGTTTACCGACTAATGCAGTAATTGCACCTATATTAGCTAAATATCCAGAACTAAATACTACTGCATCTTGTGTTTGTTTGGTAGATGCTATTTCTTGTTCTAAATCTCTGTGTAATTCTCGATGTCCGCTGAGTAAGCGAGAACCTGTGCTGCCAGTTCCCAATTTTTGAATAGCAGTAATTGCAGCTTTTTGTAAGCGTTGATCTGCTGCTAGTCCCAAGTAGTCGTTACTGGCAAAATTAATCACCTCTTGCCCAGATAATAGCACTTCTGCACCGGGACGACTGTTAATTGTTTGTACTGAACGATACCAGTCAGCCCGATGAATTGTTGCTAGAGATTCCTCTATCCAAGCGTAAGGATTTTGATTCATTACTCAGAACTTGATGTACATTACACCATTACAGCAGATTAAAAATAAACGAAGTCCAGAATCTAATTCAAAGCTAAAACTACTCGATACTCGGTACTCAGTACTCGGTACTCTTCTGACTCCTACACCCCAGCTTCAGTACTGCTAAGATGGGCGATCGCTTGTTTGATCCAATCTTCCACATAGGCATCTTTGGGTAAACCAATATTTTCGCTGACTACGTGCAGAGCGTGACTGACTTCATGGGCAGTATATCCCAAAGCGAAGAGAGTCATTTGCACTTCTTCGAGGATTCCTGGTGCAGGACCACCTGTAGCCACGAAGAAGCCTGCTGATTTGCGCCATTCAATCAACTTGCTTTTGAGTTCTAAACATAACCTTTCAGCGGTTTTCTTACCCACTCCAGGAGTTTGAATTAGTATTTGAGTGTTAGCAGCAATAATCGCTTGGACTAACTCTGGTAATTCCAAAGTGTCCAAAAGTGCGATCGCTAAAGCTGCACCAATACCGCTCACAGATAGCAAGTGCCGAAATAAATCCCGTTCCGATGGCGAAGAAAAACCATAGAGTAAAGGAACTTCTTCCCGAATCTGGTAATGGGTAAATATTTGTACCACATCTCCAGTACTTGTTAATTGGTTGGCTAGACGCTGCGGAATTTGCAAATCGTAACCCAACCCATTTACCTCTAACGTCAAAATGACGCGATTAGCGCTAATTGTTTGGACACCAGCGACGATACCTTTAAGATAGCTAATCATTCTAGAAACCCAAAATATTTAAAGCCTTCCATAATCCCCCCAGCACAACAGCTTTGTGCGAAGTAACGGTGTTGATTGTGTCATGGGAGTAACTCTTTGTGAGCATTCCCGACAAGATTCCCCGTTCGTTACTTACAGCGAATAAAGCAATATCATTACCTAAATCGCTACAAACAACAGTTTGCTTGGCTGCAAATTTCCACCTTTGTCGTAAAAATTGCATTGCTTGACCTTTATCGCTGGTCAGGGGTAAAATGTCAAGGTCTATAATGCCACTATTAATTAACTTTATATTTAATTTACTTTTCTGCAAATCTGTCTGAAGTTACACCGGTTCTCTGTTGAATGCAATACACTTGAGGGCGGGGTTTCCCCGCCCCTACAGGGTTGGCGATGAAAAATCGTACCTCATAACAGCAGGAAGTGCTGTAAAAAACAAGAGCATTTGCTTGGATCAAAATTACTGCATCCTATCAATTGTCCGATATTGAATTGCTTCTGCTACGTGTTGCGGTTTGAGATCATCATCTCCTGCCAAATCTGCAATCGTGCGTGCTACTTTGAGAATGCGATCGCTTGCCCTAGCCGATAAACCCAATTTTCTAATAGCTGCTTCCAGTAAATTGCGACTAGCATCATCTAACTTGCACCATGTTTGTAAATGACGACTTTGCATTTGGGCATTACAACGCAGATTTGCTTCAGATTGAAACCGCATGATTGCCTGTTCTCGTGCCTTCTGTACTCTTAATGCTACAGATTTCGATTCTTCTCCCGTTGGTTGTTGGGTAATTTCCTCCGGTTTCAAACGATTTACAGCCACTTGCAAATCTATTCTATCCATCAAAGGCCCAGATAACTTTGCCCAATATTGCTCCCGTTGTCTAGGTGAACAAGTGCATTGTTGAATCGTATCACCATAGTAACCGCAAGGACAGGGATTAGTACTTGCCACCAAAGTAAATTGTGCCGGAAATGTTACCGATTGTTTAGCGCGGGAAATCGTCACAAAACCATCTTCCAAAGGTTGACGCAGAAACTCTAATACATCTCTTTTAAATTCTGTTAATTCGTCCAAAAACAATATCCCTCGGTGCGATAAAGATATCTCTCCAGGACGGGGAAAAGTGCCACCACCAACTAGAGATGGACCAGATGCCGAATGGTGAGGACTACGAAAAGGGCGATCGCGCACCAAAGAACCACGATTTTTCAACAACCCAGCCACAGAATGAATCCGAGTCACTTCTAAAGACTCAGAAAACTCCAACGGTGGTAAAATACCCGGTAAGCGACGTGCTAACATCGTCTTGCCACTACCAGGCGGCCCCACAAAAATCAAATTGTGTCCTCCCGCCGCAGCGATTTCCAAAGCCCGACGCGCATGAGCCTGACCCTTCACATCATGCAAATCTGCCCCAGTGTATACCGCCTGTAGCCCTTCTTCCCTGGCAGCCAATTTTACAGGTTTGTAACGTTCTGGATTATTTAACAAATCCACCACATCAGAAATATGTTGGCAACTATAAACAGCTAATCCTGCCACCACAGCCGCTTCTTGAGCATTATCAACCGGCACTACCAAAGCCGTAATTCCCATCTTTTCCGCAGTTGCCGCAATGGGAAGAACACCAGCCACAGGGCGTAAACTACCATCTAAGGAGACTTCTCCTAAAAATAAAAAATCTCCCAACAAATCAGCGTTAACCTGCTCAGAAGCCGCTAAAATACCGACACTAATCGGCAAATCAAAAGCTGGGCCTTCCTTACGTAAATCTGCGGGAGTCAGGTTAATTACAATCTTCCGCATCGGAAAAGCAAAACCCGCATTTTTGAGAGTTGCTTTCACTCTTTCCCTAGACTCTTGAATTGCAGAATCTGGTAAACCCAAAACCACAATTCCCGGTAAACCCCCAGAAACATCAACTTCCACACCGACTTTAACAGCATCTATACCAACAATTGATGCACTCCAAACTCTAGCCAGCATTTTTTATATATGAATAAACTTTGAGAATATCAAAGCAGATTCTTAGGTGGATTAACAATGGGTAAAATCACGCAAGAACACTGTTAGTAATTCAGAAAATAAGGAAAATGTCAAGCTAAAATAATAGCAGCAAAAGATGTAGGTGACTTATGGTTCAAGCATTAACAAAACCATTAACCTTAGCAGAATTTCTCATCCAATATGGTAAAAACCCTCGCTATGAACTTGCAGACGGAGAATTAATTGACATGGAACCAACTGGCCCTCATGAAACCGTTGGTGGTAAACTGGCAACTCAATTGGGTATTGCCATTACTACAGCCCAACTGCCTTGGTTTATTCCTCGCACCTGTCTAATCCGTCCTTTCGCAGAAACAGCCACAGCCCGCCGTCCTGATATTGTAGTATTAGATGAAACGGTGCTTCAACATGAACCTTTTTGGGAACATGAACCAGTCATCGCTTTAGGTCAATCAATTAAATTAGTAGTTGAAGTTGTCACTAGCAACTGGGAAACTGATTATGCCCGTAAAGTTGAAGAATACGCCTTGTTAGGAATTCCTGAATATTGGATTGTCGATGATGGAGGACTGGGTGGCATTGTTTTTATTGGTAAACCGAAGCAACCCACATTTACAGTTTGTCAACTAATTGGCGAAGATTACCGCCAGCAACAATATCGTTTGCGCGAATTTATTCAATCTCCTCTTTTACCTCTTCTGCAAATGCGTCTTGAAGATGTTCTACCACGCTAATTGATAGTGAATATTATTATTCCTGATTCCTGTTCACTTGAATTGAAATATCTAATCGTATATTCTTGACATTCAAGAACATTTATCAAAGACAAAAATGAACAAATTTATACTAACCTTGTTTTCTTCTCCTGTGTTGATTAGCTCTTTGTTGACTATGGGAGTTATGCTAAACCAGGCACAAGCTGCGGAACCAGGAGCTAAAAATACAGATAATTTGTCCTGTATTCGCAATAAACATAAAGTTGGTTTAGTCTGTGCAAGAGCTTCCGTATTAGCCCAAGTTCCAGAATATCAAGCTCAACCAGAAGATGCTTCTACTCCAGATGATGTTCTCTTGCTAGAGTTTAATGTTGAAGAAAGCAATAAAGCGATCGATTTATTTGGCTGTGATTGCCCTGCTTGTATAAATTCTTTACGTCAGATGCGTGGTGTCACACCTCTGGTTTATTAAGTGATAGGGAACAGGGGACAGTAAACAGTGAAAAAACTGATAACTGAGCCAGTTCCCAAGAATATCAATAACTTCCAGCCCAAGTTATCCATTTATGGGATAAACCTATGTGCATAACTTCGCCGCTTATTTCTTGTTCAGTGATAATTGCGTTAGTTAAATTTGCACCATTCAGTTCGGCTTCATTGATATTACTACCAATCAAATTGGCATTTTGAAGATTAGCACCACTAAAATCAGCACCACTAATTTCAGATTCACTGAGGTTTGCACCCAGTAGGTTAGCCAACTTTAAATTTGCACCACGTAAATCTGCACCACTTAGGTTAGTTTCTTTGAAGTTGACTTTTGTTAAATCAGCACCAATTAAGTTAACTTCACTCAAATTTGCACTTTGCAAATTAGCTCTACTTAAATCAGCATTAGTCAAATTTGCCCTGGTTAAGTTACATTTACTTAAGTTAGCTCCACTGAGGTCAGCACCACTCAAGTCAGCTTCAGATAAATTGACACCACTTAAGTTAGCTTTAGTTAGCTTTGCTTGATGCAGATTGACTCGATTAAAATTCCGTTCTCCTGATGTATATTGTCTCAGGAAGCTGATAGTATCCATACTTCACCTCGCTATGTCTATGGGTGAGTTCGACACTCTTCAAACCACATTAAATTAAATTTAGTAATTCTATTGTGCTAAAGATTTTGGTGTTTTGAACCTTTTCTTAATGGAAAGATATTTAACTTAATGGTATGGCTATATAGGAAAATCACAAAATGAATGTTATGGCGCTTCTCGGTTGAGTGAGATCCAAGAACCCCACCCCCAACCCCCTCCCCGCAAGCGATGAGGGGGCTAAGTAGTCGTGCAAAATAAATTGTACATTTAGGAGAGGGAACAGAAAACGGGAACAGGCAACAGAACCAGATTCCAGGGATTTCTATTTTTTGGAAAAATATCTTATGCAACTGGCTTGCTTTGTAGGGTGCGTCAGACCTATAAATTATTATCAACAGATTGATGATATCTGACGCATCTGCAAAAGATATTAAATGTGACACGCAGCTTTAGTCCTGAATCTGTCAAAATGGTGAGTAAAGCAGATAAAACTCTAAATCCCCAATGTTCTCATGACGACAGATTTGACATCTAGTATTACATCTGATTTTACCAGCATTCTCTTCCAGACTGCTGCTGCATATCGAGAAGGAAACAAACCCCCTACGGCTGAGGTAGTAGTGAATGCGCTGCTACAAGCTGAAAAGGCTGCCAAGAAACAAAGATTAAATTACACTTTTGATTCTCTGATTGGTAAATGGCGGTTATGCTTTGCTACTGGTACTAAAAAGGTGAGAAAGCGTGGGGGAATTATATTAAGTAAGGGTTTTTATGTACCTAAATTGGCAAAAATTCATCTTGCTTTTAGTAATACTGAGGAACAGGTTTTAGGTAGAGGCGAAATTTATAATCAAGTGCAATTAGGCTCAATTTTATTAAAGCTGACAGGCCCATCACAATATTTAGGTAAAAAAAATTTATTAGCATTTGACTTTACCCAGATGCAAATTAGTTTATTTAATCGTCTTATTTACAATCAACCAATTCGTTCTGGTAAAGTCCAATTAGACGATTTTTATAACCAATCTATAGCTAAATTACCATTTTTTGCCTTCTTTTTAGTTACAGCAGATTTTATTGCAGCCCGTGGCCGTGGTGGAGGTTTAGCTATATGGATTCGGGAACATTAAAAATGATTAACTAAATTCTGGGTTTTTCAGTCCCCAGCGTTTAAAAGCGGTAAGTTTTGTGCTACTAAATCTTAATTAAAAATTGCGTATCCCTAACGGAAACGTAGGAAATATGACAAATTATTTAGGTTTGATTGGCTGGTATTTGTGGGGAGACAAGGGAATTGTTACCAGTTCATCATGAGGAAAGATTGCTCCCTGCTTTTCTAGCATATATCTGACATTATCAGTCAGACCTAAATTATTGCTAAATAGAGTATTTTTAACTTTTAAATTGCTGAGATTAGTTTCTGTTAAATTAGCACCGCTGAGGTCAGCATTGCTAATATTAGCGTTAATTAAGTTAGCATTGCTCAAATCAGCATTTCTCAAGTCAGCATAACTCAGGTCAGCATTTATTAGTAGGGCATTACTTAAGTTAGTATTCATTAAGTAGGCACGACGCAGTTTAGCAGAGCATAAATTTGTTTTCATTAAGTTAGCTTCACTCAAATCAGTACGACTTAAATCAGCTGCGCTCAAATCAGCATAGCTCAAGTTATAGCCACTCAGGTTGCAACCCATGCCTTTAACAGCAAATAAATTAGCCCCAACAAAATCTGTAAGTGGATTAAATCCGGCAGTTTTGATGAGTTCAGATAAGTTTTCTGTATCGGCTTCTAAAATTTGTTTAACTTGCCTTTGAATTTCTTCTTTTTCTCTAGCTAATCGTTGTTTGGTTAGTCGCTTTTCTTCTTTCCAAGCAACAAATCCAAGGCCTACAATTATACTTAATATAACAGTAAATGCTGGAGGATTACCACCAGTTATGAGTAACATGACTAGGAAATATACTCCAATTTGAGTAGTTTGTTGTAATAAAGAATTTAAGCTAGTTTTAGCTTCTTGATAAAGGCTAATTCGCCGCTGAGTAGTTGAATTCATATATTGCTGTTCCTATGTTTTTTTGGAGATTTTTTCAAATATGTCCAAAATCGAGCCATTATCCTTCCTGTCAGCACAATCCATAGTAAAAAATTTGCTGTGACGATGATAAAGCAAGCATAACGGGATAAACCCCAGGCACTTTCTGCTAAACAGAATTGAAAATTAGAGAAATTTTGATGCAGAATCTTTTCACCAATTAAACTGGGTATTTTGAGGAGGATAATTAAAGCGATCGCATCTTGAATGGAAGCATACACTGTTCTTCCCAATTCTCCCATCCATTTATACAGTAGCTGATCAATAAATTCAGCAATATTCATTACCAGTGTTTTGGTACTTTCTCCCAATGTTGTATTTGCCAAAGGAGATGTTTTGACAGGAGTTGGGGATGGTGGCCTGAGTTTCTGCGACTGATTCATATTAATTTTTGATTAGGTTCTGAACGCTGCTAATAAACTATTGACTTAAAAGTCATTTTGTGTATTAACTTGCCCTAAAATAGACAAAAGGGATGTCTCGATGACTTCACTCACCAGTCTATTCCCTTTGACATTCATGTGGATGTGATCTTGATATAAGGTTTGTGGGTGAGCAGTTGAGTTAAATTTTAGTAAAAAATCTATATACGTAATTTGCTGTGTTTTAGCGAAATCACTGAGGCGCTGACGTGCTTTAATTTCATAATCACGGGGTCCTGGTTCACCAATTTCTCTCAGTAAGGGAGTCATAACTAGAAGTAATTGACTGTTGTTTGCTTGAGTGAAATTGTGAATTTTGCCAATTGCTTCTAAATTAATCCCCACCCGGTCTCCTGCTTCGTTATGAATTGCTTGGAGTTCAGGAATCGACTTTTGCTTCAATAGGTAACGCTGCAAAATTTCTGCGATTGCTGAAGGTGGTTTACGATCTGGGTAGTTGCGATCGCGTCCCACTGGTAAGGACGTAGGCGCAGTAGCAAATAAGTCGTCAGTGTTAATTAATAATACTACCGCCTTAGCTCCAAAATTGCCAAAACGCTGCAAGTAAGCAAATTCGTTTCTTGGACCCCAGGAGTTAGCTGAAGCATTTAATACTTCCACCTGCTGATTATGACTCGTAGATGTCAAGGAGGTCATCAGCAAACTAGAAATGGTATGGTGCTGATCTGTCCACCAGCCACCATTAGCAATAGAATCGCCTAAAAGCAAAATTCGTAGAGTTCCATCTGTCGTGGCTTTGATTGGGGCGCTCCGCATAGAATATTCATTAATTTCAATGCGATTTCCAAAGCGCCGGGTACGTTGATTAGGCGCTAATAAATAACCAATGTGTTGATCCTGAATGTAAATTAGGGGATTACCAAAGCCAAAGAGCGATCGCAATCCTAACTCTATCACCACACCTAATCCCACAAGCACTGCCAAAATAACAATTAGCACCTCTTTCACCTGCAACCACATCTAACCCTTTAAAATTTTACAGTATTAAATTACACTATTTTAACTGTTAATTGGTGATTGTCATAAGCAGTCGGGAGGCAGGGTGCAGAGAAGAAATTTTTCCCTCTCTTTTCAGAGTCCCCATCTCTCCTATTGCCTAACCACCTCAGAGAAAGCTGCAAAGATTAAAGAAAATAATAATGTGAATTTAATATTATCGGCAAACAGAAAGACTACAATCAAAACGGAAAGATTAGCACTGTAACAAAGGAGGCTTACAAAGCTATGTCTGACTTAAATCGTGGAATTATGAAATTTGAAGGTGCAGATTCACCGAAAGTAGTCACCATCTCTACTGTGTTACTTTTGGGGTCAATAGCAGTACTCATCCTATGGGCTTTACAATCTGCTTATGCACTAAACTAGAATCATTAGTAAACTCAAAGGACACTAGCAACAAGGATTTTCATTGTTGCCTGGTGTCCATCAATCATGCAAACGGTCAAAAATTTAATCAGAATTACTGATTCAAACCCCAGACTTAAGAAAAAAGGTTCAACACCTTTTTTCTTATACTTAAGTATGGGTATGATTACTATGATTGTAGTGTAAATAACTATTAATTAATCTGTCACTTACCAGCGTTAAAAGAACGCCAAAATTATTATAATCAAAAATTACAATTACCAAATAATATCCAAGAAGATTCGGTTTTAATCAAACATTCAAAATCAACAATAAATGTTTCAGCTTTGGGGTTTATTAGTTATTTTAATTGCTTGCCCACTCATAGGGGCAGTGCCTTTAATCGCTTGGATTACCTATGCTCTCAAGGGTAAGCGATTAGCACAAATTGGTACAGGAAATATTAGCGTCTCGGCCGCTTTCTATCATGGTGGCAAATTGGTGGGTATTCTGGCAGTGTTGTCAGAGGCTTTGAAAGGAATTGGTGCAGTATTGATTGCACGTATCTTCTTTCCTCCCAGTTCGTTTTGGGAATTAATTGCGCTAATTGCCTTAGTTGCAGGTAGATATGCCCTAGGTAGAGGTGCAGGGACAACAAACGTCTTCTGGGGATTTTTGATCCATGATCCTCTTGTTTTCGGATTTGTCAGTTTATTTGCAGCTATTAGCTTTATCCTTTTTCGTTCTCGGCAAATAGTCAAATTTGGGGTTTTGATTTTATTTCCCGTATTTGTGGCTATTTTGTATTTTAATGATTTTGCCAGAATAGTAGCAGCGTTTACACTAGCAGGATTACTCGGCTGGATTTATACACAAATTCCCGATGATATGAACTTGCCGATGGCAGAGGCAGAGGCGCAATTGCAACCGATGATGGAATATGTCGGCGGTGGTGAGCAAACGATTGTCACTTTGGATGATGAATTAAATCCAGAGGTATTTGGTAGCAAGGCAGCTACATTAGCTCAAATTAAACGCTGGGGTTATGCAGTACCCAAGGGATGGATACTCGCTCCCTTTGATGATCCGATGTTGTTGATTGATTTTCTCCAACCATCGGCGCTATCACCATTAGTAGTACGTTCTTCGGCGATTGGGGAAGATTCGGAACAAGCTTCTGCGGCTGGACAGTACACAACAGTTTTGAATGTTACTACTCAACAAGAGTTAGAACAAGCGATCGCACAAGTCCAAGCTTCATACAATCATCCCTCCGCTGTGCAGTATCGGCGCGATCGCAGTGCTAAAGATGCGGCTATGGCGATCCTCATTCAACCACAAGTCCAAAGTGTCTTTTCTGGTGTGGCTTTTAGCCGTGATCCCATTGCCCAACAAGGTGATGCTGTCATCATTGAAGCTTTATCTGGTAGCCCAGAACAAGTAGTTTCAGGTAAAGTCACCCCAGAACAATATCGAGTATTTGTCGTTGGTGAAGAAAAATTATCTTGTCTCCAATTTGAGGGAACAGGCAAAATTCCCCAACCATTAATCAAACAAGTAGCATATTTAGCCCGCCGACTAGAAAATCGTTATCACGGCATTCCCCAAGATGTAGAGTGGAGTTACGACGGACAAACTCTGTGGGTATTGCAAGCGCGACCAATCACTACTTTACTACCCATCTGGACAAGAAAAATTGCCGCTGAGGTGATTCCGGGAGTCATTCACCCCTTAACTTGGTCAATTAATTTACCCCTCACCTGTGGAATGTGGGGAGAGATTTTTACCATAGTACTAGGCGATCGCACCCGCGAACTAGATTTTAGCAAAATGGCGACGCTGCATTACTCTAGAGCCTATTTTAATGCTTCCTTTTTAGGGGAAGTTTTCCTAGAAATGGGTTTACCGCCAGAAAGTCTGGATTTTTTAACCAGAGGCGCAAAAATGAGTAAACCCCCCCTAGCTTCCACCTGGGAGAATTTGCCAGGACTGACGAAGTTGCTACAGCGGGAAATGAATTTAGAAACAGAGTTTAAGCAAGATTATCGCCAGAAGTTCATTCCTGGGTTGACACGGTTAGCGAATGAACTGATTGATAAATTATCACCACACCAGTTGTTAACTAGAGTTGACTTAATTCTGGATTTGCTTAACCAAGGTACTTACTACAGCATTTTATCTCCTTTGAGTGCTGCCATCCGTCAGGCAATTTCGAGTGTCAAGGATGAGCAGATTGATCATAGTATTACCCCAGAGGTAGCATCATTGCGATCGCTCAGTCTTTTAGCCGCAGATGCCAAAGAAATCTTACAAGACTTTGACCCAGAACGCGTTTTTGAACAATTGGCGCAAACTCCACAGGGGGAAAAGATTTTGTATGACTTTGAAGAAATACTGCAAGATTATGGTTATTTAAGTGAAGTCGGAACCGATATTTCTGTTCCTACCTGGCGAGAACAGCCTCAACTAGTGCAAAAATTGTTCGTGCAGTTGATGCGGAGTGAATTACCACATCAAGATGAATCGCAAAAGCGTCAGCAAGGCTTTGTGCAAAGACGCGTGGATCTTAAAGGACGAGTTACAGAAGTTTATTCTCGCTTGTTAGCCGAATTGCGCTGGACTTTTTTGGCTTTAGAAAAGATTTGGTTAGAGACTGGTTTATTGAAACAAACCGGGGATATCTTCTTTTTAAAATTGGGTGAAATCCGCCGTTTAGAAGCCAATGCAGATGTAGAACTGAGAAATCGACTTTTACAGTTGCTGGAAAATAGGCGATCGCAATTTCTCCAAGATAGCCAGATTACCGAAATCCCTCCCCTGGTTTATGGCTACAATCCCCCCCACCCCATCGCCTCTCCTATTGATACCTCAGACAATATCTTACTAGGCATCCCCGCCAGTCAAGGGCAAGCCGAAGGACGAGTCATGGTATTACGAAATTTACAAGAAGTCGGTGAAATAAACAAAGGTACAATTCTCGTCGTCCCCTACACAGATTCTGGGTGGGCCCCTTTCTTAGTAAGGGCTGGAGGAGTAATTGCCGAAGCCGGTGGTAAACTTTCTCATGGTGCGATCGTCGCCCGTGAATACGGTATACCCGCAGTCATGGATGTACGTGGCGCTACATATCTACTCCAAGATGGTCAACAAGTCAAGATTGATGGTTCTAAAGGTATTGTCGAACTACAGGAATTTTTAGCTTAAAAACTCGTGTTGGGTGCTGCATTGACTTCACCCAACCTAAAAGACATACCTGAATCATCTGTTTCCCATAATCCTGAAATCAAGAAAAAGGTAATTAGGGGATGCTGTTCGCGGAGCGTGCCGTTAGGCATATAAATGTAAAACCTAGATAAATCAAGAGATTCAGGGGTAAAAAAGTTGAATAAGGTGCAAGGAATAAGGGATGATACTAGCAAAAGTCAAACAGTTTTTCAGGTTTTGAAGGATTCTCAAAAATTCTCTTTTTCCCCTCCTGACTCCTGACTCCTAGCCCTAACCAAAAGACTTTTATGCCTAACGGCACGCTACGCGAACAGCAAGCCCTACTTAACAGTATTAATTTCGTCTTGGTATATTCCTATAAAAATATACTCAATCCTAATTCAAAAAAAATCGTCATCATAGGATTCATCTATGGATGCAGATTTGCCTCTATAGTTGCCATCATTAATTATCTATCCTTTGCCTTTTTTGCGTGATTAATTAAACCCAGAACCACCTATTTAATAGACTAGAAATAATAGTTATCATCAGTCCCAAAATATATATTAGAAACTTTCCTAAAAATTAATCCCAAGTTATAAATTTTTACTTATATATCCAATCTAATATTTATTTAATAATTGGCTTTCAAAGTTGACCAATTTCCATAAAAAACCTGTAAACTAAATTTCACTAGGTCAGAGATGCTTCCCCATCTCACCCAGTGACCCAAAGCAATTAAACTTTGTTCCCATGCTTAGTCACCCATTTTCTATCAGAAAATGTGGAATTTGCATGACTACATATAGATGAATGTAGTGGCAAGAAATTTATTTTATCTTGCTGTAATTCTCATACTAAAAAATAACTTTGCAAATCAAGGATATGTCTTATGTCTGAATTTTTTAATCAAGTTTCTCGCCGTAAATTTATCGTTACCGCAGGAGTTTCAGCAGGTGCAGTATTACTCAAAGGTTGTTTAGGAAATCCACCTGAAAGTGTTGGTAATTCTACACAACCTGCTGTTCAAGCAGTTGCTAATATTAGTCCAGAACAGAAACCAGAAACAACAAAAGTCAAACTAGGATATGTTCCCATTGTTGAAGCTGCACCATTAATTATTGCCAAAGAGAAAGGCTTCTTTGCTAAATATGGAATGACAGATGTAGAACTTTCTAAACAAGCTTCTTGGGGTGCAGCCAGAGATAACGTAGAAATTGGTTCTGCTGGTGGTGGTGTTGATGGTGGCCAATGGCAAATGCCCATGCCACACTTAATTACCGAAGGTAAAATTACAAAAGGTAATCAACCCATTCCCATGTATGTATTATGTCAATTAATTACACATGGTAACGGTATTGCCATTGCCAATAAACATCTAGGGAAAGGTGTTAGTTTACAACTTGCAGGTGCTAAATCTTTATTTGCACAACTGAAATCATCACCCACGCCTTTTACCGCAGCGCAAACATTTCCCGCAGTTAACCAAGATTTTTGGATTCGTTATTGGTTAGCAGCAGGGGGTATTAACCCAGACACAGATATTAAACTTCTCACCGTTCCCGCAGCGCAAACAGTCGCCAACATGAAAACGGGAACAATGGATGCTTTTAGTACAGGAGATCCTTGGCCTTATCGAATTGTTAAAGACAAAATTGGCTACATGGCCGCCTTAACTGCGGAAATTTGGAAAGATCACCCCGAAGAATATTTAGCTATGCGTGCAGACTGGGTTGATCAACATCCAAAAGCCACAAAAGCCTTATTAAAAGGCATTATGGAAGCACAACAATGGTTAGATAATTTTGATAACCGTAAAGAAGCTGCGGAAATATTAGCTACAAGAAATTATTTCAACTTGCCTGTAGATATTTTGATGGAACCATTCATGGGTAATTATGACATGGGAGATGGACGCAAAATAAATGATAAATCAATGGCAGCTTTGTATTGGAAAGATGGTAAAGGTAATGTTTCTTATCCTTACAAGAGTCATGATTTATGGTTTATCACTGAAAGCGTGAGATGGGGCTTTTTACCAGCAGATTATATTACCAATAAAGGAGCAAAAGCTAAAGCTTTAATTGATCAAGTCAACCGGGAAGATATTTGGAAAGAAGCTGCAAAAGAAGCAGGTTTTACGGCTGATATTCCAACCAGCACTTCTCGTGGTGTAGAAACATTTTTTGATGGAATTAAATTCGACCCAGAAGATCCAGAAGCATACCTGAAAAGTCTTGCTATTAAGAAAGTCAGCATTTAGTCATTAGTTATTAATCGTCAGGAAATTTGAGGAGAAAACATTTTATGACATTAGCCCAAAAACGCGCTGCCAGTCCTAAGTTTGACAACAGTTTTATATCCTATTTGCAAAAAAAATTCCCTGAATTTGTCCCACCAGCTATTGCTATAGCTATCTTTCTTGCACTTTGGCAATTATTCGCATGGACTCCCGGTGCAACTTTACCAGGACCAATTCAAGTTATTCAAGATACTTGGATATTGATTTTATATCCTTTTTATGACAAAGGAGGAATTGATAAAGGGCTTTTTTGGCAAATCTTAGCCAGTCTCCAACGGGTTGCTATTAGCTACACCTTAGCGGCATTTGTAGGTATTGCTTTGGGCGTTTTGATTGGTGTAAATCAAACCATGTCTAAGGCTTTAGATCCCCTGTTTCAGTTACTCAGAACTGTACCACCTTTAGCCTGGGTTCCTATTTCCTTAGCCGCTTTACGCCAAAACGAACCAGCCGCATTATTTGTTATTTTCATCACCTCACTTTGGCCAATTCTCATTAACACTGCGGTAGGTGTAACTCAAATCCCTCAAGATTACAACAACGTTGCTAAAGTTCTGCAACTTTCCAAAAAAGAGTATTTCTTTAACATTCTCATTCCCTCAGCATTACCATACATTTTCACAGGTTTGAGAATTGCCATCGGTTTAGCTTGGTTAGCAATTATCGCCGCCGAAATCGTTATGTCCGGTATTGTGGGAATTGGCTTTTTCATCTGGGATGCTTATCAAAATAACAACGTCAGCGAAGTTATTTTAGCTCTAGTTTATATCGGCGTTGTTGGTCTAATCCTAGATAAACTCATGGCTGCACTACAAAACTGGATTTTACCTACTGAACAAAAATAGAGATTTAATTCGTAATTCGTAATTCGTAGTTCGTAATTAAGAAACTTCTACTCCTAATTACTAACTACCAATCACCAATCACCAATTACTAATTACCAATTACCCATTACCCAGCAATTCTCATTTTGAAACGATTTTGCGCCATTTCAGCGATCCCCAGATTCGTTAAGAATTGTAAAACCCTATGACCGCAAGGGTTTCAATGTCATGAAACCTTAAAATGAGAATTGCTGCCCATTACCAATCACCAATCACCAATCACCAATCACCAAATAATATGTCTATATTTGTTGGCGTTGATCAAATTGATAAAGTTTTTGAATTAACTGGTGGCGGTCAATATATTGCCCTCAAAGGTATTGACCTCCAAATTAAAAAAGGCGAATTTGTTTCTTTAATTGGTCACTCCGGTTGCGGAAAATCCACTCTTTTAAACATGATTGCCGGTTTGGATTTACCCACAGAAGGTTTAGTGACTTTGGAAGGACAAAGAATCAGGAAACCCGGCCCTGATAGAATGGTGGTTTTCCAAAATTATTCTCTCTTACCTTGGCGAACAGTCAGAGAAAATATTGCCTTAGCTGTAGATTCAGTCTTAAATGGGATGCCCGCAGCAGAACGGAAAGCCATTATCGAAAAACATATAGATATGGTGGGTTTGCGTCCCCATGCAGACAAACAACCAGGAATGTTATCGGGTGGACAAAAACAACGGGTAGCGATCGCACGCGCTTTGGCAATTCGTCCTAAACTATTACTACTAGACGAACCATTCGGTGCATTAGACGCACTGACTCGCGGTAATTTGCAAGAACAATTAATGAAAATCTGCGAAGAAAACGAAGTTACCGCAGTTATGGTAACTCACGACGTAGACGAAGCCGTTTTGTTATCTGACAGAATAGTCATGTTAACCAACGGACCCGAATCGAAAATTGGCGATATTTTAGAAGTTGATATTCCCAGACCCCGCAAACGCATGGAAGTAGTGAAACATCCCAGTTACTACACCTTGCGGAGTGAAATGATTTACTTTCTCAACCAACAAAAACGCGTTAAGAAAATTCGGGCGCGGAAAACTACTGCGATTGTCCGACATGGTTTAGAAAAAGTTAATTTAGATATTGGCTTCTTACCCCTCACCGCTTGCGCCCCATTAGCCATAGCCAAAGAAAAAGGCTTTTTTGTTAAACATGGCTTAGATGAAGTTAATTTAGTCCGGGAAAGCAGTTGGCGGGGAATTGTGGATGGCATGACAGGCGGTTATTTAGATGCCGCACAAATGCCATCAGGAATGCCAATGTGGTTAAGTTTGGGAGGCAATAAAAACGAACCCTTACCCGTTGTTACAGCCCTAACCATGACCCGCAACGGCAACGCCATCACCTTAGCTAAACGCTTTTATGATCAAGGTGTACACAGTTTATCCGACTTCAAGGATTACCTCCTCCAAACCCGCGAAGAACAACACAGAATGGGTGTAGTCCATCCTGCATCAATGCACAACTTATTGCTACGTTATTGGTTAGCAGCAGGTGGCATTGACCCCGATATTGATGTGGATATGAAAAATATCCCTCCTGCCCAAATGGTAGTAGATTTAAAAGGCGCAACCATTGACGGTTATTGTGTGGGTGAACCTTGGAATTATCGTGCAGCAGTTGAAGGTTCAGGCTTTACCATTGCCACAGATTTAGAAGTTTGGTTAGGACACCCCGGTAAAGTGCTGGGGGTACGAGAAGATTGGGCAGAAACTTATCCTAATACCCATATTGCCTTAACCAAAGCCTTACTAGAAGCTTGCCAATATTGTGCAAATCCTGCCAACGCCCAAGAAGTTCGGCAAATTTTAGCAGGTCGGGATTATGTCAGCACAGATATTGACTATATCCAAATTGAAAATGTCAATGGTGCAAGCTGTGACTTAGATCATCCCATGCGGGAATATGCCCATCACCAATTTTATTCTGAGTCTGCCATTAACCGCCCCAGTCGAACAGAACAAATTTGGATTATGACTCAATTAGCACGTTGGGGTGATACTCCCTTCCCCAGAAATTGGGTAGAAATCGTAGAAAGAGTTTGTCGAGTCCGAGTTTTCAGTACAGCAGCTAGAGAACTAGGTTTGGATATTAGTTACACCCGTCAACCGATTCAATTATTTGATGGTAAACCCTTCAACGCCGATGACCCCATTAGCTATCTTAACGATTTAGAAATTAAACGCGACTTCTCCATTGCCGAAGTTATTCTAGATACCCCCAGAAGAACAGCAGCTTAATAGACTTCTCCGCGTACCTCTGCGCCCCTTTGCGTTTTCTCGTTCCCATACTCTGTGTGGGAATGAATTATGAAAGGCTCTGCCTTGAATAATACCAGAGGCAGAGCCTCTTGATAGCATTCCCAGTCTGAGACTGGGAACAAGATAACGAGATATTAAAAAATACAAAACTCAAAATTTAAAATGCAAAACCGTAACTTGAGAAACAGCAACACGGCTACCAGCACAATCAGCCGTCAGTCTTTCCTAGAAATTAAGGACGTTTGCAAAGTTTATCCCACCAAAAATGGACCCTTTACCGTCCTTGATGGTGTTAACCTCAACGTTGAACAAGGTGAATTTCTTTGTGTTATTGGCCATTCTGGTTGCGGTAAATCAACACTGCTAAATATGGTTTCTGGTTTTAACTTCCCTACAACTGGACAAGTGTTATTAGAAGGAGAACCTATTACCAAGCCTGGCCCAGACAGAATGGTTGTATTTCAAAACTATGCGTTATTACCTTGGCGGACAGCTTTTGAAAATATCTATTTAGCTGTAAATGCTGTTTATCCCACCAAACCAGAAGCCGAAAAACGTTCTATTGTGCGGGAACATTTGGCGATGGTGGGTTTAGGTGATGCAATGGAAAAGAAACCCATGCAGATGTCTGGGGGGATGAGGCAGCGGGTTTCTATTGCCCGTGCTTTGGCTATTCGTCCGAAAGTATTGATTTTAGATGAGCCTTTTGGGGCGTTAGATGCAATTACCAAGGAAGAATTACAGGAAGAGTTGCTGAAAATTTGGAATGATAACCGTTGTACGGTGTTAATGATTACCCATGATATTGATGAGGCGCTATTTCTAGCAGATAAATTGGTGATGATGACCAATGGCCCTCATGCCAAAATTGGGGAAGTGATGGAAATTCCCTTTGCCAGACCACGGGATAGAGCGAGAATAATGGAAGATCCCCAATATTACCAATTGCGGAATTATGCCTTAGATTTCTTGTTTAACCGTTTTGCCCATGATGATGTCGGTTAGTCAAGTTTAGCAATATCCCTTACTTTTTCGAGCAGTAGGGGATTTCAATATAACCTCGATAGAAGAATCTTTTGTGCGATCGCACCAGCTGCCACTCTCCCTATTGTCTCACGCACCGACGACCTATTACCCTCAAACACCCCAGATAAAATCTCACAGTGTCCGCTTCCTTGCGAGGAGTGGTTATTTTGCTTTGTCCCGGCCGTCTTCTATCTAACTCAAATTGAATTTCCTTATCCGAAATTTCCAGTTGCGTAAGTCCTGCCATCAATAATAACTCCCACACCGCCGCCGTGAGATTCGCCAAATGTCGTAATACGGAAAAGATGACCAAAAGTGCTGCCCATGATGTTGAGGAAATACAGTCTGAATTATGTATTTTACATGGAGTTGGGGATTTTAAGCATCCTGTTGGTTATTCAGCAATGTTTTTTGTCTGAATCAGGATGTCCAGGATTTAAGTATTTTCAGGATGAGTTTGATTATTTATATCTATATTGTAAAGGTACTTTGCTCTAATTTTATTTATTCTACTACATTCAGCTAATATGTAAATAGCTGTTTCTAAGTTTTGGGATGCTGGTTGATAACCAGAATTTAGTAACCATTCAATCATATTAATTAAATTAGTATGACCTTTTTCTAGCCACTCACAGTATTCATTAACGCTGCGGCTTTTCAAAAAATCAATATATTCTTGTATTTTTGAATATGAATCATCATGAATTATATTTTGCAAAGCTGTTGTAATATCTAATGTTTGGTAATATTCTTTAATTTTCTCGTTTAAAGAAGCTTCTAAATCAGGATATTTACTGATTGTGTTTCTTAGTTCAATTAAATCATAAGGGCGGTTTTCCGAAATTTCTTTTAATATTTTTTCCAACAGGGATTTTTCATAAATAGAAAAATCAAGTCCTAACATTGAAGCAAATCTTTTAATATCTGCAAATTGTGAAAAACTTAATTGAAGATGATTATCTTCCATGAAGCTAAGGATTCCATCAGTAATCTCTTGTTCATTATCTGCGAATGAATTATAGTATTTAAATCTATAAAGATGATTGGAAAGCTCATCAAGTTTTTTAATAATTTTATCTCTTTGTTCTTTTTGGTTTAAAATCTGTCCTTCTTTAAGAAACTCCTCATCCTTCAATAAGGATGTTTCAAGAAATTGAATTACAATTGTATCTAATTTTTCTAAACTTATATACCCTATCTCTCCTATTTTTAAGCTCAATTTAAATCTTTTGTTTTTTGTTTCATCATCTTCGTTTTTATATTTATCATAATATTTTTGTGCATTGTAGGACACTGATAATATAGTATCCATAGAATCTATACCATTAATAGAAAATTTTTTACAAAATTCAGTATCTAACTTGGCTATATTAATAACAATTATATTTCTGATAATTTGATAACGTAAACTCTCTTCCCAATCTTTCATTAAGGGAATAAGCTCATCAATAAGCCATTTAGTTTTGCGGATAACTCGAATATTATTTGTACCAGCTTTTTTGAATACTTCTTTAATTACATCTATATCAGGATAAGCTTCAAATATAAAATCTAAGTTTTCTTCTACTGTTGGATTCAGATTAAATTCTTTATCAATTACTTTTTCACGATACTTGTCTAAAGCAGTTTGTGAATCTTTATCAAGATTGTCTTCATTGTAAATGATAATGATTTTGCATTTAAAATCTTGGACTAGATACTCAACAAATCCAAATATATCTTTTAATGGAAGCTGAGATTTTCTTTCAAGATCATCAATACAGATAATTGAGTTACCATGAACGTTTAAATTAAAAAATATCTCCAGCAATAAATCACTACCTATAGCAAGTAATGAACCTGATAATCCAAAGTCTAGTTTTGGAGTTTTTTCTAATCTTCCAAAATTGCGATTGAAAAATTCAAAAACATTATTATTTGTTTTTTGGTGGTTGGCAAATATTCTTGCTTTCAAATGTTCAATTGAAGAAATACCAAAAACAGAAGCATATAAATAATAGTTTTTATGATGTTTGTCTAAAACAGTTCTTACTAAATGTGTTTTGCCAACACCCCATTTACCCTTAACAGCTAAAACTCTATAATTTTCATTATCTAAGAATTTCTTGATAATACTTTCTGCTTGTTTTCGATTAACTCCAGAATTTACTGTGTTTGTACGTTCATTCATAACCACTTCTCACTTATAAATATGAAAATATAAAATGACACTCAACATTACATTTATTTTGAAATTAGGTTTTTATAGTGTGTTTTTCACAATTTCGTTCAAATAACAATAAAGTTCTAAAGATTTTTCATGACTCTCTGGCGGATTCAATAAATCATCAGCCGCCTTTAAAGTATTAAAAGCAAATTGGTAATTTTCCTGTTCACAATGATGATAAAAAGCATCAATATAATCTGTTAAATCTTCTTCCCAATCCCAATTTTCCAGCCAATCACCTTCTATATCATCAACATAAAGATGAATATAATCAGTACCATAATTTTGCTTATCTAGCTGCAACTGTTGGGACGCTTCCAGATAGTTCCAATCTACCTCAGAACTGCACAGATTATCAATATTTACATCTTGAATCATAAAATTACCATCCTGTAAATCCTTAAATCCTGGATATCCTGATTCAGACAAAAAAATTAAGTATCTTGTACTGTTGTAACAATATTTATACAATAAGTATGGTAAGTGCTAAATTATAACGAAACTTGTAAATTACGGTAATCATGGGCTTTTTACTGAGAATATTCGGCTTCGGTTTGCTGATATTAGGCATTTACTTGGTTGGACAAAATATCATCTTCACAACCAACGTTTATCCTTACTGGTGGAGAGGAATCGCTGCCGACACATCTGTACTGGCACTAACAATAGGAGTAATGATATTAATATTCTTCCCCAGAGGTATGAAAGAGCTAGGCTGGATACCCGTAGTTACTGGGATTATCCTTGTATTTATGAGCAGTCGAGCCATCCTCAATCCTACGAGCCTCTGGCAATTTTTTCTATCATTAATGCTCATGTCTGGTGGTTATAAAATGTTCATTACCGGACGCTTACCTATATAAAAAACTCAAACTTCCTCTCTGCGTCTCTGCGTGAATAAACAAAAAAACGCCCCCGTGAGGAGAGCGTTTCTTATTTAACTAAGCTTGAAAGATTAACCGTTGATTGCAGGAGCAGTTAAAGCAACAGGAGCAACATCACCAGCAGCCAAGTCTAGAGGGAAGTTGTGAGCGTTGCGCTCGTGCATTACTTCCATACCGAGGTTAGCGCGGTTGATTACGTCAGCCCATGTACCAATCACACGACCTTGAGAATCAATAATTGATTGGTTGAAGTTGAAACCGTTCAAGTTGAAAGCCATTGTGCTAACACCCAAAGCGGTAAACCAGATACCGATTACAGGCCAAGCAGCGAGGAAGAAGTGAAGTGAACGGCTGTTGTTGAAAGAAGCGTATTGGAAAATCAAGCGACCGAAGTAACCGTGTGCAGCAACAATGTTGTAGGTTTCTTCTTCTTGTCCGAACTTGTAACCGTAGTTTTGTGATTCGGTTTCGGTTGTTTCCCGAACCAAGGAAGATGTAACGAGTGAACCGTGCATTGCAGAGAACAAGGAACCACCGAATACACCAGCTACACCAAGCATATGGAAGGGGTGCATCAAGATGTTGTGTTCAGCTTGGAACACGATCATGAAGTTGAAGGTTCCAGAGATACCTAAAGGCATACCATCAGAGAATGAACCTTGACCGATGGGGTAGATTAAGAAGACTGCGGTTGCTGCTGCTACAGGTGCAGAAAAGGCTACGCAAATCCAAGGACGCATACCTAAGCGGTAAGAAAGTTCCCATTCCCGACCGAGGTAGCAAGCTACGCCGATTAAGAAGTGGAATATTACTAGTTGGTAAGGTCCGCCGTTGTACAACCACTCATCTAAGGATGCTGCTTCCCAAATGGGGTAGAAGTGTAAACCGATCGCATTAGAGGAAGGAACAACTGCACCGGAGATGATGTTGTTTCCATAAAGTAGAGAACCTGCTACTGGTTCGCGGATACCGTCGATGTCTACGGGAGGAGCAGCGATGAATGCAATTACGAAGCAAGCGATCGCAGATAGAAGGGTGGGAATCATCAATACGCCGAACCAACCGATGTAGATGCGATTTTCAGTGCTGGTGATCCATTCGCAGAATCTATCCCAGACGTTGGCGCTTTGGCGCTGTTGAATGGCTGTAGTCATGTGTTTATAATTGCGTTTTGGGTATGTATGTTTTGGTAGGTGTTTCTACCTCATGAATTTATATTAAGACCTTTGTTGAGATTTGTAAAGTACTTTTAGCAAAATTTTTTGAGAAACCTGCAAAATCAGGTATCAATTAGGAACTAGAAAGATTACATAGCAGTAGTTTCAGGAATTTTTGCTAAGTTGTAAATATCTACTCATAAACGTTACATTTATGCCCTCATCTGGTTCAAACATCGTTACATATAGTCCGGCTTACACAATCGTCCCTACCTATGAATGCTTTAATCGCTGTTCTTACTGCAACTTTCGGACAGATCCTGGTCAAAGTCCTTGGCTGACTCTCGCAGAAGCTAAAAGCATTTTGCAACAACTACAAAGTCAGAATGTATGTGAAATCCTCATCCTTAGCGGTGAAGTTCATCCTCATTCGGCAAGGCGTGAGGCTTGGTTTCAGCGGATTTATGATTTGTGTGAATTAGCACTAGAAATGGGATTTTTACCACATACCAACGCCGGACCACTCAGTTTTGAGGAGATGCAAAAACTAAAATATGTAAATGTATCAATGGGGTTGATGTTGGAACAATTAACACCGCAACTACTCAATACTGTCCATCGCCACGCGCCAAGTAAAATACCAGAAATAAGGTTACAACAATTACAATGGGCAGGAGAGTTGCAAATTCCTTTTACTACAGGCTTGCTTTTAGGAATTGGGGAAACTGAAAATGATTGGTGGGAAACTTTAGCAGCTATTTCTGAATTACATCAACACTACCAGCATATACAAGAAGTAATTTTGCAACCCCACAGTCCAGGAAGTCAGCAAAGCTTTAACGCACAAGCTTTTAACCCTCATAAATTACCAGAAGTCATTAGCAAAGCCAGGGAAATTTTACCCGCAGATATTACAATTCAAATTCCGCCTAATTTAGTAAAAGATGAAAATTGGTTACTAGCGTGTTTAGATGCAGGTGCGAGAGATATAGGGGGAATAAGTCCAAAAGATGAAGTTAACCCTGATTATCCCCACTTGCAAGAACAGACATTAAAAGAAATTTTACAGCCTGCGGGATGGGCGTTAAAACCACGTTTGCCAGTTTATCCCCAGTTTCATAGCTGGCTGACTGGAAAATTGACGACAAGTATTAGCAGTAAACCAAAAATTAAATGTGCATGAGTTTAAACCCTTGTAGAGACGTTACATGGAACGTCTCTACTTTTTCGGAGATTTCTATTCAATTACTAATCTTCTTCCTTCCTCCTTCTTCCCTCTTCCTTCGCGTCCTTCGCGTCTTCGCGGTTCATTTAATCCATATTCTTTGAGTGGAACGGGAGTATGAACAGGTTTTTTTGCAAAGCCTTTCGGTAGAATATTCTTCTACTTGCAATTTTGTAGTCCAAAGGAAACTGGGGAATTATGGCGCGTCTAGCCCTGCTGAGTGTATCTAACAAAACTGGTATTATTGATTTAGCCCGGAACTTAGTTGAAGAATTTGGCTTTGATATTATCAGCAGTGGGGGAACAGCCAAAACCCTGAAAGATGCCGGAATTCCAGTCACCAAAGTTTCTGATTACACAGGTTCACCGGAAATTTTAGGCGGTCGGGTGAAAACTCTCCATCCCCGCATTCATGGCGGTATTTTAGCACGGCGGGATGTGGCAGAAGATGTAACGGATTTAGAAAATAATCAAATTCGTCCTATTGATTTAGTCGTAGTCAATCTTTATCCTTTCGAGGAAACGATCGCTCGACCAGGTGTAACATTAGCTGAGGCAGTTGAGCAAATTGATATCGGTGGACCAGCTATGTTAAGGGCATCATCGAAAAACTACGCTCATCTCACCGTATTATGTAATCCTGACCAATATGACGATTATTTGCAAGAATTACGTCAAAATGGAGAATCTTCTTTAGAGTTTCGCCAAAAATGTGCTTTGAAAGGATTTTCACATACTGCCAGTTATGATAACGCCATAGCTTCCTACCTCGCTGGTACACAAGCAGAAGAATTACCCGAACAATATACTGTTTCTGGTCAAAAACTCCAATCTCTGCGTTATGGTGAAAACCCCCACCAACCCGCAGCTTGGTATCAAACAGGAAGTACAGCCACAGGTTGGGCTGCTGCAACTAAACTGCAAGGGAAGGAACTCAGCTACAATAATTTGGTAGATTTGGAAGCTGCAAGGCGGATAATTGCTGAGTTTACGGAAAGTCCCGCAGCGACAATTATCAAACATACAAATCCCTGTGGAACTGCTGAGGCTGAGTCAATTTTCACAGCTTATCAAAAAGCTTTCAATGCTGATTCTACATCGGCTTTTGGGGGAATTGTGGCTTTAAACCGTGCCATTGATGCGGCGACGGCTACGGAATTAACGAAGACGTTTTTAGAATGCGTGGTTGCGCCTGGCTGTGATGAAGAAGCCCAGGAAATTCTTACTAAAAAGGGCAATGTCAGAGTTTTGATTTTACCAGATTTGTTAACTGGCCCGAAAGAAACGGTGAAAGCGATCGCAGGTGGGTTCCTTGTACAAACTGCTGATGATATTGTTGCAGATGTAAGTAAATGGCAAATTGTCACCGAACGTCAACCCACTCCTAGCGAGTTAGCTGAATTACTGTTTGCTTGGAAAGTTTGTAAACACGTCAAATCCAATGCTATTGTTGTGGCGAGCGATCGCACAACCTTAGGAATAGGTGCAGGTCAAATGAACCGCGTCGGTTCGACAAAAATAGCCTTAGAACAAGCTGGAGAAAAAACTCAAGGTGCGTTTCTCGCTAGTGATGGTTTCTTCCCCTTTGATGATAGCGTCAGAACCGCAGCCGCAGCCGGAATTACAGCTATTGTTCAACCAGGGGGAAGTCTGCGCGATAAAGATTCCATCAAAGCTGCTAATGAACTGGGTTTATTAATGGTGTTGACTGGCGTTCGCCACTTTCTACACTAAGTTATATGAAGATTCTTTGCTGTCAAATAACTCAATTGTAGAATTGTCACGCAATTTACTTGCCATTCTCTAACTTCAGTGATATAGTCATGGGGTGTGAGGAGCAATGTTAAATATAAGAAGCGCTTGGGGTGGAAACACGGTAACACTCCCAGGCGCTTTTTATTGGGCGTGTAAAAAATAACCTCCTGGTGCAGTTGCGAAAGTGGCACTCAACATACTTGTTTTTGAATTCAGCAATGATAATTTAACTCTTGTGTGAGGAGTAAGTTGAAACAAAAAATGCTTGGGGTGGAAACACGGCAACACTCCCAGGCATTTTTTATTTTCCTTTCAAACCAGATATTTAAATTATTATAAAATTATTAGTTAAGCACTTGCCATTTAATTGAAGCAGTGATATAGTTATGTGGTGTGAGGAGCAAGTTTAAAAGAAAAGCGTCTGGGGTGGAAACACGGTAACACTCCCAGACGCTTTTCGATTGGAGTCACAAGTGGAAACTCAACGACTAAATCAACAAATTCAATTCATCATTGAAATTGATAAATTGAAACAAGTTTTACGACAAACTCTTCTTACCGATGCTTCAAGAAGAGAAAATAGTGCAGAACATTCTTGGCATTTAGCGGTGATGGCCATAACTTTAGCAGAATATGCTCCGCTAGAAGTTGATATATTTTGTGCTATTAAAATGCTGCTAATTCATGATTTAGTAGAGATTGATGCAGGTGATACTTTTTGCTACGATGTGCAGGGTAATCACAACAAAGCGGAACGAGAAACAGAAGCAGCATTAAGATTATTCGGACTTTTACCAGAAGCACAAGGAAAAGAACTACGTTTACTTTGGGAAGAGTTTGAAGCAGTCGCAACCCCAACCGCTAAATTTGCTGCTGCCCTAGACAGAATCCAGCCTTTATTGCATAATCAGCAAACTGAGGGTGGAACTTGGCGCATTCATGGAATTACACGAGATCAAGTTATGAAGCGGATAGCACCAGTAGAAACAGGTGCGCCGGCACTTTGGCCGTTTATTTTGCAGTTAATTGAAGATTGTATCCAAGCGGGATATCTTAAACCTTCTGCAAACTAGGTTGTGCCAAAATTGCTTCCCACTCAGTTTCAGAAAGCGGTTTTACTTCTATCTGCATATTAAAACAATTACAAGCTGCAAGAATAAAAGCTTCTATCAGTGCTTCCCGATTGAAATTTTTAGGAAGTTGAACTGGGGTAAAAGCATCTTTCCCAAATACTTGTTTAAATAAATCTGCATCTGGGTTTAACCGAATAGAACCATGCTGCAAAATCGCTTCACCTCTTCGCAGTTGGGCGCTACCAATCAGTTTACTACCATCTGCTAAAATTAAATCTGCACCAGTTGCAGTCCCAAAACAGTTAGGGTTGTGGATATAACCACGCCCAGCTTGACCATAATTTAACTCTAAACCAAGCGATCGCCATCCAGCAATCAAAAACTCACAAATCTTCCCATACACTTGGAGACGATTTCCCATCATTGCCGATGTCACTACAGCATAAGTCAAATCACCTTGGTGTAACACAGCCCTACCACCACTAGGACGACGCACCACATCCAGTTTTTCACCTTGCCAAGTTAAATTTTGCCAATATTCAGGATATTGTTTTTGATGATATCCTAGAGAAATCGCGGATGGCGACCAAGTATAAAACCGCAGAGTTGAAGGATGATTTCCTGACTCGTGCTGTTCTAACAACCAATGGTCAATTGCCATTTGTAAATTACCAGTAGTTGCTATTAAAGGAATTAGTCGCCAAACCTGCTTATTTTGCATCCGATGCAGGAGACTCCAATCTCCAATCCAAAATCTAAATGTACCTATGCCAGGCCATATTCAGCTACTAAAGCTTCATCATTATTATCGGCAATGGTAGCAACTATGGTAATTATACGGGAAACTTCGCTAGGTGACAACTCTGCTAAAGTCCGTGATGAAATTACAACCACTTGATTGTCGATAATTCCAAAACGAGCTTCAAAGGTACTAGTAAAGTTCAATTCTAACAGATAACGCATCAATTTGGGTTCATCTTTCGCGGGTAAATTCAGTACCGCAGACCAAACTGTAATTGTATCTTCATCACTTGAACCCGTGAGTTGCACAAATACTTCCACACTGCCATATTTAAATTTCCATAGATACGCACCCTCTGGTGTGTGGCTAACCATAGCACTGTTATCTTGTTCCAACGTGCCAATCACGCTTTCAATTACTTGTACATGATTAAGACTAGTTGTTTCACTAATCAGTTCATCAATGAATTCATCGGGAGTTAGGGTTCCTTGGTAGCTTGTCATACAGACTTATTCCTCAATATGGTTACTGCTTTAATGTACAGTAGGGAACTCTTAACAGGGAACTCTTAACAGAGAGAATAATCACACATTAACTTTTTCCTGCTGCCCTTTACTTTCCAAAAAATGAATAATTTGGTATAAAAAGAATGTATAACCGTAAATACAAATTACTTATAATATAACTTTAAGCACCGCTGGATTTTAACATCTTATGCAGCAAATAATTCCTGAAACTACTTCTCCTCTTCCTTCAGTTCTACAAACTAGTGTGCGAAAAATCGGGATTAATCCCAATCATTGGTACGTAGTTGCACGTAGTACCGAAGTTACTAATCAACCCTTAAATGTGATAATTTGGAAACAAGCGATCGCACTCTATCGAGATCATACCGGAAAAATCCATGCCTTAGAAGACAGATGTCCCCATCGTCAAGTTCAACTTAGTCACGGGCAAGTCATAGGCAATGACTTAGAATGTAGTTATCATGGTTGGCGCTTTAATAGTAGCGGTGAATGTGTAGCAGTTCCCTACCTAGCCGCAAATCAAAAATTACCGACTTGCAAAATTCGCCATTATCCAGTTAAAGAACAAGACGGTTTTATTTGGTTATTTCCCTCAGATATAGAACCATCTGTAGAACCAATGGGTTTACCAGAATGGGAACATTTAAATTATATCGCTACAGTTTCAGTAATTAATACCCAAGCTCATTATTCCTATTTAATTGAAAACTTGATGGATATGTATCACGGTCATTTACATCAAGATTTGCAAGCCTGGGCAGAAGCAGCATTACAAAATATTGATGAGGACGACAATCGTGTTAATGCCCATTATACAGCCCAAAGCTATTATAAAATAGATAAAATTTGGTCGATATCACAATTATTTTTTCCAGCTTTGCGACGCTTACATCCTGAACCCTTAGATGTCAGTTATGTTTATCCCCATTGGGTATCTACCTTGGGTAATGATTTTAAAATTTACTGTTTATTATGTCCTATAAATGAGACACAGACAAAAGCCTATTTAATTCACTTCACCTCGCTTAATGCCTTTTGGAGACTACACAAATTACCAGTATGGTTTCGACGGTTTATCAAAGATAGCTTATTTGGTGCAGCCCAAAAATTACTTGACGGTTTGGTAATACAAGATGTAAAAATGATTGAAGAAGAACAGCAAGCTTATTTACAGAATCCAGAAATACGGAATTATGAGTTAAATCGAGCCTTAGTAAGTGTACAAAGGCTAATGAATACTCAAATTGAGAAATAGGTAATAGCTAATTGGTAATTGCGAACAGGAATTATAAAATAGGTTAGTACAGCATGGCATAAATAACTATCCCGTCAAAAAAATGTTAAAAAGCTGATCAAGTAAACTTTCCTCCTACCTTCTTTCACTAGTTTTATTAGATATATAAATGCGATTTTAATTTTGAAAAAATACAAGTATTTGTATGGTGTATTAGCGTAGCGTAACGCACCAAAAGCATTTGTTCTGGGTTTTGTCACCCTCGATTATATGACTTGATATACTGCAAACGGGTGAAATCTGGACTGAGGGTAACGTAGTGCAGCCTATCCCTTCGGAACACTTCGTATGGCTATAGCGCAGCGTGACGACGCAGGAGTCATACGCCACGCTGCGCTATCAGAATGACACTTTTAAGCCGTTTTTAGTATATAACCGTTTCTTTCAGTAGTGCTGAGTTTTGCCAAAATATCGGTAAACGGCAACAATCGCTGCTAAATCAGCGTCTCCCTTTTAGATACTCAAATATTGATGTTTTGAAGATTGTATTTCATTCTTTAAATTTGCATTGTCAAATTGGGGAGCATCCCAAATGTGTAAGTTTACTGTCATGCTGATAGCGAAGCGTGGCGTAAGCCATATGAAGCGAAGCGCAATGAAGCATCTCGCGAGATTCTTCGCTTCACACCGTTCCGCATGGCTAACGCCACACTATGCCTACGGCACACTACGTGAACGTGAACAGAATGACAATTTGCAATGTTTTTACAAAATTGGGATGCTCCCGTCAAATTGCGTATTCAATGGTTATTAATTTGTATTTTTACAAAAATCACCAATTTTTTTTAACTAATCACCTCATGAAAAATTTTGTCATGCTGAATATTAAAACCTGGTATAACCTAAATACCAGCATCAATCACAAGCAAATCGCTACTTCTTTGATGTTAACTGCAATGTTATCGGTAAGCAGTGGAATCACTATTATGAATAGTGCCGTTGCTGTTCCAAATCCCATCAATACACAGCAAAGAAATATCAAAAATAGTAAAATACAACCTGTATCAATTTCTGCTAATGAGTTACCACCACCTTTAGATAGAGGTATGGTATTTCGGGAAATTTCTAGTGGTGGGATAACTGGTAGAACCTACCAAACTATTTTACTCAATGATGGGCTTTTAATGCGTGTGCGAATTGGTGATGCCAATGATTCAGAACGTAGTGTCCGCCGTGTTTCTTTGCAACAGGTAAAACAGTTTAAAAAGTTGCTAAATCAAAATAACATTACTAAATTCAAAAATCTCAGTTATCCTGCACCTAGTGGTGCTGCTGACTATATTACCTACACTCTCACCAGCCAAAAAGGTACATTTCAGTACAACGATATTTCTCAAAATGGACTGCCAAATAAATTACAGTCTGTTGTCTCCGCTTGGAATCAACTAAAAAATAAAGCTCAATAATACAATATCGCAGTTCAGTTAAAAAAAATTATGGTGGGTAATGCTCACCATAAAGAAAAATTTATTTTTTACAACTTATTAAGGACTGCTATATCTAATCTAATTCTCGCCGACCTTCTAAAGCTCTAGCTAGTGTCACCTCATCAGCATACTCTAAATCACCACCCACCGGTAAACCAAAGGCAATACGAGTGACTTTGGTAAATGGTTTGAGTAGCTGACCTATATATAATGTTGTTGTTTCCCCTTCCACACTGGGACTAATTGCCATAATCACTTCTTGCGGTTTTTGTTGACTAACTCTCCGCACTAAAGGTTGGACTGTCAATTGTTCCGGTCCAATACCGTCCATTGGGGAAATTACCCCACCTAAAACGTGATATTTGCCTTTAAACTCGCGGGTTTTTTCTAGTGCAATAACATCACGTGAATCTGCAACTACACAGATAATTTTATTATCTCGGTTGGGGTTGCGACAAATTTCACATACAGGTTCAGATGAGAGGTGATAGCAGACTTGACACAAGCCTATCTGTTTTTTTGCATCAATCATGGCCTGTGCTAAGGCTTCTACTTCTGTCTCTGGACGCTTCAAAATATGCAACGCTAGACGCTGGGCGGATTTGGGTCCAACTCCGGGAAGGCGTTGCAGTTGCTCAATTAACCGGGCTAAAGGGCGTGCGTAAACCGTGGCTTTGTCTCCAGTGCGTTTTTACCTTTACTATGATGACATTTTTGGGTAGTTTTGGAGTATTTGAAGATTAGGATATGCCTCGCCGATCTATTAACTTAAAATTGCTATTAGGGAAACTGTCAGAATCAGGATATCCAGGATTGAAGGATAAACAGGATGAAAAAAGCTATTGGATCAGGAATTAGGGTATAGCAAAATATGTTGTTTCCATCCCCTTGAGGGGAAGTGAGTTTGTAAAGCCTTTAGGTACTGGAACAGTTATAGCGGTTCTCGGTTGAGTGAGATACAAGAACCCCACCCCCAACCCCCTCATCGCTTGCCTACGGTGTACACACAAGTCTTAAAATTCCTACTAGTACTTGGTTTCGTCATCTAGCTTGAGGTTTTGCGATCGCTCTGGAAACCTGTCATTGCGTTCGCGTTAGCGTCTCGTAGAGAGGAGGAACGACGGAGCAATCGCAAAAACCACGGGATTATGTGATTACTTCGCTCCGCTCGTAATGACAATTTAAGGGGTCTATAACGCCTAAAACCCTTGCAAATAGTACTTGTGTGTACACCGTAGGCAAGCGATGAGGGGGCTAAGATGTATTTCATTCAAATGCATACCTCTATAATTGGACATACAAGTTTCCATTCCCTTGCGGGGAAGTGAGTTTGTAAAGAGTTCACTTCTGAAAACCTTTTTAAAAAAGAAGTCGGGGATCTGATTATTCACAAATCATTTAGTGCGATCGCTACCTAAACAGTCACCATTTCCGGCTGTTTTTGAGACAGATTGCCAAAAAAGTCGTAATAATCCAACGCTTCCAAAATGCCCCAGGCATAATTACCTTGAGCAAAATAAATCTGTGGATAACCCCGCAGCTTTTCAATTTCTGGACTGTAATTCCCCACCACAACTCCTAAAGTATTACCACCAAGCATAGTTTCATCATTACCTGATGCCCCTGCCACCAAGAACCGTTGAACAGGTAAACCCCATTTTAAAGCCACATAGCGAATCGCATCACCCTTAGAAGCCCGGATAGGAACTAAATCCAGATACATATTGTGGCTATAAATCCCTTTCACCGGCAGTTGATGACGACGCAAATGGCGGATAATTTCCCGGAAGTTAGGCGCTTTGGCCTCATCCACAAAATAACTGACCTTAAACTGGCGTTGAGTTTCTTCTGGCTGCAATTCGACACCGGGGATATTCTTCATGGCTGCCCGAATTGCTTCAGCCTGCCATTGATAGCCAATGTGTTTTTGCCAACTTGTATCTGTGACTATCTGCGGCCCATAGTAGATTTCACTACCAGCTGATGTAATTAACAAATCTGGCATAGGGAATCGCCATTCTTCCAACATACTCAAAGTACTTTCTAGAGTGCGACCTGTGGCGATCGCAACCCCGGTTGTATGTCCTTCGTTACGAATGCGCTGAATCAATTTTTCCAGGGCTTCTTTGTCACCCAGCAGCGTATTATCAATTTCACAAACGAGGAAACGATCAGCGGTAGGTAAACGGTTAGTATCTGGCACATTCCACTCTGGATGATCAGCCGCAGGAGATGCTGGTAGAGGACTAAGTAGAGATTGAATTCGTCGTTGGGGAAATAGGCGTATTTTCTCTAGATATTTCTCCACATGACTATTCCAGGAGAAATATTTGCGAACATTAACTAAACCATTGCTAGACCAGCGTTGCCATTGTTCCTTATCTGTTAAGGTTTTACGGAGAGCATTTTGTATTTCTTTAATATTTAGGGGATCAATCAGCAATCCATTCTCACAAGCTGCCAGAATATCCCGTGGACCACCGTCAGCAGTGGCAATAATGGGTACACCACAAGCACTCGCTTCAATCAATGTGAGTCCAAATGGTTCTGTCAATGCTGGATTGATGAATACTCCTTGTGTTTTAGCTGTCAGCCGATATAAATCTGGCACATCGTCAGCATTATGGTGTTTAGGATAAGCAATATGCCCGTAAAGGTCGTAGCGATCTATTAATTGCAATATTTCGATAAACACCTGACGTGGACCTGATTCCATCGCCGCGATGTCCTCCCGTTTTCCCAGTATTATGACCAGATTAGCCAGTTTCCGCAACTCAGGATCTTCACCATAAGCCTTAATCAGACTACTGACGTTTTTACGAATAGCGGGACGGGAAATCGCCATGATGATTGGCTTTTGCGGATCTTTGAGAAATCGATCCAATTCTTTTTGAATCGGTGGATTGTGCCAATCATCTCCAGGTAGGTAAAATCGATCTAAGTCTACACCAGGAGGAATCACCACCATTCTTTCTGGTTGATAGCGATCGTACACACTATACTGCTGCTCAACTTCTTGATTAGTGCTGGCTATAACTAAAGCTGCACCACCAAGGGTAATTTCTTCTGCTTCAATTCTTGTACTAATGTGAAAATGATCTTCAATCACTTCCTGTTTAGTTCCCTGTTCTAGTAATTTTTGCTGTTTAACTCGTCCCAGGGAGTGACCAGTATGTACAAGAGGTGTTCCTAACCAACCCGCAACCCGACTGCCAACATATCCTGCATCAGCGTAGTGTGTATGAATTACATTTGGTATTCTGCCAATTTTGCGAATGTGTCTGAGCAATTCATCTGCAAAGGTATCTAAATGCTGCCAGAGAACTTCTTTGCGGAGATAGCGACGTGGCCCGCAAGCAAGACGAATGATCTGAGCTTTATCTGAGAGAATTTCTATTGGTTGAGCATAGTCAGGACTAACTTTTGGATCATTCACCAACCGAGTAACTAAATCAACTCTTTCTACTTGGGGATTTTTGGCTAATGTGGTGGCAAGTTCGACTGCATATTTTGTTTGTCCACCGGTGTCGGCATCTCTTCCTAATTCTAGATTATGACCTCTAATTAAACCGTGAACACTAACCAGCAAAATGTACAACCCTTGGCTGTTTGACATCTTGTCTTCCTCCATAATTGACTGTATAGCAGGCTATATCCAGCCTTTTTATACCAAATGGACTTGACTGTTATAGGCGAAACGTCCATCATCCAGACAGGTTGAGCAGTTTTACACCCTTGTGAAGCATGAATTAAAATGAGTAACTCTTAGGGTTTTAAACTCGTAACTAATCATGGCTCAACCTTGATAGCTACATTAGTATATTAACACGCTTGGTATAATATTTAAATAAATAGGCAGTGCAACTGCGGAAAAAATATTTAAGAGTATAGTATTAATCAAAATTACATCACAAACAAAAAACACCCCCCTTAAGGAGAGTGTTTTTTAATTTAACTAAATCTTAGTTATTAACCGTTGATTGCAGGAGCAGTTAAAGCAACAGGAGCAACATCACCAGCAGCCAAATCTAGAGGGAAGTTGTGAGCGTTACGCTCGTGCATTACTTCCATACCCAAGTTAGCGCGGTTGATTACGTCAGCCCATGTACCGATGACACGACCTTGAGAATCAATGATTGATTGGTTGAAGTTGAAGCCGTTCAAGTTGAAAGCCATTGTGCTAACACCCAAAGCGGTAAACCAGATACCGATTACAGGCCAAGCAGCGAGGAAGAAGTGAAGTGAACGGCTGTTGTTGAAGGAAGCGTATTGGAAAATCAAGCGACCGAAGTAACCGTGTGCTGCAACGATGTTGTAGGTTTCTTCTTCTTGACCGAACTTGTAACCGTAGTTTTGAGATTCGGTTTCGGTTGTTTCCCGAACCAAAGAAGATGTAACGAGTGAACCGTGCATTGCAGAGAACAAGGAACCACCGAAGACACCAGCTACTCCCAACATATGGAAGGGGTGCATCAAGATGTTGTGTTCAGCTTGGAACACAATCATGAAGTTGAAGGTTCCAGAGATACCCAAAGGCATACCGTCTGAGAATGAACCTTGTCCTAGTGGGTAGATCAAGAATACTGCTGTAGCAGATGCCAAAGGCGCGGAGTAAGCTACGCAAATCCAAGGACGCATACCCAAGCGGTAAGACAATTCCCACTGACGACCTAGGTAGCAGGCGCAACCGATCAAAAAGTGGAAAATTACCAATTGGTAAGGACCGCCGTTGTACAACCACTCATCTAAGGAAGCTGCTTCCCAGATTGGGTAGAAGTGCAAACCAATAGCGTTGGAAGAAGGAACAACTGCACCGGAGATGATGTTGTTTCCGTAGATCAAAGAACCTGCAACCGGCTCACGGATACCGTCGATGTCAACGGGAGGCGCAGCGATGAAAGCGATGATGAAGCAGGTGGTAGCAGCTAACAGGGTAGGAATCATCAATACGCCGAACCAACCGATGTAGATGCGGTTCTCGGTGCTGGTGATCCATTCGCAGAAGCGATCCCAGACGTTAGCGGTTGAACGCTGTTGAATGGTTGTGGTCATTTTATAAGTGCTTTATGTTTTTATGATGTTGATAGGTTTTTTTGCCTATCTGTATTCAACATTAAAGCCTTAGTTGAGTTTTGTAAAGATAATTAAAATTAGTATTCGTTATATCAGTTATATGTTTTGCTAATGTGTTCAGATTTACAGAATGATTGGTGCGGGCAGGATGCCTACACCACAAGATTTGTAGACTATTGCAGATGTGAAAATCAACCAGGAGGCCAGGACATAGGACGACGGCCTAGTATATGTATATGTAGGTGATAGACTGTTTGACCGCCATCAGCGCCAGTGTTCATGACTACGCGATAACCGTTTTCTAGTCCAGCTTGTGCTGCGACTTTCTGGACTGTTAATAAAAGATGTCCTAATAAAGCTTGATCTTCGGGTTCGGCTGTTGCGAGGTTAACTATGGGTTTTTTGGGAATGACGAGGATGTGAACTGGTGCTTGGGGGTTAACGTCTGTGAAGGCTAAAGCTAAGTCATCCTCATAAACGATATTTGCGGGAATTTCTTTACGGATAATTTTGCTGAAAATGGTGTCTGTGGTATTACTCATGCAGTGTTGCCTATTCATCTGCTAGAGATTTTAGGCGATCGCATGGTGTTATTTGTTAATTGGATGTTAACTTGGAGTGCGATCGCATCGCTGCCTGCGCTTTGCGCTGAGTTTTGTCAGCTTTATTCCTTTTTTTCTGTTCCCTGCCTCTACGAGTAAGTTCAGGAGTCAGCCCTATAGCTAACGCCACGCTATCGGCTCGAAGTCGAAACTCACGGCGAAGCCTCATTAATCTGCAATCTGCTGTATATTTCTGTTTGATGTTTCCGAAATAATGCCTCAGTTTCCTAGTCAGGTCAGATTGCCAAAATAAAAAGACATAAATGTATGAGTTATGTCTAAAAAGTTGATTCAACTACTTTCCGGATTTCTCTCCAAGAAATAAAAAAAGCAGTGAAAAACTGTGAAAATGTATATAGCGTTTCCTAATCTAACGAAGTAGAAATTTATCTGCGTCTATCTGCCTCCATCTGCGGTTAATTCTTTCTTTTTGTACCTCAATTGAATGGAAATTGCTATATATACAAATTCTCAGTAGTCATGAGAGAGAGATATCTAAAATGTATACAAAAAATATTATTTATAAATAAAATGTCCGCACGAGCGGACATAAATTAGGGCTTCTGTCACTTTTATCGGCTACAATCATGTGTGGAACATGATGCTTTTATTGTTGATGATAAAAACCAAAAAATCAAGCTTTTATAAGCATTCCAATAGACATAACTACTTTAGTTATATCTTTTTATTAAATATTTAAAGTAGATAAAAGAGTGTTGTATGTGAGATATTCATGGTGATAATAACCCAAAAATATCTATATGGGGAAAATAAAATAAATTTGTGAAATAGCATAACATAAGTTATGAAAATCCTTTATTGATTTTTGGACATAAATCCAATATTTATGTCTTCGAGTCCTCCAAATTTCTGGTATGTTTAAATTACAAAGGTAAAGGTGGTCAGGTATGACAGCCCTAAGGATAAATTTTTATTCTTGGGGCTTTATTTATCACTGATTTAACGGATTTAAGGATTTCACGGAATGAAGGATTTTTTCGTAAATGAAAGAGATTTAAATCCCTGTCTGAAACTGTTTTATCACTGATTTATGGAAATTGATTGATTTTAGGTTTGGTAACGGCGCGGCGTATAAACCCAATTGGTATGATTGCTTTGCATCTGCCGAGTTTGAGAAGAACCAACAATAATCAAGGTTCGCATATCAGCATCTGTGGGTTCTAAGTTTTCAAGGGTCATAACTTTCACCACTTGTCCAGGTCTGCCCAAATTTCGCCCTAATACCACTGGGGTATCTGGCTTTCTGTACTGCAACAAGATATTTTTAGCTGCGGCTAATTGCCAAGTACGTTCTTTAGAAACAGGATTATAAAAGGCGATAACAAAATCACCTTGGGCTGCTGCGGTGATGCGTTGGGTGATAATTTCCCAAGGTTTTAAAATGTCAGATAGAGAAATAGCACAGAAGTCATGGCCTAATGGTGCGCCAATGGCTGCTGCGGTGGCTTGCATGGCAGAGATTCCAGGGGCAACTTGAATATCAATATTTTGCCATTCTGGTTTGTTGTAGCGGTCTAGAACTTCAAATACTGCTGTGGCCATGGCAAAAATGCCAGGGTCGCCGGAAGAAACTACTACTACATATCTTCCTTCTGCGGCTAAGTCTAAGGCAATTTTTGCCCGTGCTTCTTCTTCCCTGTTGTCAGACTCATGAATATGTTTACCATCTGCTAAAGAACCGATTAAATTTATGTAGGTTTTATAACCGACTAAATCAGTCGCAGCATTAAGGATTTCTTTGACTTCGGGAGACATCCATTTTGATGCACCGGGACCAGTACCAATTATGGCTAATTTTCCGCGTTGTTTTTCATTGGCTTCGGAGTCAATAGCCGCAATTTTTTCCAGGTGATAAACTAAACAGTTGGGTTGAGGAGTCCCCAAATTTTCAGTTATCTGAATTGTTAACTCTCCATTGGGGTCAATTGGTAATTGACTTTCACTCAACCAAGAGGCTGTTCCTTCTAATTTAACTTTTGCCCCTGCGAGTAAATCAGCAATAAATTTTTTGGCATCTTCTGGGTTAGCTAAATGATATCCAGGAGGAGGAGATAACAAAGCTGTGCGAAAACGCAAATCTCCTGTGGTCGTAATTGCTGCTTGCACATCCAACGCTGCTGCAATTTGACGTGCTAAATCATTCACCCCACTTAGTCCACCCAAAAGCGGCACTACTGCACTACCATCTTCAGCTACAGCTAATACTGGCGGTTCTTGTCCTTTATTTGTCAGCAGAGGTGCAAGGGTTCTGATGAGAATACCAGCCGCACAAATGCCAATTAAAGGTGTCCCAGCCGCGAATAATTCCCGCAGTGTTTCGCCAAAATTTGTAAAACTCACATCAACATCTGAGGTGCGACTGGCTAAACCGTATAATTTAGCCCCCGGTAAAACACTGCTGATTTGCCGTCCTAATGCCACACTATTTTGACCCAGTACCACGACGGCAGGTGCAACCCTTGTTTTCATAATTTCTGTTTTGTCGGGATGACAATCATTGAGAAATAAGGTACTTCGTCTGGGTTGACCTCATCTAGGGGGACAATTCGCTGCTGGGTTGTTGTTGCCCGTTCAATATATTTTGCCCGTGATGCCATACCTAATTGATGTAGAAGATCGCGTACTTTTGTAAAATGGCGACCCAGTTTCATAATTGCAGCGGCATCTGTTGTTAATAGATGTGAGGTGAGCATTTCTGTAGACAGTGTAGCCGGTAGAACTGTGAGGACATCGTTGTAGTAGGTGAAGGGAACGCCCAAGGACACTGGACAGGCCATGAGTGAAGATATACCGGGAACAACTTCCGTTTGGTACTGGTCAGATAAACGGGTGAAGATATACATGAATGAACCGTAAAAAAACGGATCACCTTCACATAATACAACTACATCACGACCTGCTGCCAGATGTGCGGCAATGGGTTCAACTTCTTGGTCGTAAATGGATTTGGCTTTTTCGGGTTCTAAGGCACGGGGGAGATGATACAATACCTCGATTTGATTGCCGGGTAAATATGGCGACACTATTTTTCTGGCGATACTTTCTTTGTCTATTGCTGATTGATAGGCAATAACAGGGGCAGATTGTAATAATCGCAGGGCTTTTAGTGTCAATAGTTCTGGATCTCCTGGGCCGACACCAATTCCATAGAGACGACCTCCACTGTTCATTGTTATTCTTCCTCTGTTGCTAAGGCATTAATGGCAGCAGCTGCGATCGCACTTCCGCCCCTCCTTCCATGTAAAGTTAAAAATGGTACATTGCGGCTATTTGCTGCCAAAGCTGCTTTTGATTCTGCTGCACCAACAAACCCCACAGGAAAGCCCAATATTAATGCTGGACGTGGCACACGTTCATCTAGCATTTCCAATATCCTGAATAAGGCTGTAGGTGCATTACCAATTGCGACTATTGCCCCATCTAAATGGAAACGCCATAATTCTAAAGCTGCTGCTGACCGCGTATTTCGCAACCGTTTCGCTATTTCTGGCACTTCTGGATCATTTAGGGTGCAGATAATTTGATTATTGGTAGGTAATCTTTTTCTCGTCACACCTTCGGCCACCATACGACAATCGCACAAAATTGGTGCGCCTGAGGCTAAGGCTTTTCTGCCTGACTCCACTGCCCTTGGTGAATATCCCAAGTCTGTGACAATATCCGTCATTCCACAGGCATGAATCATTCTTACTGCAACTTTTGCAACATCTGGTGGCAGGATATCTAAGTTGGCTTCTGCCCGGATAATCGCAAAAGAATTACGGTATATTTCGTCAGCATCACGTATATAGTTAGACATTGGATTTGAGCTTTGGGATTGATTTAACTGTGAATAATCGTTGTAGTTGGAATGTGTCATAACGGTAAACAAATTCCCTAAAGGACTCATTAAGGTTTAATCGTTGATTTTTATACACACACAACATTTTGGCAATGATTTTTGGTAATTCGGCAAAAGTCACAAACTCATAGAGTTGATAACCAAATTTTTGTAACTTACCATCACCAATATAGAGTTGATAACCCTCCATAGTTTCATTTTCTGACTGAATGCGGACTCCTAACAAGGTAATATCAGCTTGTTGGTGTTGAGCGCAAGATTTGACACAACCACTAAAGTGAATATTGATTGGATGCTCTAGAGTAATATGATTTTCTAGATAATCTGCTAATTCCAAAGCGTGGTCTTTGGTTTCGGTAGCTGAAGCAGCGCAACCGCGTTTACCAGAACAAGCTACTAATGAAGTTTTGATGTTAGTTGGTGAGATATTTAATCCTAAACTGGTAATCTCTGTCTCAACTTCAGCAACTTGTTTTTTGGGTATATCAGTGACAAGTAAGTTTTGCCAAGGAGTTAGCCTGAGATTACCATTACCATATTTTGCTGCCAAATCAGCTAAACGCCTCATTTGCCAGGTTTCCAACCTTCCTAGCGGTAACACTACACCGATATAAAATAACCCTGCTTGTTTTTGAGGATGAATACCAATTGAGTCTGCCGGAACAGTTATCATATCTGTTTGGGCTGGTAATTGTGAAAAGTAATTAGGAACTAGGGGTTGGAAAGCTAAACACAAATAATTTTCTACACCTAAATCATTGATAACTTCTCGCAAACGTCGTTTGCGTTGACTTGTTACACCTATGTGATCTAGGTAAACATCAGCTAAAACTGCTAAAACTGGTAAACATTCATCTGGTTTTAACAAAATTCCTGTATTTTTCGGTGCTTTTCCCTTTTCCCCAAAACTCAGATAAAGCTGGAAGTAAACATTTCCATTTTCCGAGATAGCGGCAAAGGTGATATCATTAACGCAATTCTGAACTGAAACTTTACCACCACCATCAAAACCAACGCTAAATTTAGCAGATAGTCCTGCAAGATGGGGATGTTCTGTAATATAGTCATCCCATGCTTTAACGAAGGGTTGAGTATCTATTAATTCTTGAGGATCAATACCCGCTGTGGGGCTAGTCATGATGTTGCGAATATGGTCCACAGTGGGGTTGGCAGAACCTAAACCCAATTCCTGTAAACGCTGGAGAATTTCAATATTTATCCCAGTTTTAATTTCCCGAATTTGCAAATTTGCACGATTGGTAACGTCAACATAGCCACCACCACAATTATCGGCTATGTTTGCAATAAATTGACACTGTTCATTATCAAGAATCCCACCGGGTATTCTCACACGAGACAAGATTCCATCTTGGGCTGATATATTGTAAAACAACCCTGGACAAGCAGTAGACGCGGTTAACAAAACGAGAACTCCTTCCCCGTGCGACGCAGAGACAGAGTAGGGGTGGGTGTTTCCCTCCCTTACATCCAATAACATTCATAGAGTTAGCATTCTGACTTGGAAAATAAAAAGTAAAAGGAAGAATTCCATTCTTTTGCTTTTTGCCTTTTACCCTTTGCCTTTTCTTTACAGCTGCGGCACAGTCCCGGAATTTAACCGGAGTTTCCCAACTCTAAGATTTAGTAGTCTAGCACGAGGAGGTATTTATGCGATCGCTTTGACTCAATAGCAGCGAAATAGATAAATTTGAAACTTACCTTCAACGAAGAGGCAGGGGGAAGGGGGCAGGGAGAAATCACCCCTTCCTCCTACCTCTTCGGTATGAAAGAAATCGTCATACGCTAAACCAATCTGCTGAAACTGTGATATTGCTATAGGGCGTGTAGCGATATTACGAATGAAAAATTATGAACAAGTGGCTATCAATAGTCGGTATCGGCGAAGATGGTTTAGAGGGATTAAGTGCGATTCCTAGGTCGCGCTGCGCGATCGCTCTTTCTCTCCTTAACCAAGCTACAATTATCGTTGGTGGGGAACGTCATCTGGCTATGTTACCCCCAGAAGACCAACGCGAAAAAATTCTCTGGAAATCTCCCTTTAGCACTTCTATCACAGAAATTATTCAGCGGCGTGGTCAAGCAATTTGCGTGTTAGCTAGTGGCGACCCCATGTGTTACGGTGTGGGTGCAACTCTGACTAAGCATATTCCTATTTCTGAAATTACTATTATTCCCGCACCTTCGGCGTTTAGTCTCGCTTGTTCTCGGTTAGGATGGTCTTTAACGGAAGTAGAAACTTTGAGTTTATGCGGTCGTCCTGCGTCTCTTTTGCCATCTTATATCTATCCAGGTGCGAAATTATTGATTTTGAGTGCGGGGAAGGAAACACCGGGAATTGTGGCCGAACTATTGACAAATTGCGGTTATGGTGGTAGCAAGATTACTGTTTTGGAACGAATGGGCGGTATTCATGAACGTATTTTAGAAGGTATCGCCGCATCTTGGCAAGAAACAGAAATAGCGGATTTAAATACGATTGCGGTTAATTGTATCGCGGATGTGGGGGTAATGCCGTTATCGAGATTTCCTGGTTTACCCGATAGCGCTTTTCACCATGATGGACAATTAACTAAACGGGAAGTTAGGGCAATTACTTTATCAACCTTAGCACCTTTACCGGGTGAGTTGCTTTGGGATGTGGGTGCGGGTTGTGGCTCAATTTCGATAGAATGGATGCGGAGTAATTCTCGATGTTGTGCGATCGCTATTGAGCAAAACGAAACTAGAATAAATTACATAGCTGATAATGCCGCAGCTTTAGGTACACCTAACTTACAAATCATCACCGGGAAAGCACCAGAAGTTATTCAAAACTTACCCACACCAGACGCGATTTTTATTGGTGGTGGAGTCACTGCACCGGGACTTTTTGACATTTGTTGGAATGCATTGCGTCCTGGAGGGAGAATGGTTGCAAATGTTGTCACTTTAGAAGGTGAACGAACCTTATTTCAATGGTATGAAAAAGTGGGGGGAAATTTTACGCGTATTTCTATTCAACGTGCAGAACCAATTGGTAAATTTCTAGGTTGGAAAGGAATGTCTCAAGTTACGCAATGGATAGCAGTCAAATAATTCGTAATTCGTAATTCGTAATTCGTAATTTGGTTAGTAATCGTATAAAATTAATTATACGCATTTTCTTTCTGTTACCTGTTACCTGAATCCACGAATTAATTTAATTTTGTCTAACTACTTAACCAATGGGATAATTACCAGGGTTCACTGCATGAATAAATTCACTACCTGAATGTGGTCTGCCGCGTTTATAAGCAGCTTCTTCTGGTTGACCCCAACCCATTTGTAAAATTACTTCTAAAAAGTTTGTGTTTTCCCATTTTAACAAACTTGCCCATTCTGTTCTTTGAGCAATTCTTTTTACATCTAATATATTAATTTTTTCGTGTAGTTTTCCATTACTCACACTCAAATATAACTCCATTTGTGCTGTAACTACATCCCAAAATTCCAGAATAGAATTTTTTGCATTTTTCAATATTTCTAAATCATGATCTAATGCGATTAACTGCGCGTCAACTTCTGGATAATTCAGGGTTTTTCCCTTGATTGTCAAATCTTTCCAAACAATCCCAGAAACTTGATTTTCTCGTTGATATTCATGAATAGAAGCTTTAAAATCTTGATAGGCCGTAAACTTTTGTAGCCCTTCAGTTGTGATAAACTGGTCTAGAACAGGATTGCCAGAGGCTGTCACCTCCAACTTGAGACGCTCTCCTTTCAGACAAGCTTGGCGTTCATTTGCTAAAATTTGGATGAGTTCCTGGGTAGTATAAACTTTTGACATCGGAACAACCCTAATTAGTTATTGGTAATTGGTAATTGGTAATTGGTGAGGCGTTATTTAACTATTATCTCTTGACAGCAATGGAAATGCAGTATCAGGTAAAACTAAAAATCTCAAACTCGATTTGAGTAGAACTTACGCAAAAAACCCTCTTTCCTTTTATTCCTCCCTCTCCTCCGTGGTTATTTTTGACCTTGCTTTTACGTAAGTCTTTTAAAATTGGTGAATATAGAGAATAAGTCCGCACTAGCAGACTTATTAATTAAGTTAAGTATTATACATCTCCAAAAATTAAATATGCGTCTTCCCAAATCCTTGTAGAGACGTTATATGGAACGTCTCTACAATTTTTATTGGAGATGTCTATTGCTTATAAAAATGCTTACTGGCTTAACTCACTGCTATATTCATTAAATGAACGTTGCTTGAACTCAATGGACTGGTCACGAGGTAACAAATCAAACACTTCTCGAAATTTGTCGTCTATCTCTTCAAAAGGTACTTGACCTTTTTTATTCATGATGACTTTACCCGACTGGTCAAAGAGGACAACTTGGGGTACAACTCCTGAATAGTAGTACCCTGGTTCTGTGGGTTCGTAGCTTTCCTTGCTGGGGATAGTATCAACATTGATAGGGATAATCTCCGCACCCCGTCCGTAAAATGCTTGAGTTTGGGAAATATAGACGGCATACTGTTTGCAATCTTTGCTATCGTCCACATAAAACGCCAGAATTGCGGGTTTATGTTGTGCTAAAGTTTGAGCTAGAGTTTGTCTGGGAGGAACTAGGGAACCATTACCAGCAAAAACTACGAAAATATTACCTTCGTATCGATCATCTTTCATACCTGCCAAAGCTGGCTGCATACTGGTAATAAATACGCAAATCATCAGCACCAGGCATTTCAATACTAACCGTTTCCAGTTAGCAATTATTTTAATTTGTAAAAAAAGCCACTTTATGCTACTCATCAACATGAACCTTTTAAGGTATTATTTTTTCTAAGTTTGTGCTGAATTCAGCCGAATAGGCTAGATATTACATACAGCACATTACAGGTAAATGAGGTACAAAGTTGAAATCAAAACATGGCTAACTCTACTCATGCTTTTACTCCTGACTTCTGACTCCTGAATCCTGAATTCTACTGTAATTACATCTACGCACCATTTTTTAAGATAACCTGTAATGGGTAATTGGTAATAGCTAATTGGTAATTGGTAAGAGTTTTCTCCATGTCCGAGTCCCGATTCCCAATGATTCGTAAATTTTGAATTGTTAATGTGTGGCTTTTTTTGCCAAGATTCGCTACACTTGCAAGATTAATTTTGTAATTAAAGACTATTAGTTAAAAACTGCTGTGGGAAAGAAAATACAACTTATAGATAGAGTCCGACTGGGTTTAGCAGTATCAATTGCTAAAAGTGTAACATTTTTAGTGCGATCGCTCCGTCTCGGTGCTGCTAGTGTGTTACCAGGATCTATTGCGCGACGCATTGAACCCCAAATTTTACAATTACTGAGTCAGCAAGTTAAAAACGGGATAATTCTGATTGCGGGAACCAATGGAAAAACGACAACAGCCCTGTTGTTATGTACCATTTTAGAACACAAAGGTTACAAAATTGCCCATAATTCTACTGGTGCAAATCTAGAAAATGGTTTAGCGACTGCTTTGATAGACAATGCTAACTTATTAGGTTCTCTCAATGTAGACTATGCAATTTTGGAAGTTGATGAGAATATTGTTCCCAAGGTATTAAAACCTCTGCAACCACGAATTATTCTCTGTTTAAATTTGTTCCGTGATCAACTCGATAGATATGGGGAAGTTGACACTATTAGTAAAAAATGGACAAAGGTTATTTCTACTTTACCAACTGAAACAGTAGTTATTCCCAATGCTGATGATCCAACTTTATCATATTTAGGTCAACAGTTAAATCAAAAGGTGTTATTCTTTGGTTTGAATGAACCAAAACATTATTTAGAAGCAATTCCTCATGCTGTTGATTCTATCTTTTGTCCAAGATGTGGGCATTCTCTAGATTATGAAGGTGTTTATCTATCTCATTTAGGAGATTTCACTTGTCCCAGTTGTGGTTTTGCGAAGAGTAAACCAACTTTAGAAAGTGGTGAATGGTCACAAATTCTAGTGGGTTTGTACAATAAATATAATACTTTAGCCGCAGCAACAGCAGCGCAAGAGTTGGGAGTTGATGAAGTCACAATTAGAGAAACAATTAACACTTTTCAAGCAGCTTTTGGTCGTGCGGAAGATTTGGTAATTGATGGTAAAAAGGTGAGGATTTTGTTATCAAAAAATCCTGTGGGGACAAATGAAACTATTCGTGTTGTAACTGAAAGTACAGATAAAACCACTTTATTGGTTTTGAATGACCGCACTCCTGATGGTACTGATGTATCCTGGATTTGGGATGTAGATACCGAAAAACTGGTAGAACGGGGTGGAACTTTGGTGGTGAGTGGCGATCGCGTGTATGATATGGCGTTAAGGTTGCGTTATAGCCAAAAATCTGCCCAGAGTAACCTGACTTTGATTGTAGAGGAAGATTTGCGAAGAGCCATAACCACAGCTTTGGAACATACGCCAGCAAATGAAACCTTGCATATTCTTCCTACTTATTCAGCCATGTTAGAAGTGCGGGAAGTTCTCACTGGTAGGCAAATTCTGTAACGATACAGCTATAAACCCTAAATATGTTTTGTCTGGAAACCTTGTAGAGACTTTCCATAGAACGTCTCTACATTATTTTTCATGTTTAATGACTAACCCAAAAATAGCTTATATGCGGGATTTTGACTTTCATCCCAATAGCGATAACCCAAGGAATCAAGGAATATTTGCCATTCTACCATTTCGTGGGGTGGTACTTGCATTCCTACCACAATGCGTCCATAATCTGCACCATTGTTGCGATAGTGAAATAAGCTGATATTCCAATTAGGGGACATAGAACCCACAAATTTCATTAATGCACCGGGACGTTCGAGAAATTCAAAACGGTATAATAATTCATTGTGGGCGAGGTTAGAATGTCCTCCTACCATGTGCCGTAAATGCAATTTTGTTAATTCGTCATCTGTTAAATCAATGGTTTTTAAGCCATGAATTTCAAATTTTTCAACTATTTTGGCAGCGTCAGCGCGGTTTTGAATTTGCACACCGACAAAAATATGTGCTTCTTGGTTGTCAGCAATGCGATAGTTAAATTCAGTTAGATTCCTGTTACCAATACATTCACAAAACTGACGCAGACTTCCTGGTTTTTCAGGTATTGTGACTGCAAAAATGGCTTCTCGACGTTCCCCAAATTCTGCTCTTTCTGCCACAAAACGGAGGCGGTCAAAGTTCATGTTAGCACCGCAGGCAACGGCGATGAGGGTTTGATTTTGAATTTGTTCACGTTCAGCGTAGGCTTTGGCAGCTGCGATCGCTAATGCCCCCGCAGGTTCTAAAATAGAACGAGTATCTTCAAACACATCTTTTATCGCCGCACAGGTAGCATCCGTATCCACCAAAATAATTTCATCCACATATTGCTGACACAGCCGGAAGGTTTCTTCCCCCACTTCCCGCACCGCTACCCCATCAGCAAATAACCCCACCTGAGACAACCGCACCCGATGACCGGCTTTGAGAGATTGAGACATAGCATCAGCATCTACAGGTTCGACACCGATAATTTTGATTTCAGGACGCAACCGCTTCACATAAGCTGCAATACCGGAAATTAGACCCCCGCCGCCAATAGCAACAAAGATTGCATGAATAGGTTGTTGATATTGTCGCAGTATTTCCATACCAATAGTTCCCTGTCCAGCGATGACATCAGGATCATCAAATGGGTGTATAAATGTTAACCCTTTTTCCGCTTCTAATTGCCGGGCGTGGGCATAGGCATCATCATAGTTATTGCCATATAAAACCACCTCTCCCCCCCGCGCTTTTACTGCGTCTATCTTTACCTGGGGCGTAATCACGGGCATAACGATGATTGCCGTTGTTCCCAAGCGACTGGCAGCTAAGGCTACACCTTGGGCATGATTACCTGCTGAAGCCGCAATGACACCTTGTTTAAGTAAATCTGTGGGTAGGTTGACCATTTTGTTATATGCCCCCCGCAGCTTGAAGGAGAAGACTGATTGCATATCTTCCCTTTTCAGCAGCAGTTTGTTATTGATGCGGTTGGAGAGGTTGGGAGCATATTCCAGTGGTGTTTCCTGGGCTACATCATAGACGCGGGCGGTGAGGATTTGTACCAGGTAGTCGCAATACATATCAAGGGGTGCAATTGGGGTTGGATTGTTAATTCTACCGCTTGTTGGGTAGTTGGTGGGGATGGTTTTGGAAAGGGGTAGATTGGCTAAACTAGAGGTGTAGTGGAGTCGTTAAATAAGTTTGATAAAGTTGATGAAGCAGGAAAAATAACTATAAACTTCGAGTAAAACCTTTATTAAACTTCTCCATACAATGAAAGTTACAGATAAATTAGTATCCCGTGTTTCTGAAGACGATATTAGGACAAAGGTTGTAGCTGTTTGGTTATTTGAGCATGGGTTTACCGCAGAAAGCATATCTGTTGAATTTTCCTTTGAATTACGCCTCGGCAGGAATATATACCGAGTGGGTGAGGATAAACCTGTTCATTCGTCAGTGTTTAGACCTCGTGCAGATGTTTTGGTGCGTAGCTGTGACGGGCGCAATTTACTAATTATTGAAGTCAAAGCACCAGATGAAATTTTAGATGATAACGCTAAGGAGCAAAGCATCTCCTATGCGCGGCTCTTGCGGAATGGAGGAATTGCTCCTTTTGTAGTGTTGACCAATGGTCATGAAACTCGGATATATGACAGCATATCTGGCGAATTGGTCAGTGATACTCAAGTTCCCATAAATCATCCCCATGCACAGAATAAATTTCGCGTCAGCGTTGATGATATTGAACTACGGACAGAGGCTTTAGAAACATTTGTTTCAATTTCTCCAGAAAGTCTCCTTGAGTTTTGCCGATCTCAAGTTAATTATCGAATGCGACTTTTACGGAGTAATGACCCATTTAGTGGTAAAAAGTATATTCCTGCTTTATACGTAGAAAGAGAGGAGATAAAAAAGCGGCTAAGTCAACTTCTAGACGAACAACAGCGCCGAGTTATTCCTTTAGTTGGTGCGCCACAAGTTGGAAAGACTAATTTTGTTTGTCACGCCGTAGAAGAAAAACTTGAGCAAGGAATTCCTTGTCTCTTCTATCCAGCAATTGGGATGGAGGGAGATTTACTCCAAGAAATTGGAGAAGACTTTGGCTGGATTCTAAAAGAGAGTAATGCGCCTCATCAAATTTTCAATAAACTCACTCGTATTCTTCGACGTACCGGACAAAGACTTATCATCTTTATTGATGGTTGGAATGAAGCTAGTCAGGCATTAGCTGAAGCAATTGATCGTAGCAGTGAAAGGATTTCATGTGATGAAATTCAAATAGTTATCAGTTTCACTAACATAGCAACATCTCGGCTGTTGTTTAAAAAGGGAAACCCTTCCTATATAGCTGAGTCTGCTGATATTACATTTAATTCAGTTCCCTTGATTGAAATAGGTCATGAAAAAATAGATCTACGTTCTAATTTAATTACAATTAAGCAATACAATCCTGAAGAAACACAAAGAGCTTATGATCTATACTCAGACGTTTACAAAGTACAAATATTTAATTCACACAAAAAAGTATATGATCCTTTCTTACTAAGGATTGCCATGGAGCTTTCAGAAGGTCAATATTTGCCGGAAAGTTTAGATGAACCTTTGCTACTGCAAAAAAGCATATATTTAAAAGCCAGTCGTACTGATTTACAAGAAGATTGTGTGATATCTCTTTTATCACAACTGGCAGATGAAATGCTAATGCATGATGCCCCAATTAGCCAAGTAATAGCAAGAAAAAGATGGTGTATTTCTGCCACGGAAGAGTTACCAAAGGATTTATTTGAAGCTGCTTTTCTTTCTAAAGTATACAGTGATGAAAATATTCCAGGTTTAGATTTCTATTATGGCAGAGAAAGAGATTTTGTTATTGCCATTTGGTCTAGACAATGGAATAGTGTTTCACTAGATGAATTTAAATCTTTACTTTTAACGCTTGCAGAAAAAAACTGCAAATCAATTGAAACTGATGCGCTTAAATGGTTTCTAAAGCAATCACAATATTATGCTTATCTTGAAGTTGCTACTCAAAATTTCTCATGTCTAAATAATCCTGTTATTAAAAGAGCCATTCTATTATCAGTAAGGAGCAACCCTAATTGCTATATCGATAATCAGCCTGATTGGATGAAAAATCTGATCGATCAAGCTGTAAAAGACTCTAGTATGCTTGTTAGAGTAGAGGCTGCAAAGTTAGTAGCACAATTTGCGGAGGATAAAGAATGGTTAGCATCAATCCTTGGTGATGAACAAGAATTAAAAAACTTTATGGTTGACTTGTTAGAAGTAGATGAAGAATATTCATTAAGCCAAGGGAATGCAGGTCAGATTATTTTAGATTCTTTGAAAACATTACATTGGGAATCTTGTTCAGATTATGAGTCCGATATTACAGATATTTTAGTTGATTTAATGCGGCATCATTCATCTACTGTCAGAGTTAGTGCTTCTAAGGCTATTGGCTATATTTTACCCAAGCTCTTCCTTCAGACTTTAAACGAAATTGGTTTATATCAATTAGGCTATGAAACTGCAAAAGAATACACTGAGGCTATAAATATAGCTATAGATGCTCTGTATGAAATCTATGATGATTCCATGATGTGTCAAGGTTATCTGAACTATCTACTTAATTCACCACCCGAAGAACACATTAATGATCATCAACAGATGTGGAAAATTTGTATGCCAGTTATTACATTCTACTGGACAGAAAAATGTGGACAGAGCTTACTAGAGTTCTTAAACTCAATTGCACCAAAAGAAGAAGTTTATGATAACTATCATTCTGGAAATATTTATTCTGGAAATAAAACTTTTTTAGATGAAAATATAGTACAACTAAGCCTAGACTTTGAAAAGTTAGACTTGAATAAAAATGCTCAGTAACTAAACCCAGATTATATGAACTTTTTTATCCTGCGAATCCTTAAATCCTGTAAATCCTGTAAATCCTGATTCAGACAAATTTTCACCATCAAAATTAGCATTTACTAGATGATAGAATAAGTGTGCGATCGCTTCTCTTCCCTGACTACAATAGACTCAGTTTTAAAGTGTATTAGCGTATCCCTCTTTGAAATTCCGGAGTTAAATGGTTTCAACAGAACTACTCAACACCCTACACACTCTCAGCCGTGCAGATAAACTGTACATTATGCAAGTTTTAATATCTGAACTAGCGCAAGAAGAAACTAACTTAATTAAACCTGAACAATCATATCCAGTTTGGTCGCCTTATGATGCTTTCGACGCTGCCAATACTATGTTAGAAGTATTACAAGCAGCAAAATCTCAAAACAATGACTAATCCTGAAAGATATCCTTATCAACCAGAAATCATCAAAACCGAGGAAGAAAACGATCATTTTTTAGCAACTATGGAAGATTTACTTTCTCGTTCTCATCTGACACCAGAAGAAAATACGTTGTTAGAATTATTAGTAAGACTAATTGAGAATTTTGAAAATCAGCATTATCAGCTAAACGTTTCTACACCTCGTTCGAGAATTTTGCATTTACTGGAAGCACGGGATTTAGAAATAGGTGATTTAGTTCCTATTTTGGGTTCGAGTGAGTTGGTTTCTCAGGTTATTAATGGTGAGGTAAAAGTAACAAGAGAACAAGCTGAGATGTTAGGGAAGTTTTTTCATATTGACGGAAGTTTATTTTCTGGTGAATAAACCTATTTTTCTTTGTCCTGTTTCAATTTTATGTGGACTTAAATTTAAAGCAGACTATTTAATTTATTACATAGACCTTATAGCCTACAGGAGAAGTTTCCTATAAAGTGTTTTGATTGCCAAACTGCTGTGTTGATATTTGAGCATTATTAGTAATATGAAAAATTTGGGCTACAAAGTGTTGAGTGGGTTGATCTGGCTTGGTAATTGCCGCCTCTATTTCAACGACACCTTGATGAAGAATCTTGATAGGAATCAATTCACTACTTGGGTGGAGTAAAGAAAGAGATTTAACTAAACCCTCATTTTGTAAATATTTTAAGATATTTACAACTTCCTCAATTGACAGCGTAATTTAGTATTAAGCAGTTTGTTTATTACCACTATTTTTAATATGACGACGTAAAATCTCGTTAATAGCTGTTTGATAATCTTTATTTTGAGCTTTAAACCAAGCTATTACATCTGGTTCTAATTGGATAACATTTTTTGCTTGTGCTGCGGGAATTAGCAAAGTTGCTTTTTCAAAAAACTCATCAGTCAATGGAGGAATATCAGAATAGTCAATATCTTCATCTGACATAGAATCTAAAGCTTGCCAATTAGTACGTGAGATATTGTTCAAATTTTTTTCGTTCATAACGATTTGCCCTTCGTGCTGAAATAATTCTAATCACATCACCCTGTCTTTCAGTCCAAACAACAACAGCCACTCCATTTCCCAAAAAACCAATCCCTAACCAGCGTTCTTCACCGTAATCAAAACGTTCATCTTCCTCAATTAGCATTGGACTATCAAACATTTCAGGAACGTCTGCGAAGTCAATTTGATGTTTACGGATGTTTTCTAGATTCTTCGCTTCGTCCCACTCAAACTGCATCAAATTTTTAAAATACTAATTTGTTAATTGATGAATAATCACAAATTGTATCATATTTTCCTCATCCTTTAAATCCTGATTCAGACAATTTCCCAGTCTTCCAATTGTAGTTCAGGAATACGTGAAAACTCCCTAGTATTGTGCGTAACTAATATCAAATTATTAGCTAAAGCAATAGCAGCAATTTGTAAATCATAAGCTCCGATTGGTGTTCCTTGAGCAGTAAGTCGAGCGCGAATATTACCAAAAATATAAGCAGATTGATCATCAAAAGGTAAAGAAATAAACTGATTGAGAAATTCTTGTTGTATTTTTAGGTTACGTTCTGGATTAGCACTACGCATCGCACCATAAAATAATTCACTCTTCACAACTGAACAAACAGCAATTTCTGAAAGTGAAATATTATCCATTTTTTGCTTTAAATGCAGGTTTTTACCTTTGATATAAACAATGCAGGTATTGGTATCTAGCAAATAAATCATCAGAATGTTTCTCTCTCTGGTTGTTCTAGTTGTGGATGTCTGATAAACGTTTCATCCTGAATACAACCATAAAAATCACTCAGCTTTCTTGTGTTTTGGGTTGCTGATGCTGTTTCATAAACAAGAATAATATCTAATTCCATTCCTTCCTTTGCTTCCGGTAACTGAATCTGTAAAATTCCATCTTTACCAATACGCGAGCGCACTCTAATACTTTGCATAATCAATTTTCCCCCTATGTTTTGATGGTTCCTATTTGATTATAAACAATTTTATTAAGCGTCATCCTTCATCAGCAACATTGTAATTTATTAAGCAGATTGTTTATTATCACTACCTTCATTGACTAGCTGGCTTGTACAACATAGATGTCTCTAACCTAAAATTATGGCAGAGTTGAGGGTGGTGATAAATTTAGGGTGATCAGCGGCTTTTTCTACCCTATAACGATAGACTCAGTGGTGGAAGTGCGATCGCTTGAGTCAACGCAGCGATCGCACCAACCAGTAAAATGGGTATGTCCGTAATTAAAACCCTATGTTCACCACATCTGATTTCCTGCAATATACCCAATGGTCAGGTATTGCGACGATAGCGTTTGCAGTCTTCACAATTCTAGCTTTTATCGTCAAATGGGGCTTTCGCTTTCGGCTGGTGGGTGCAACTGGCTTTATGATCGTGCTGACTGCTGGGTTATTTTCACTGTCTTTAGTACCTCTGAGTCGCACAGTTATCCCCGGTGCAGTAAAATACACCCTAGTTTATGACAATGGTTCTAGCGAAGCGGTAATTGCGACTTCACCCCAGATTACCCCTACACAATTAGAAGCAACTTTGCGTCAAGCAGCTAGTAATCTGTATTCTTTTGGTCGTTTGGGTAGCAGAGGAAACAACCAATTGACCATTCGCGCCCGTACTATTATCCACCCTGAAGAGGGAATTACAGTACCGCTGTATTTAGGCGAAGTAAAACGAACTTTGGCTAGTCGTGAAGATTCAGAAATGGCAGTGCAAGTTTACCTAGATAAATTCGCTCAAATACCAAAAAAACCCACAGCTTAACAGAGATTTGGGAGTGTGGGGAAATAGGGAAATGGCAAGTATTACCTAATTCCCAGTCCCCAAGCCCCAAATAACATAATTTTTTTGTGATTTACTATACAATAAATATTATTTTTAGATTAAGATATTAAAACTTCAGAAATTTCACTATTGGGAAAAAATGTACCACTTTGCTGGTTATCGGCAAGGAACTTCCAAATAAAACAATGTACAAAAATAAATGTACAAAAATTTCTTGTGGTGCAGGCCGAAAAGCCCGCTAATCAATAAAGGACAGACAGGACTTGTACTGAAGTTGTCGAAGTATGCCCATCCCACAAGATTGGATAATTTATTTTCTGGTATTCCCTCAGAACCAAGCCTGATGCTAAGAGACTTTCAACTCTGTTTCCTATTCCCTGTTCCCTGCTGTATATTGTTAATCTAATTTGATTAAGAAATATCAATTTTTGACATACTACTTATTATGCCTAATCAATCTTCTACTCAGGCTTTATCTACCCAAACCTCTAGTTCGTTAGTTGCACTCACAGTTTCTCCGGCTAAAGTTGTCCGGGGTGCTGGTGTGTTAATCTCAGCCGCAGGAGAAATTGCCCGTTTGGGAACTCGTCCTTTAATTGTGTCCGGAAATAGCACTCTCAAGATTAGCCAAGAGAGTTTACAACCTATTTTCCAAGCCGAAAATTTACACACAGTTGCAGTTTCCTATAGTAAAGATTGTTGTGAAGCCAGTCTGAATGCTTTACACAAAGTAGCAAAGGAACATCAAGCTGATGTCATTATCGGTGTTGGTGGTGGTAAAGCCCTGGATACCGCTAAGTTAGTCGCCCATCAATTACAGTTACCAGTTGTCACAATTCCTACTTCTGCGGCTACCTGTGCTGCTTGGACAGCTTTATCAAATGTCTATTCAGAATCAGGGGCGTTTTTGTATGATGTGGCTTTATCTCGCTGTCCTGATTTGCTAATTTTGGACTATGATTTGATTCAAACTGCACCACAACGGACTTTAGTTGCAGGAATTGGAGATGCGATCGCAAAATGGTACGAAGCATCAGTCAGCAGTGGACACTTACAACAAACTCTAATTATTGCCGCAGTTCAACAAGCGCGGGTTTTACGAGATATTTTATTACAAAAGTCCGAAGTTGCCCTTAAAGAACCAGGTAGTGAAACTTGGCAAGAAGTTGTAGATGCAACGGTTTTACTTGCTGGAGTCATCGGTGGACTTGGTGGGGCGCAATGTCGCACTGTTGCTGCCCATGCCGTGCATAATGGTTTAACGCATATTTCTGGACATGGTAGCATTCATGGCGAAAAAGTCGCCTATGGCATCTTGGTACAACTGCGGTTAGAAGAAATGATCCCAGGAAATCAACTAGCAGCAGCAGCAAGACAGCAATTGTTGAAGTTCTATGCAGAGATTGGACTACCGCAAAAATTAGGTGATTTGGGTTTAGGTAATATCACCCTGGGTGAGTTACAAACCGCAGCAGAGATTGCTTTAGATCCTCATTCTGATATCCATCGCTTACCTTTTAAAGTGGCATTGGAACAATTAATGGCCGCAATGGTTTCTACCACTGCACCAATAGATAGTAATCGTATTGACAAAAAAGGTGAACGGGTAACAGGTAATTGAGTACCAAGTACTGAGTACTGAGTACTTAGTGCTTGATTCGGATTCTTACTTATCACCCGCTACTTTGCTGTTCTCATCTTCCCAGCCCCCAATCACCAATCACCAGTTTCTATTCGAGGTTTTTAGATGAATTTAAGTTGGATCACACCCGCAGAACGTGTACAAAAATTGCCTCCTTATGTGTTTGCCCGTCTTGATGAGTTGAAAGCCAAGGCCAGGGAACAAGGGCTAGATTTGATTGATTTGGGGATGGGAAACCCCGATGGTCCCACACCACAACCGGTGGTAGAAGCGGCGATCGCAGCTTTGCAAAATCCCGCTAATCACGGTTATCCCCCATTTGAAGGTACTGCTAGTTTCCGCAAGGCAATTACCCAATGGTACAATCGCCGTTATGGTGTGGTACTTGATCCTGATAGTGAGGCTTTACCTCTATTGGGTTCTAAGGAAGGTTTGGCACATTTAGCGATCGCTTACATTAATCCCGGTGATACTGTTTTAGTACCTTCACCCTCCTACCCTGTGCATTTCCGTGGCCCCATCATTGCCGGTGGAGTGATTCACAATTTAATTCTCAAAGCAGAAAATAACTGGTTAATTGATTTAGCTGCTATTCCTGACGAAGTAGCCAGAAAAGCCAAAATTCTCTATTTCAATTATCCCAGTAATCCCACCGCAGCCACCGCCCCCCGTGAATTTTTTGAAGAAATTGTGGCTTTTGCACGGAAGTATGAAATTCTTTTAGTCCATGATTTATGTTACGCAGAATTAGCCTTTGATGGTTATCAACCAACTAGTTTGTTAGAAATTCCCGGCGCAAAAGATATCGGTGTAGAATTTCATACCCTATCTAAAACCTATAATATGGCAGGTTGGCGTGTGGGTTTTGTGGTCGGAAATCGTCATGTGATCCAAGGTTTGCGGACTTTAAAAACTAATTTGGATTATGGCATTTTCTCCGCTTTACAAACTGCGGCAGAGACAGCTTTGCAACTCCCAGATACGTATTTACACGAAGTCCAACAACGTTACCGCACCCGTCGAGATTTTCTGATTGATGGTTTAGGCCAGTTGGGTTGGAAGATTCCCAAAACTGAAGCAACTATGTATTTGTGGATAAAATGTCCTGAGGGGATGAATTCCACAGATTTTGCTTTGCACGTTCTACAGCAAACAGGAGTTGTTCTCACTCCTGGTAATGCTTTTGGCGTTGGTGGAGAAGGCTATGTGAGAATTAGTTTAATAGCAGAGTGCGATCGCTTGGGTGAAGCTTTACAAAGATTCAAAGAAGCGGGAATTCGCTATCAACCAGAAGCCGTAGTTACTGCGTGATAATTTAAGGTGATAGGGAACAGGCAGGGGGTAGGAAGAAAATGTTTCCCAATCATCTATTACCTATTTCCCATTCTAAAAGTAGCCCAAGATTCCACACAATATCAAGAGAAATGAAGACATAAGCACCAGCAAAATCATTGAACAAAAAGATATTAAATTGATTTGCTATCAGTAGTTTAAACCAAACTCATCAGAGATAAAATAGCGATCTCTATCCAGAAAATCCTTTAATCCTGGACATCCTGATTCTGACAAAATCATCCCATTACCTCTTTCATCATGGTAAATACTATTAATAAATTAATAATAGAAGGCTTTCATGCCCTTTCTGACCCCATCAGAATCAGCGTGTTAGAACTGCTGCGACAGCGTGAATTGTGCGTATGTGACTTATGTGATGCCTTAGAAATAAGTCAGTCAAAATTATCCTTTCACTTGAAAAATCTTAAAGAAGCTGGTTTAGTTAACTCACGTCAAGAAGGACGCTGGATTTATTACAGCTTAAATCTGCCCCAATTTCAGATTTTAGAACAATATTTAGCCGATTTTCGCCTCAATCATATCATGTCAGTACCTCGTTCCTGCTGCGATTAATCAAGATGGGTAATATTAAAACCATACAAGTGTAATCACTTAAATTAGGACAGTGTTAATTACTCAAAACCTTGAAGCAACCGAGTTTATACTCATGACTCACCGCGTTGCTTTCACTCCTCTACCCAATACATCAATTTTTCTTGATTAATATTTGTATATAGTGTTATCCTATTGCTTGACATATCAATTTTTTTTGAAATGATAGATACATACTTTCCATATCAGCAATAGAGATGGTGATCTCAGTGAAAACTACGAGGAATAAATTGGCTTTAGCGGTGGGAATGTTAACATTAGCAACTAGTTGCACAACTACATCCGACCCATCAATTCAAACTCAACAGACACCAAAGACAACGCAAGTCACTGATTCAACAACTATAAAAATCATCAAAATTGATGGTTCTAGTACCGTACATCCGATTACACAAGCCATAGCCAAAGAATTTCCAGCCACAAGCAAAAATAACACCCCAGTGCAAATCAGCATTTCTGGTACTGGTGGGGGGTTTGAAAAATTCTGCGCTGGTAAAATAGACATCAATAATGCCTCTCGACCAATTTCTAAAGCAGAGATGGCAGTTTGTAACAAAAATGATGTCAGATACATAGAATTACCCATCGCCTTTGATGCCTTAACCATCGCAGTTAATCCCCAAAATGACTGGGTAAAAGACATTACAGTAGCAGAATTAAAAAAGATGTGGGAACCTGCTGCTGAAGGAAAAATCACCCGTTGGAATCAAGTACGTAGTTATTGGCCAGATCGCCCTATGAATTTATACGGTGCTGGTAAACAATCTGGTACATTTGACTACTTTACAGAGGCACTAGTTGGTAAAGCCAAATCCAGCCGTAACGATTACATAGGTAGCGAAGATGATGATGTCTTAGTTAAAGGTATTAATAAAGATCCTAACGCTTTAGGATATTTTGGTTACGCTTACTATGAAAAAAACAAAGATAAGTTAAAAGTAGTAGCTGTTAATAACGGTAAAGGTGCAATTTTACCATCACCAGAAACAGTAGAGAAATCTCAATATCAACCACTTTCTCGACCTTTATTTATCTATGTCAATCTTTGGTCTAGCCAAAACAGAGGTGATGTTTATAAATTTGTAGATTTTTATCTGCAAAAAGCATCAACAGTTGCTAACTCTGTCGGTTATGTACCTTTACCAGAGGAAGCTTACAAAATTAATTATGTCCAATTGCATAACGGAAAAGCGGGAACAGTATTTGCTGGAAAAGCAGAACTAGACTTAACGATTGGGCAATTATTACGTAAACAAAAGGAATTCTAACATGACAGTGCGTGTAGGAATTAATGGCTTTGGCCGCATGGGACGTTTAGCCCTCCGTGCTGCATGGGATTGGCCAGAAATAGAATTTGTGCATATTAATGAAACTAAAGGTGGTGCAGTAGCAGCAGCACATTTACTCAAATTTGATTCTGTACATGGACGCTGGAATAGAGAAGTTGAAGCGGTAGAAAACAGAGTATTAATTGATAATCAACCTCTCGATTTTAGTGAATATTCCCAACCGGGTGAAGTTCCTTGGGAAGACTTTGGTATTGATATTGTTTTGGAATGTTCTGGTAAGTTTAGAACTACAGCTACCCTTGATCCTTATTTTAAACGAGGTGTGCAGAAAGTAATTGTTGCTGCACCTGTAAAAGAAGGGGCATTAAATATTGTCATGGGGGTAAATGATCACCTTTATGAATCTGACAAACATCATTTATTAACAGCAGCTTCTTGTACAACTAACTGTTTAGCCCCAGTAGTAAAAGTAATTCATGAAGGCTTAGGAATTAAGCATGGCATAATTACCACAATTCATGACAATACTAATACTCAAACTATTGTCGATGCACCTCATAAAGATTTGCGTCGCGCTAGGGCTACTAGTATGTCATTAATTCCTACTAGTACTGGTTCAGCTACAGCTATTGGTTTAATTTATCCAGAATTAAATGGTAAGTTAAATGGTTTAGCCGTGCGTGTACCTTTGTTGAATGCTTCGTTAACAGATTGTGTATTTGAAGTTGTTCGCCCGACAACGGTAGACGAAATTAATGATTTATTGAAAACAGCTTCTGAACAGGAACCATTAAAAGGAATTTTGGGTTATGAAGAACGTCCTTTAGTCTCAATTGATTATAAAGATGATCCTCGTTCTTCAATTATTGATGCCCTTTCAACAATGGTTGTAGATGAAACTCAAGTGAAAATTCTGGCTTGGTATGACAATGAATGGGGTTATGCTAACCGCATGGTGGAATTAGCGCGAAAAGTGGCTTTAAGTTTGCAGAAATAATGGTTTTAAAGGGGTTGGGTTTTCGGCCTACCCCAGATGGATTTTTTTCACGCAGAGACGAGGCAGCGCTGTCTTGGGGGTTTCCCTCATGAGTGACTGCCGTAGCAGAGGCGCGGAGAGAGTTTTTAGATTTCTCTGTTTTTATATACAATTTCGCATTATTAATTATGACTGCTACTACAAGTTCTAGTGGTAATTTAAAGAATTACGCTTTAGTTACTTTGGCTTATTGGGGGTTCACTATTACTGATGGTGCTTTGCGGATGTTGGTGTTGCTTTATTTTAATAAAATTGGTTATACACCTCTGCAAATTGCATCTCTGTTTCTGTTTTATGAGGTTTTTGGTATTGTTACAAATTTTTTAGGTGGTTGGATTGGTTCACAATTTGGATTGAAGGTTACTCTTTATACAGGTATTGGTTTACAGATTTTTTCTCTGGTGATGTTGTCTTGGTTAAATCCTAATTGGGTACAGTGGTTTGCAGTTCTTTATGTGATGGTTGCACAAGCTTTTTCAGGAATTGCGAAAGATTTAACCAAGATGAGTACTAAAAGTGCTATTCGTTTGGTAGTTCCACAAGATGCCCAATCTTCTTTGTTTAAATGGGTAGCAGTTTTAACGGGTTCTAAAAATGCGTTGAAGGGAGTTGGTTTTTTTGTTGGTAGTGCAATTTTATCTTTATTTGGGTTTGTTAATTCTCTATTGATAATGGCTGGTGGACTATTTTTGATTATGTTTACTGGGTTAATGTTGCCGAAGGGAATGGGCAAAATTAAGAAGAAAGTTAAGTTTAGTCAACTGTTTTCTAAAAGCAGAGAAATTAATATTTTATCTGCGGCTAGATTTTTTCTTTTTGGTTCGAGAGATGTGTGGTTTGTGGTGGCTTTACCAGTGTTTTTACGTGAAACTTTGGGTTGGTCTTTTTATCAGGTGGGAGGGTTTTTGGCTTGTTGGGTAATTGGATATGGGATTATTCAATTTTTAGCACCAACTTTGATACAACGGTTTGGTTCTGGCCGTCCACCACAATCACAGACTATTCAATTTTGGACTTTTACTTTAACTGCTGTTCCTGGTACGATCGCACTTGCTCTCCAAATCGGTTTACCTGCTAATCTAGTTATCATTGGCGGACTCCTCATATTTGGCGTGGTGTTTGCCTTCAATTCCGCCGTTCATTCCTATCTAGTGTTAGCATTCACCGATGACGACAAGGTAGCCTTAAACGTTGGCTTCTATTACATGGCTAACTCCGGTGGTCGTCTCGCAGGTACGGTATTATCCGGTTTGGTTTATCAGTTATCCGGTTTAGTCGGTTGTCTGTGGACATCAATGTTTTTTGTTTTAGCCGCAGCTTTAGTTTCTCTGAAGTTACCAAATCCTCAACCTAGTCAAGATATCCCTTGGAAAGCCGGCGACGGTGATTAGAGGGTGCTTGAAAAGTATAAAGTGTCATGCTGAACGAAGCGCCAGCGTAGTGTAAGTGCTAACGCCAACGCGGAGCGTGCCGGAGGCTTCAGCATCTCATAATTTAACGCAAAATCAGGATTCTAGAGCCTACGGCTCCCGTCAGGGATACACTCCACTTCGTTCCGTATGGCTCACGCCACGCTATGCCTACGGCACACTACGTGAACGCTATCAGAATGACGAATTATACCTTTCATAGACTTTTTCAACATCCTCTTAAAAAACTAGAAGTTACTTAATCTGTAAGGCTCTCCCAGAGGGATAAGTACAAAGCTATCGAGAAATGATGTGACTGCTACTGTATGGAAATTTATGTAATTTAATTGCCTGGAAACTAGCATCATTAACGTGATATTTAGGCGTGTATTTTTCGGAAACTGCACTGGCGTAATTGAGTAATTATGTCCCCTTTAACTGGTAATTAAGTTTGCAGAAACTGTAAATGACTCAACTATTTACTTCCAGCTATTGTATTAACAAGCAAGCGGTTGAGGGGCTTACAAAAAAAGCAATCAACTACTAGCACAAAAGCAAATCTAATCAATCAAGATCAAGGAGTATTGAAATATGCAAGTAATCGAAAATAATGCACTATTCACTCAAGTTGCTGCTGAAGAATCTTCTATTGCTAGTGGTGGTGGTCCTGTTGCCTATCTTCAATATATCCAATTGGCACAAACCCCTGCTTCCCCAGGAGGCACTCAAGTGAACGCTGGAGAAATACAATATGGATGGGACATCCTCGTTAATGCGGCTGCTGCCGTTAACGCTATTGCATCTCTGTAATCTATCAAATTAGAACATTTAGAAACGTGGATTTAATAAACTACAACTTTCTGATGGTATCTTAGCGACCGGATAATGGACTACCAAACTGAAGTTTTACATTGTGTTGAATCCACGTTCCCTAGTTTAAATCACATCAATTGAGATCAAGGAGTATTGAACCATGCAAGTAATCGAAAATAACCTCTTCACCCAAGTTGCTGCTGAAGAATCTGCTACTGCTAGTGGCGGTGGACCTGTTAGCTACCTTCAGTATATCCAATTGGTACAAACCCCCGCTTCTCCAGGAGGCACTCAATTGACCGATGGAGAAATACAATATGGGTGGAATGTCCTAATAAACGCGGCTGCTGCCGTTAACACTATTGTATCTCTGTAATCTATCAAATTAGAACATTTAGAAACGTGGATTTAATAAACTACAACTTTCTGATGGTGTCTTAGCGACCGTATAACAGACTACCAAACTAAAGTTTTACATTTTGTTGAATCCATGTTCCCTAGATTAAATCACATCAATTGAGATCAAGGAGTATTGAACCATGCAAGTAATCGAAAATAACCTCTTCACCCAAGTTGCTGCTGAAGAATCTGCTACTGCTAGTGGCGGTGGACCTGTTAGCTACCTTCAGTATATCCAATTGGCACAAACCCCTGCTTCCCCAGGAGGCACTCAATTGACCGATGGAGAAATACAATATGGGTGGAATGTCCTCATAAACGCGGCTGCTGCCGTTAACACTATTGTATCTCTGTAATCTATCAAATTAGAACATTTATAAACGTGGATTTAATAAACTACAACTTTCTGATGGTGTCTTAGCGACCGTATAACAGACTACCAAACTGAAGTTTTACATTTTGTTGAATCCATGTTCCCTAGATTAAATCACATCAATTGAGATCAAGAAGTCTTGAACTATGCAAGTTATCGAAAATCACCTCTTTACCCAAGTTGCTACTGAAGAATCTGCTACTGCTAGTGGCGGTGGACCTGTTAGCTACCTTCAGTATATCCAATTGGCGCAAACCCCTGCTTCTCCAGGAGGCACTACATTGACCGATGGAGAAATACAAAAAGGGTGGAATATCCTCATAAATGCGGCGGCTGGCGTTAACATCACTCCATCTGTATAATCTATATTTTAAGTATGAGCAGCCTGTTTCCATCAGATGAGATGAAAAACGCGCCCTTGGTCTTAACAATTCCAACTGAATATGGGCTGCTCAAAATTAAGCCAAGTGAGCGCGGGTCTGGTAGCAGTAAAATGGCGTAGAGTAGGGATGAAGCATAGGCTAAAAGGGATGGATTTTTCATACATCCCTTTACCAAATTTCTTGTAGAAATAAATTGATTGCAAATAGTCTTTTCCAGTTGTTTTAAGGGGTTATATCTGAGCTTACTGTAAATCTAATAGTATTCACTTTTTACCAGAATATTGATAGTAATAGTGTCTCCCCTAAAAGCACGGATAAGCAAATGAAAGAAATCGAAAAAAATCCAATTTTCACGGAAATCACCGATGAAGAAGCTTCTGTTGTTAGCGGTGGTGGACCGATTAACTATCTAATTTATATGCTATTAGCCCAAACCCCTGCTTCTCCAGGAGGTGTGAATTTAACCGAGGGAGAAATACAAAATGGGTGGAATATACTCATTAATGCGGCTCCTCCAGTCAACTTTTTTATTAATGCTTTTTCTTCTGGCATAAGCTGGTTCTCATGGTTTTGGTAATGGGAGGTTATTGATATCGCTGTAATTAATAAATCTGGAGCTTATTGAGGAAATTGTAGGGCAATAGCATGGGTATAAATTGATTTGCAGATATTATTTTCGATTGGCTAAATACTGGATAAATTATTATATTCCAGGATTTTAATTGATGGATTAATTAAAGAATTAACGTTTCTAAAAACCATCTCAAGGAGGATATATGAAAATGATTAATACAAGACAGATTTTTACAAATGTCACTCCCGAAGAATCTGCTACTGTTATTGGGGGAGGTCCGTGGCTTATAACTTTGAATCCCACCGATTACTCTTATATTTTAACAAGAGAAATAGATGGAATTCCCTATAAAATGAATGGTTATAGTGATTTAGGCAGTCTAATAGGCTCTCTAGGTTCTGTAAAAGATATAGCTATTGAGTTTGCACAACCCTTGACCCAAGACTCCTATTAAGTTCCTTGATACCCCTATTTTATAAGAATTTTATTAACTACCTGAATTGTATATATATCACCAATTCAGGTAGTTTATATATAATCAAATCTTATGGGAAGGGTAAATATTAGTAAATTTAAATCGAGATTTATTTATTATTAACTCTAAACAATATGTGCATTTTAAAAATGTACTGGAAATTTAAATAAGCCTTTTGCATTATGAAATATGCTCACGTTTCACAACATAGTCAAGAAGATTGCGGTGCCGCTTGCTTGGCAGCAATTGCTAAATTCTATGGACGGAATTTTACTCTCAGTCACATCCGAGAAACTGTAGGTACAGGACAATTTGGTACAACTTTATTGGGACTACAGCGAGGAGCAAAAACACTTGGTTTCAATGCTTCACCAGTCAAAACTTCACCAGAACTTTTAAACCGATTACATGAAGCACCTTTACCAGCAATTATTCACTGGAAAGGGAATCATTGGGTTGTTTTCTACGGTAAAAAAGGCAAAAAATGGATAATTGCCGATCCAGCAGTAGGTGTGCGTTATCTATCTCAAAAAGATTTAGTAGAGGGTTGGACAGATTGGTTGATGCTTTTATTAGAACCAGATCCAGAACTCTTTTTGAAAGGAGAAGATGATCAAATTGGTGGTTTTTGGCGCTTCTTCAAGCGCGTGTGGAATTTTCGCGCCATTCTAGCTCAAGCCTTACCTCTCAACTTACTGTTGGGATTACTATCTTTAGCATCTCCTTTCTTGCTGCAAATTCTCACAGATGATGTTTTAGTTCGCGGAGATACCAAACTACTTACTACTATAGCGATCGCAGTAGTAGTAATGAATTTAATTTCCAGCAGCCTTGCTTGGGTTCAGTCTAACTTAATTGCTCACTTTGCTCAACGTCTGCAATTAGGTTTAGTTATAGAATTTGGCAGACAAATTCTGCGATTACCACTTTCTTATTACGAAGCTCGTCGTAGTGGAGAAATTGTTAGTCGTCTCCAAGATATTAACCAAATTAATCAGTTAGTTGCTCAAGTCGTTGTCAGCCTACCCAGCAAATTTTTTATTGCCTTCATCTCCTTTAGTTTCATGGCTTTTTATAGCTGGAAACTTACTTTAGTAGCAATATTTATTGCTGCATTAATGACTTTATCTCCGTTAGTCTTCCAGCCAACTTTACAGCAAAAAACTCGTGAGCTTTTAGTTAAAGAAGCAGAGGCTCAAGGTGTTTTAGTAGAAACATTTAAAGGTGCATTAACTCTTAAAACTACTACATCTGGCTTACAATTTTCAGATGAATTTCAAACTCGATTTGGTAGTCTCGCCACTCTGACATTACGCACAATGCAGATAGGAATTATTAATAATACCTTTTCTAGCTTTGTTTCTGCTATTGGCGGTATTATTTTGCTCTGGTTTGGCGGGAATTTGGTAATTAAGCCAGATGAAAACCTGAGTATTGGGCAGCTACTCGCATTTAACTCCATGAATGGCAACTTTCTGGGTTTAATTGCTACTGTTATCAGTTTTGTTGAGGAATTTACTCGTGCGAGAACTGCCATACAACGTCTGACAGAAGTTATAGATGCAACGCCAGAAAATGAAGGAGATGGGAAAAAGCCTTTTTCTAAAATTACTACAGATGCTGACATAATTTGTACAAATATCAACTTTCATTATGCTGGAAGAATTGACCTATTAGAAGACTTCTCTTTAACAATTCCCGGAGGTAAAAATGTTGCTATTATTGGTAAATCTGGTTGTGGTAAAAGTACTCTTGCTAAATTACTTGCTGGATTATATCCTCTCCAATCTGGAAATATCCGCATTGGACTTTATAACCTACAAGACCTTTCTTTAGAATGTCTGCGTCAACAGGTGATTTTAGTTCCCCAAGATGCTCATTTTTGGAGTCGTTCCATTGTCGAAAATTTTCGTTTAGGAGCGCCATTCGTTACATTTGAGCAAATTGTTCGAGCTTGCCAAATTTCTGGTGCTGATGAATTTATCAGTAAACTACCTGAAAAATATCAAACTATTTTAGGTGAATTTGGCGCTAATATTTCTGGTGGTCAACGTCAAAGATTAGCCATCGCCAGAGCTATTGTTACAGAACCACCAATTTTAATTTTGGATGAATCTACTGGTGGACTTGATCCTGTGAGTGAGGCGCAAGTTTTGGAGCAATTATTTAAATATCGCCAAGGTAAAACCACAATTTTAATTACTCATCGTCCCAAAGTAATTAATCGTACTGATTGGATTGTTTTACTAGATCAAGGAAAATTGAAAATTCAAGGTAATTTAGAAGATTTAAAAGCTAAAGCAGGGGAGCATTTAGATTTTCTAATTCCTTAATTGTTGTTAATTATTTAGGTACTTATGCTCTACACTCATCACCAAAAACTTATCTCTTCAGAAGAGAATAATGAGTTTCTTCCTCCGATTAGTCGTTGGACATCTTTAGCGGGTATTTCTCTCATTGGCACTGTTGTTACTGCAATTACTCTTTCTTCATGGGTGAAATATAATGTCACTGTCAAAGCTCCTGGTACTGTTCGTCCTACAGGTGAAATTCGTGTGGTACAACCAGAGATGGAAGGAACCATTAAAAGTATTTTAGTTAAAGAAAATCAGTTCGTGAAAATGGGAGATGTAATTGCCCATCTTGATACCGAACAATTGACAATCAAAAAAAGCCAATTGCAAGGTAATATCCAACAAGGTAATCTGCAACTAGTTCAAATTGATGCCCAAATTCATACTTTAGATATTCAGACTTTGGCAGAAAAACAAGTTATAGAAAGAATCGTTGCGGCGGCGAAAGCAGATTTGTTACGCAACCAACGGGAATATCAAGAAAGGCAAATTAATACCGAAAGTGAATTTCTCGTATCCGAGGCAAGTTTGCAAAAATCCAAGACAGATTTAGAAAAAGCTAAAGCTGATTTAGAATTTGCCCAAATAGATAGAGATCGCTATGAACAACTATCGCAAATTGGCGCAATTGGACGGCGGGAATTTGAGCAGAAAAAATTGGTTGTGCAGCAGACACAATTAAGACTAGAAGCCGAAGAAAAATCTTTTGAAATAGCTAAAATTAAAGTCAGATCAGCTAAAGCTGCGGTTAATCCAACTACTGCAATGGTGATGATGGCACAAGAGCGTATTTCCCAAGAAACTGCTAAAGGTAAAGCTAATATAGCTAGTTTGAATAAAGAAAAACAAGCATTAATTGAGCGCAGATTTCAATTACAAACTCAAATTAATGAATCTCGAAAAGAACTTCAACAATTAGAGAACCAATTACAAAAAAGTGTGATTATTGCCACTAGTAATGGTATTATTCTCAAGCTAAATTTACGCAACCCTGGTCAAGTAGTGCGTACTAGTGACTCTATTGCTGAAATTGTTCCTGATCATGATTCTCTTGTTATTAAAGCTATGATTCCTACGGCAGAAATTAAAAAGATTGCCGTTGATCAAAAAGTGCAATTGCGTGTTAGCTCTTGTCCCTATCCTGATTATGGCACTCTCAAAGGCGTAGTTAAAACCATCTCTCCAGATGTAATGAAGAGCCAAAATAATCCGAATATAGCAACAGCTAGTAGCTACTTTGAAGCAACTATTCAACCGGAAAGGCTTGAATTTGGTAATACAAATCATCAATGTTATATTCAATCAGGAATGGAAGTAAAAGCTGACATTATTTCTAGAGAAGAAACAGCACTACAATTTATGCTCAGAAAAGCCAGGTTGATTACTGATTTATGAGCAAATTGAGTTAAAACTAAACCTTTATCATAGTTGGATTGTTTTTTCTTTAATTTAACTTCTTCATGGCGTATATAAAAACTATTTTGTGAAAATAAATATGCCTACGCTTCCCGTAAGGGATACAGGAATCAACGCAGATTCCTATATCTCTTACTTACAGTAAAGTCATAATCATCGGTAAGTTTATGACATCAGATCAAAAAATTCAACAAGCATTACAGTGGTGGTCTCATAGACAATCCATAAAGCTGTTTTTAGAAGCTGAAAAAATTCGAGAAAATTTATTGCAAGAATCTTTTACTATTCGTCGTGGTTTAGATATATTAAAGATAGATAATCTGAATTTACCAAGTCATGAAATTTCCGATTATATCAAAAAAAATGATGATTTTCATCACTCTTTAGTACAATTAAGTGATCGTTTATGTCCGGTGTATATTCAAGATAGCTTACCACTCTCAATTCAGTGTTTATTAGACCCCTGGTTAGCATCTAATTCTCATGTATATTTCCACATTGATATGCCAGTCTCCTGGAGAAATGAACCTGTAGAATATAGTTTCATAATTTTAAGGGCTTTAGAAGAATTACTGACAATAACTCTGCCAGGGTATTCAACCCCTATCTCAATTAACATCAGCCTGAAAGAAAAAGAAAATACAGGACAATTAACCGTGCATATTACCTATCCTGATATATCAAGTATGATTGCTTATTCCAATCTACCCGAATTAAAATATCTCAGTGATAGTGTTCAGTTTTTGATTTCTGGTAAATGCTTTTACCATAGTAGAAATCTAAGAATAGCTTGGTATTTTTGTTGGTAATTATTCTTATTTAGCCATAAAGAGGGAATAGTTTAGTAAAATTTTACTAAAAAATACGGAGGAAGGGTGACATACCTCATAGCGAATAAATTATCATAAATACAATTGAGTATAAGCCAAGTAATTGCATTAGATAAAATAAAATTTGTCTAGTTGTGTCATCATTCAGTGTTAAATATGGAACAAGTTTTATCAGCTAATAAATTGCTGAAAATCCTAGTAATTGATGACCACGAATCAGTTTTAAGCGGAACAGTTAATATCTTACGAAAAAACTATCCTCAGGCTGAACTTATTACTGCAATAAATACTAAAAGTGTTCTTGCTCAAGTTACGAATTTACAGCATGATTTAATAGTTATGGATCTTTCTATTCCCGATGAAAATGGACTCACAGCAAGACCTGATAATGGTATTCAACTTCTGAAAGTTTTGATGAAAAAATATCCCAACTTAAATATAGTTGTCCAAAGCGCTCATGTCAGAACATTGGTACGTATTCGTTTAGATATTGATAGTCATAAAGGAGGCTTTACTATTGCTGACAAAAGTCTTTCTACCCAAGAAATGTTAGCGAGAGTTGATTGGGCATTACAAGGATTAACCCATACAAAAGACATCAAAGGAGTCCACTCAGGATTAGAGGTAAAACCAGAGTGGTTGAAGGTATTGAATCTAGCATTTGAACAAGGCTTACAAGATAAAGCAATTGCTGAAGAAATGTGTGTATCAGAACGCATGGTACGTCATTATTGGAGTAAGTTACAAGATGCCCTAAATGTTTACCCTGAAGAAGGTAAAAATATCCGTATTCAAACAGAAATGCGAGCCAGAGATGAAGGATTAATTGACTAATAAATAGAGCGTAGTGCAGGTAAAATAAGTACATTATTTAGTTACAGAGTCATACACCAAGAGGGTTTCACATCTGATAGCTGCTGTATCAAATAACTAATTATCCAGACTGGAGCTAAAGCTTATGCAGTCTAAATTTTGTAAAGCAATTGAAGGAAGATGGAAATCTATCTGGATGTTGAAAATATATCCATTAAAAAATATTGTAGTTATTGGTATTGCTATTTCTAACCTCGTAAGTGCTAGTTATATCCTCTGGACTTGGAGTGGCTTGACTCCCACATTTTCAGCAATTTTTGTTTTAGCTTTAAATACTCTAACAATCACAGCTTTATATCAATATGATCAAGCTTTAAAATCTGTAATCAAAGCTAGACAAGTTATGATTGAAATTGTATTTGAAACAATTCATAACGGACCATTGCAAAGCCTAGACAGAGTTTTGAGACTGGTGAAAAGACAAGATTTATCAATTCATAAACTGCTACCAGAATTAGAACAAGAACTTGAAAAATTAAACCAAGAACTCCGAGAAGTTTATGAATTTTGGCAACAAGAAACCCTAACTCATGAAACAAGTCTTTACCTGGGAAACAGTACAGTCCTAAATTTACAAGATCCCCTGCATGAAATTCTCTATCAAGTTTATAGCCACACCTTAGAACGAGATTTTCCCTGCTTTAGAACCATCAAGTTGAAAATTCGGACTTTTGAGGCTATAGATGAACAAAGTTTAACTATTGACGATAAGCGAGGAATTTGCAGATTTCTAGAAGAAGCTTTGTGTAATGTTGGTAAATATGCCACAGGAGTAACCTGCCTCAAAGTTACTTGTTCTTTATCTGTCGGTTGGTATACGCTGAGTGTTATAGATGATGGTTTAGGCGTTAACTCTTCCAGAGAAGGTAGGGGAACACAACAATTTAAAAATTTAGCACGACAAATTAAAGGTAAATTTCAAAGGATTCCCATTTATCCTCAAGGAACTATTTGTGAGTTATCTTGGCCCGGATGCCTTGTGAGCTATCATAGGTAAGTTATTCAAATTTGGCATTTTGCTCCTTTGCAAGTGGCTGATTGCCGAAAGGATTTTGCTCAACAATTGTGTAACTATAAAGAATAAATCTTCATCCTGAGCAAGAAGAAGGCTAAAAAACGCTGTGCAGATAACATTTTTAGGGACGAGTTCCGGTGTACCAACAAGATCACGTAATGTTTCTAGTATTGCACTGAGATTGCCACAACGGGCAGAACTATGGTTGTTTGACTGTGGTGAAGGTACACAGCATCAAATTTTGCGGAGTGACCTCAAAGTTAGCCAACTTTCCCGAATTTTTATCACCCATTTGCACGGGGATCATATCTTTGGCTTAATGGGACTTCTTGCTAGTTGTGGTTTAGCCGGTAATGTAGAACGAGTTGATATTTATGGTCCATCTGGATTAAATGAATATCTGCAAGCTGCTTCACGTTACTCTCACACCCACTTTTCTTATCCCATCAAGGTACATACTGTCCAACCAGGGATAATTTATGAAGATGATGAGTTTACTGTTAGCTGTGGCCTACTGCATCACCGGATTACAGCATTTGGCTATCGTGTTGCAGAAAAAGACCGAGCTGGACGCTTTGATGTAGAAAAAGCAAAAGCTTTACAAATTCCTTCCGGCCCAATTTATGGTCGACTCAAGCGAGGTGAAACAGTTACGCTGGAAGATGGAAGTGTAATTGATGGTAGCCAATTGTGTGGGCCTACGGAAATTGGACGCAAGTTTGTTTATTGTACAGATACAGTTTATTGTGACGGTGCGGTGCAATTAGCACAAGATGCGGATGTGTTAATTCATGAAGCTACCTTTGCTCATCAAGATGCAGATATGGCTTTTCAGAGATTACATTCTACAACCACGATGGCAGCACAAACAGCTTATCTAGCCGGGGTGAATAGACTAATTATGACTCATTTTAGTCCCCGCTATGCTCCAGGAAATGCCATTGAGTTAAAAGATTTACTTCGGGAAGCCCGTGCTATTTTCCCTAATACCATGATGGCTCATGATTTCATGGTTTATGACGTACCTAGACGGCGTGAAGTTATCCTAAATAAGGATGTAGGAAGTGTCGTCGATAGTGTTAAAAATTCAGCCAAATAAAAAACCTAGATGCGAGGTAGGGGTTTAGCAATACTAAACCTCTATATATGGTATCAATACTCATTCCTGCGCCCAAGGTGCAGCACTAATCTCACTGAAATGAGATATTATAATATATAATCCTAACAATAATAGAATTCTCCCTTAGAGGATAGTCTAATTTATTAATTACGTTCGCGTAGTGTGCCTAAAAGGCTGATGATTGAGAAAGGCTATATATCAACCTTTATATATTCCCTTTTTATCCTTTATTAAATATTTAAAAATCTAATAAATAAATTTACTATCATAGTGCTGACCGGGCATATATCTGGATGAATTGATTATGGAATAGCTGCTTAAAGATATGTTCTATCAAGTAGTTATATCTTCCTGGAAAAATAAATATTAGTGGTTTAAGAGAGAAATTAGTGTATAAATTATCTCAAAAGACTTTTTTTATCATTATTTTCCAGATATATTGTTTCGATAGTAGAGGGCTTTTATAGTGACTACAACTGGTCTAAATCGCAAACAACTGGTTAATACTTCTAAACAAAGGGTATTGAATATTAGACAAATATCTAACATTCTGTTTCACCGACGCTTTCTGATTTTAGGGTTTTCCTGTGCGGTGATGACGGTTACAAGCCTTATTGCTGTCATTACCAAACCCATGTATCAGAGTTCTATGCAGATCATGGTGAGTTCTGATGAAGATCAAGGATTACGTTCTAGTAATATTCAGAAGGATACAAAAAATGAGCTAACTAACCTTAATAATTCATCTGTAGAATATACTTATCAGATGAAATTAATGCGGAGTTCTAAGCTCCTACAAAAAGCTGTCGATTTGCTGCTTTCAGATTATCCTAATATTACCCTGGAAGATGTCAAAGGTAAAATTAATACCGCTAATCAAGTATCTTTGCAAATAGCACCAGCAGAGGAAACATCAGCTTTTAATCAAATATTTGTAGTTTCTTTTAAAGACCCAAATCCTGTAAAAACTAAACGCGTATTACAAGCTCTACAGAAAGTTTACCAGGACTACAATATTGAACAAAGGAAGGAGCGTGTCAATCAAGGACTAGCTTTTGTTAATAATAGATTACCTAAGTTGCAACAAGAGGTATTAACGGCAGATAAAAAATTAGAATTTTTCCGCAAAAAACATAATTTAATTGATCCAGGAGTACAGAGTAAAATTTTACTAGAATCTCTTGTTGATATTCAAAAACAACGAAAAATTATTCGCTTACAGCTTGAAGATATACAACTTCGCTACAGTAACCTAGAGAAAAAATTAGTATCTTCAAGTCAAAATGCACAGTTAGCTGCTAGTTTGAGTCGTTCGAGTAGCTATCAAGCTTTGGTGGATGAGATTAGAAATACGGAAATGACTTTGGCTCAAGAAAGTTTGCGCTACACTGAAAATTCTCCAGTTGTAGTCAGACTGATGCAGAAACGCAAAATTCAGATGGCGTTATTAGAGCAAGAGTTGCAAGAACAAGCTGTAAATACTAATAGTAATTCCCAAAAGTTATTAGGAGTCGATTCAAAGTTAGTTAATGAGTTAAAACAGTTACAGAAAACGGGAATGGGGCTAATTGCTAATGAAAATAATTTGGCTAAATTTGAACAAAATATTCGCTTACAGCTAAATATATATCCTGGGCTTATATCTGAATATAATCGGTTATTGTCAGATGTAACAATTCAACGTAAAACACTTGAGCAATTGTTGCAATTACAACAGACTCTAGGAATGAAAATTGCTCAGGGAGGATTTGATTGGCAAGTTTTGGAAGAACCAGATTTGGGGATTTATATCGGTAATCGTAAATGGTTATTGATAATTGGAGGAATTTTAATTGGACCAATTTTAGGTATGATATTTGCCTTGATTTGGGAAATGTTTAATAAGGCAATTTTTTCTCCCCAGGATTTACAGAATTTGACGAATCTTCGTTTACTGGGATCTGTTCCTAAATTGGGTAAACCGAATGTAAAAAATAGATTCCAGCAGATATTCGGATCTAAACGGCAAAGCTCATCACCGATAATAACAGAAAGCAATACAAAATTATCCAGTCATGAAACTCTGGATATGATTTACCAAAATATTCAAATATTCAAGCAGTCTTTGCCTTTTAAGTCTTTGATGTTAACTTCTGCATTACCAGGAGAGGGTAAAACAACTTTAACTTTGGGGCTTGGAGCTAGTGCGGCACATATGCATCAACGGGTACTAGTTATTGATGCTAATCTGCGATCGCCCAGTTTACACAAAATCCTCAAGATTTCCAATGATTGGGGCTTATCTTTGTTATTGCTGGATGATGTTAAAACTCAAGTTCATAATTATATCCAGCCTATTCACCCTTCCATTGATGTTTTGACTGCTGGACCGACACCAGAAGATGTGGTAAATCTGCTCAGTTCAGAAAAGCTGAAAGAATTGATCGAGTCCTGTGAGCAAATGTATGACCTAGTTCTGATAGATGCTTCTTCTGTTTTAGATAGTGTTGATGCCAGAATTATTGCATCTGCCTGTAATGGAATTGTGATAGTAGGTCGTATTGGTCAGTTAACTCCACAGGAACTGATGCAAGCAACGGAAATTTTGAGCCAGTTGAATTTAATTGGCATTGTTGCTAATGAAGCTCACAAGTCTTATAAAGTGAAAAAATCCTCAGAACGTGCTGACACCGTGAAATCTGCTGATTAAGTCAAAATGATGATCAGCTAATTTCTGGTTGAGAACCTGAGCAAACTGCATAATAGGTAGAAGTGGCAACCTCCCACCTGGGAGAACGTCTTATTGAACTTGTAGAGGCTTGTGATTAGACAATCAGCATGAAAATCCAACTTTATTTAGGTGCTTTATTTTCCCAAATTAAAGGACGACATTGGTGGGTAGGTATCCTCTTATGGTTCGTTTTGGTTGCTCCTGCTCAAGCATCTGTCATCCTGCGCGTAGCAATTGAAAGGGGTGTGAATCAAGTCAAGGTAGGTGCTTCCACGACGGCTATAGTTAAAGATAGTACTGGCCGTACTCTCGGACAATTACCAGGAATGAGTGCTTATGCGGCTCAATCAGTTCCTGGGGGAGTGGCTTTGGATAAATGGCAATCAGGGTTATTTTGGATTGAACCAACAGGTAAGGGATTTGTTTATATTGGCGATCGCTGGTTTAGAGGCAGAACCCTTGTCATTCCTACCGAAAAAGGCTTAACAGCAGTTAATTGGGTCGATTTAGAAGAATATCTCTACAGCGTTATCGGTGGGGAAATGGATTCTAGTTGGCCACCAGAAGCACTCAAAGCTCAAGCGATCGCAGCCCGTACCTATGCTCTCTATGAACGAGAAAAACAGCGCAACAATCCCGTCTATGATTTAGGGGATAGTCCAGATCGCTGGCAAATTTACAAAGGTGTCAGCAGCGAATCCAGTAACACTTACACCGCAGTAGACAACACCGCAGGGAAAGTCCTCACCCATAGCAACAAAATTATTCTCTCCGTTTTTCATGCCTGTTCTGGTGGACACACCGAAAACGTAGAAGATGTTTGGGGAAATACCCTACCTTATCTACGTGCAGTCCAAGATTTTGATCAAAATGTTAAAGAATGCAATTGGGTAAAAACCTTTTCACCCGCAGAAATTAGCTCCAGAATTTCCGGTATAGGCAACATCAAAGAAATGATTGCTGAATCCTTCTCCCCTTTCCGCAGTGTAAAAACCTTAAAAATCGTTGGTGATCAAGGTACTAAAGTACTTAAAGGTGAAGAAGTTCGCACCGCACTCAGGCTTAAAAGTACCCGATTTACTGTCAGCAAAGGAGAAAATGGCAGTTTTGTCCTCCAAGGACTAGGCTATGGTCATGGCTTAGGAATGAGCCAATGGGGAGCTTACAATTTAGCTCAACGCGGAGCCAGTTACCTCCAAATTTTGGGACATTATTACAAAGATGTAGCCCTAACGCCGATTCAGGCCAAGTAAGCTAAAAATGGGGAAATAGAGGAAGCAAGAGAAAAATATTTATCTTCTTCCTTCTTCCTTCGCGTCCTTTCCTTCGGAACGCTGCGCGAACGCGCCTTCGCGGTTCATTAAATCCATATTCTTTTCTTGGGAAAGAAGTATTACCCGTCACTCATCTAACCGTTTCTGTTTTTTCACCTGCTCAAACTCCTGTTCTAGCAAATCTGTGTCACTCGAATAAACCAAATCTTCCTTACCAATGACTTTTTCCGTAGCAAACTGACCAGCAAAAGCCATCTTTTTCTGTAAAGAATCATCTGCATTTGCTAATAGCCTAGCTCTTTTCAAGCGATCGCTATTACGAGCAGCAATTTTGCCATTACGCCATTGAATCCAGAAATAACGCACCAAAGGTATCCCCAGGAAACCTGCCCCATAAGCCAACAGCAGCCAATAAATTCCTTGGACAAAACCTACCAACCCCCCTATTTGTGCTGCCGCTGTTCCATCTCGCAACAAACTCCCCAGTATTAAAGCAGCAACAAAATTGAGTATACCCAAACCAGCACTCAGCATAATTTGTCCTGAACCAGCCGCACTAAAACGCCAAGGAAATTCCTCCAAATATGGCGCTATAGACTGACGCTGCTTTTTACTGGCTTTCACCTGCAACTCTGGGAAATAATAGACAATTTGCCCATCAGGACTTACCTGCGGTTGTCCATTAAATCGCAGCATTACAGGCAACATATAATCTTCGTACTCTTGCTGATACTTCTCACCCAGATGATCTATATAGGGAGTAATTTGTTCTGCCACTACTGCCCCTTTATTATTCCGAATCACAGTACCAATTTCTTGCCAGCGACGCTCTTCCAAGTTTTCATTAGGATTACCATCACCAAATAAAAACGAAAATACAGCCTCAAAGAAATTGAGATTACTGCTTTCTCCTCTTTCACGTCGTCGTTCCTGGGAGCGACTTCTATAATCGGGGCTAAAATACCAGAATAAATCTGGGAAAAAGAAAAAATTCAACCCACGAGAACCGCTACCTCGATTGTCGTTATCTCGATCTGAGTTAGCAGCAGTAATGATAATAATGATAGTGACAGTAATCAGAGCAATAGAAAGAATTAAAAAAACGCCAAAAGAAATGCGAATCAGGTAAAAAAGCACTCCCCAAACTTTTTTCCACCATTCCTGCAACCGTAATTGCAAGTATTTATTCCTTAAAATTGTTCGGAAATTTTGGGGAAACTGGTAAACAATATCACCCGTTTCTGCCACCTGCAAATGTCCACCAGCGTCAGATGCTAGGGCTAATAATCCTTTATTTGCTTCAGCTACATTTAATCCAGCCTGAGCTGCTACATCACCAGTAGTGACTCGATAGCCCAATTGTTCTACAGATCGCATGATAGCGGGATTGGGAGTCATAGCTCTCCTTTCCTCTTGTATTTCAGTTTACCTATGATCTAGTATAAGTTTGATTTCCGGTGACGACACACAACACAAACTCTTGAGTAAGTGATATGGTCATTATGGCGCTGGACAATTCATATGTTTAGCTGCTCTCAAGCCTGGTAAACCCGCAATTTTCTGCCCATTATGGTTCAATATACCCTCGCTCAAAGCCCAGAAATTATCATCTCTGTTCCTGGTAAAGACTCAGCTAAAGCCCGTGACAAAGCGATGGATCAGTTGATGGAACTGATGGAGACGGATCAACTAACCACCGAACTAGAAGAAGGATTTGGCCCTCAACAATTAATTGAAATTAAAGAACCAACCACTGATACAGCAAGTGGTGAAGATGCAATTACCCAAGCTGTACAAATTCTCAACAACTTAGCCACACTCAAGCTGAAAGTACAAGAATCACGGGCTGAAGCCTTGGAAATTCGCAAAGCGGTTGATGTCCTATTCTCAGATAATTTAGTAACTGAGGAAGAAATTACCCGTCTCAAGGAAGGTTTTAAGGTTCTCAAAAACTTTGCCCAAGCTAATATCCGTTATCAAGAAGCAAAAACTAAAGCAGAACAGGCTAGACAAGTTTTAGATCAGGCGCTCAAATCACCTGAAAAGTGATTTTATTGCAGGAGTCAGGCTTCGCCGTGAGCGTCAGCCGAACGGAGTCAGGAGTAAAACCCTGTTGTGGAAAGAGTTTCATCAATACCTACGGTATGCTACTGTGTTGGCATTAGCACTACGCTTGATTTCTTAAACTTCTTGCCCGTTGCTATACTGCAAACGGGTGAAATCTGGACTTATGTCATACTGAGCGTAAGGTAGTGCAGCGCACGCTACGCGAACACTTCGTATGGCTATAGCGCAGCGTGACGACGCAGGAGTCATACGCCACGCTCCGGGAACAGAATAACACTTTTAACCCGTTTTTAGTATATACAAAAGATTCGCTTTTTAATGCCCTTTACTCTATAGTCCACTTGTATGGATTTGGTTTATGTTACAGCGAATTCTATTCAACAAGGCGGGGAAATTCAATTGTTAAAACTAATAAAAAAAGGGTAGGCTTTAAAGCCTACCCTTTACTAAAATGCTGGGGCGCTAGGATTCGAACCTAGGGATGGCGGGACCAAAACCCGCTGCCGTACCACTTGGCTACGCCCCAATGGAACAAGTCAACTTTTGATAATATAGCAGTTAAGTAGAGGCTATGTCAAGTACTTTTGAGAAATTATTTTTATTCTTATTCTTTTTTAGGACTTACGCAACTGGCTTGCTTTGTAGGGTGCGTCAGATATCAAAAATCTGTTTATTGACGGTGTTTATGCAGTCTGACGTGGTTGGTGAGCTTGTCGAACCACACCCTACCAGAGATATTTAATGTGACACTTGCGTAAGTTCTGGTTTTTGTTTGAGAAAAGCCCAAAAAAAGAGGGAAGGTTAAAATTCCTTCCCTCTTCTGCTGGTTGTTTTGATTTTTTTCGGTTTTTTGAGCCTCCTTGAGTTTGTTTCTCAGCATCTGTCTTTGTTTTTTCAGTTGTCTCTTTCTCGCGGAGCCGCCTCTGCCTTTATCATTTCTCCCTTCTTTGCGGGGAGATTCCCATCTTTTTAAGCGCATGGAATTTTTTCATCAAAACAGTGCTTTTATAATAACTCAGAATTATACATAAAGTCAAATTTTGAGAGTGCTTTTTTCCAACTTATCATTGCCTAGTTGCAGGCTTTTGGCATCGCATACAGCACTTCTTGCTGTTATGAGGTACAGTTTTTCATTGCCAAACCTGTAGGAGCGGGGTTTCCCCGCCCTCGATTGTATTGCATTCGACTGAGAACCTATGTATTAGTGCGGTGCGTCAGATAGAAACAATCCGTTGTGTGCTAAATTATCGGGTCTGACGTGGTTGGTGAGCTTGCCGAACCACACCCTACAACAGATAAAATAATTCATCTTTGATGGATTTTATCAAGGCATAAGTCCTATATTATTAATAACTCGTAATATTTCTTCATAATATGCAGACAACTCCAATATCTGGACAATACTGGCAATGGCGCGGACACAAAGTTTACTATGTACAAGCGGGAGAACAAAAATCCCAGCGTCCCTCCTTGCTTTTAGTACATGGCTTTGGTGCTTCCACAGACCATTGGAGAAAGAACATTATCGGACTCTGTGCAGATTTTCAAGTATTTGCTATTGACCTTTTAGGATTTGGACGTTCAGCAAAACCTAAATTACAGTACAGCGGTGATTTATGGCGCGACCAACTGCGAGATTTTATTAGTGAAGTCATTGGTGAAAAAGCAGTATTAGCAGGTAACTCCCTTGGTGGTTATGCTTGTTTATGTGTTGCGTCTCAATTTCCTGATAGTGTTGCTGGTGTAGTCTTACTCAATAGTGCAGGTCCTTTCTCTCAACCAGAAGCACAACAAAGCCAAATTCAGCCTGCTAAAAACCCTGTACAGCAACTATTTGGTAAAACTGTCAAATGGGCTTTTAAACAACGTTTATTCCAGTCTTTATTATTTCAATATGTGCGACAACGTTGGGTAATTCGACGCACTTTAGAAAAAGTTTATTTAGACAAAACTGCAATTACTAATCAATTAGTAGAAGAAATTCAGCGCCCTGCTTATGATATAGGTGCTTTAGATGTGTTTGTCTCAGTTTTTAGTACTCCCCAAGGAGAAAAAGTTGATATTTTACTCAAGCAATTAAATTGTCCTTTATTGTTATTATGGGGAGAGGCAGATCCTTGGATGAAAGCGCGAGAACGTTCTCAAAAATTCCATCAATATTATCCCCAGTTAACAGAATATTTCCTAAATGCTGGTCATTGTCCCCATGATGAAGCACCTGATCAAGTAAATCCACTTCTGCATAATTGGGCTTTATCTCTAACTGAATAAGAGCAAATTTGTTGTGTTCAAATGTCAGGATTCAGGAATATTTTTTCCTGAAAATAAATAATTATTTCATTTGAGAACATAACTTTTAATATCTTTCTCTACTTGTTCACTAATAATTTCTGTGCCGATAACAGGTTGATCAAGATTAACCCTAATAAAGTTTGTTTGATCTACTTCTGTAAATTGTTTATCTTGATCGTTATCTTTGATAATTTTCAGAAAAATTGCGTTTTGACTAGCAAGCGCCACCCATTTAACGATTTTGGTATTATTGGGGGTGATTTGCTGCAAGTTTTTACCTGATAAATCAGAAATATAGCCAACAATGGCATCTTGATTGTTGATTTGATTATCGTTATTTGTATCTTTGTCAATGATTTGATACAACCAAAATCTTGTGGTTGGTTTTCCTGTTAATTTGATTTCTAATAAATCGAAGGAATTAATAACCGCTTTTTTATTTAATAAAAGATGATTCTCGCCTGTTTTTTTCTGATAAAAAATTATATTATATAATTTGTTTTCCCTTTGATAAGAACGAGAAAGATTTAAATCAATTTCTTTATCATTATCCTGGTCAACGAGATTAACTGGAATCATGATGTAATCTGACGCTTCATTAATAATAAAATCACCATAAATAATATTTGTTTTTGGGTACAGTTTTTCAGATGCTTTTGCTGGTTGGGTTTTTCTATTAATTCTGGTCTCACAGGAAAAAGAAAATGTAGCTAGAACTACAGCTATTGTCATCTTCCACAAAAAACTGAATTTTCTCATTCAAAGCTCCAGCATGGTATTAACTTGGATATATTTCAACAGCAAGTAAAATCAGATTATTGTATCAAAGAAACTATAAAAATCTAAAAACCTGGTCAGGGTTGACCAGGTTCTAGCGAATTCAGAAGTTTCAAATTGTTAAAGTTAAGTAATTGATAGTTAATAACTAAGGTGGACAAAGGAGCAAGTTCAGCAATTTTCTGTTTTTCCGCTTTGGGATTTGGCTCGACCTTAAAAACGGTCGTTTTGCCACTTTAGTTCCTATATGCTAAAACTTGCTTGGGCTACTGACAGGGGACACTAGGTCATTGCCCGTTGAGTTAGTTGTAATTTGCTTTGTGTCCTGATGAATCTAATCTAGCACTGGGTAGTTGAGATGCAATTATTTGTTTACTAAAGTTGATATTTCGTTTAATTTAGCAATATGGGGGATAGGTGACAGGGAATAGGGAACATGAGAAGTTTACTAATTACCAATCACCTATTACCTATTACCAATTCCACATAACTGATTGATCATCAAGATGGTCGGTGACAATACTGCCAATTCTATCTATTTCTGCAATTTCTTCGGCAGAAAGTTTAATTTCTACAGCTTGAGCATTGGCTATGGCTTGTTCAGGATAACGCGCACCAACGATCGCATTTGTTTGGGGTTGGGCGATTAACCATGCTAGTGCTAACTGAGCCAGACTACAATTATGGTCTTCGGCTATGAGGCTAAGTTCATTTAAGGCTTGTTGAGCGTGTTCAAAGTTTTCGCCTTGAAATAATTTATTTTTAGCTCGGTTATCGGCTGGGTCAAATTTATGCCCTGGGAGGAATTTACCAGTTAACAATCCTTGTGCTAGGGACGAATAAGCCAAAATAGAAATGTTGTTTTCAATACAATAGGGCATAGCGTCTTTTTCTACCTGCCGCCAAAATAGAGAATAGGGCGGTTGTAAACTATCAATACGTCCATATTGAGCGGCTTCTGCAATTTGGTCACGGGAAAAATTGGAAACGCCAATGGCTCGAATTTTCCATTGTTCTTTGAGGTGATTTAAGGCGCTCATGGTTTCTGCAATTGGCACGATTTCACTATTGAAAGCACCAGATGGCCAATGAATTTGATAAAGGTCGATGTAGTCTGTTTTCAGATTTGTTAAGGAACGCTCACAAGCTTCAATTACTTGTTGATATTTGAGATGATTTGCAAAAACTTTTGTGGCATACTCTACGTTATCCCGCACATCAGATAAAGCTTTAGCTACAATCTGTTCAGAATGTCCTTCACCATAAATTTCTGCGGTATCTATTGTGGTAATTCCGGCTTCATAGGCAGCACGGATGGTTTTAATTGAGTCATCATCCTCAATTCCTACCCACATTTTTTTTCCAGCTTGCCAAGTTCCCATTAAGATGGGTGAGATTTGTACGGTTGATGTACCCAGTGTGCGTTTTTTCATGGTTTTTCTCGAATTTATTTCCCTGACTAGTTTTATACTTTAACCGTCTTAGACTGAAATTAAATCAGAGTCAAAGTAGATGCTCATGGAATTGACTACCACTTTTCATGCTTTTAAGGAATGGGCTGTGGCCGTAAATGCGTTGGAAGACGGCCAAACGATTATGCTGCTTCGTAAAGGCGGTATCCATGAACGGGAGGGACGCTTTCAAGTTGCCCATGAGCAGGTTTTGCTCTACCCTACTTACGAGCATCAACAATCTTTTATGCTTAAGGCTGAGTATGCGGATCTTGTCTATCCAGTAACTTCAGGTTGGCATCCAGAAACAATTCGCATTGGTAGTTGGGCAGAAATTACGGATATTTTGCCAGTTGCTGATGAGTCTATTGTGGGGGATTTACTTCCCTTTCATATTTGGAATGAGTATTTTATTAGCGATCGCTTAAAATGGAAACCACGTCAGCCGCTATATATCCTTTTGCTACGGACTTACAAACTACCTAAAGCGCAGGATATTCCTTATCTAGATGAATATGGTGGTTGTAAATCATGGATTGATTTAGATCAGCAGATGCGGTTGCAAGGCTCTCAACCAGTTTTATCAGATTCTGTCTACACTCAGCTAGTTGAGACTATTCGCGGGATTATTGGTGATAAATTGTACGCCGACGCTGTTTTAAGTTTTGACTGAGAGCTAGTTTAATTTCCACAAAGACAGTTTCTTCAGGTGTCAACTCCAAAAAATCGGAAACTGTGCCAACTCTCCAGCCTTTAGATTCTAAACGTTCTCTTTTAGCTTGATCCATTACTTACTCCTGTTAATCACTACGAACTTTCAACCGGAGTGCGATCGCTAATCTTGTAGGTTGGCTTAAGGAACGCAACCCAACATTAACATTATGGCTGTTGTTGATAACTTTGTTGGGTTTCATTTTATTCAAACCAACCTACAGTGCTTGTAAAATTTAAACAGCAAAAAATTCTACTATTCTTATGAATGAAAAACCCCAGAGCGAAAAAGACAAGCTACAGCCAATTAATAGTATAAAAAATAAAGAAACAGAAAACGAAGAAATTCTATGTTCTCATTGTCAACGCACTGCTACGAACGGTATTAAATGTAAAGGTATTTGTGTGGCTGATAATGACTATTAGGGTATGAATTTTATTTTTATAATTTGCTGCAAACTCCCGCCTAAATTTTTTTGAGAAAAAGCAAAAGGGTAAAGGTTTACCCCTTACCCGTGAAAAAATTACTTTTGAGATGGTATTTAGATTTAACCAGCGTTAACTAACAGTAAGTAACTCGCGTGTTTCTGTTTTTCTCACTATCACCTGACCATCATCATCAATATCAACTATGGCTGTGTCTCCCTCGCCAATTTGTCCAGCTAGGAGTGCTTCAGCCAGAGAATCTTCTAACAGGCGCATAATTGCCCTGCGTAAGGGTCTAGCGCCATAGCTGGGGTCGTAGCCTTCAGTTACTACCCGGTCTTTGAAGCTTTCGGTGACTTCGAGTTTAATTCTTCTTTCTGTCAAGCGACTAGCAACATCGACGAGCATAATGTCAGCAATTTGCTTGACTTCTGCTTTATTGAGTTGAGTGAAGACGATAATATCATCAAGACGGTTGAGGAATTCTGGACGGAAGTAAGCTTTTAGTTCTTCGTTTACCAAGTTACGAATACGGTGATAACTAGCGTCGGCTTGATTATCAAATTCAAAGCCTAAACTCATACCGCCTTTTTCAATTACCTTAGAACCTACATTGGAAGTTAAGATAATTAATGTATTCTTGAAGTCCACTTTCCGACCTTTTGCGTCGGTGAGGTGTCCGTCATCCAAAAGTTGCAACAGCATATTAAATACATCAGGGTGTGCTTTTTCGATTTCGTCGAATAGAACCACTGTGTATGGCTTGCGTCGCACTGCTTCGGTTAGTTGTCCACCTTCGTCGTAGCCAACGTAACCAGGAGGTGAACCAATTAATTTGGAGACGTTGTGGCTTTCCATGTATTCGGACATATCCAAGCGAATCATCGCTTCTTCAGCACCGAAGAAGTAAGCAGCTAATGATTTCGCTAGTTCTGTTTTACCAACACCCGTGGGGCCGGAGAAGATAAAACTAGCGATGGGTCGGTTAGGATTTTTTAAGCCGACACGGGCGCGACGGATAGCGCGAGCAACAGATGTAACTGCTTGCTCTTGACCGATGAGCCTTTTGTGCAGAGTGTCTTCTAAGTGTAAGAGTAACTCTGATTCTGATTCTGTCAGTTTGTTAACTGGTACGCCAGTCCAAGAAGCGACGATTTGGGCGATGTCTTCTTCGTCAACAATTGGGGTTTTAGCGTTTTTCTCGGTTTCTTCGGTGTAGAGTCTACCTTGAATTTCTACTTCTTGGTCACGCAGTTTACCAGCTTTGTCAAAATTTTGGAGTCTAACTGCTTCTTCTTTAGATTTGGTGACACCAACTAATTCGCGTTTTAGTTCCTTGTCGGTGGCGGTGCGAGAGTTACGCAAGCGGACGCGGGAACCAGCTTCGTCTATTAAGTCTATGGCTTTATCTGGTAAGAAGCGATCGCTAATATAACGATCTGATAACTCAGCAGCAGCTACTACCGCAGCATCAGAAATATGTACTTTATGGTGTTGTTCATAAGCACCACGCAAACCGTAGAGAATTTGAATAGTTTCCTCTATAGATGGTTCTCCCACCAAAATTGGTTGAAAACGACGCTCTAAAGCCGCATCTCGTTCAATATGCTTACGGTATTCATCTAAAGTGGTTGCACCAATACATTGGAGTTCACCCCTGGCTAAAGCTGGTTTGAGGATGTTTGCTGCATCTAAACCGCCTTCTGTACCACCTGCACCGACTAAGGTGTGAATTTCATCAATGACGAGGATGATATTGCCTTCGGTGCGAACTTCCTCCATGATTTTTTTGAGGCGTTCTTCAAAATCACCACGGAAGCGAGTTCCAGCCACTACAGACCCCATATCGAGACTGATGACTTGCTTGTTGAGCAAAACTTCAGGGACATCTTGGTTGATGATACGTTGAGCTAGACCTTCTGCGATCGCAGTTTTACCAACTCCCGGTTCCCCAATCAAGACAGGGTTATTCTTTGTCCGGCGACCCAAAATTTGGACAGTGCGCTCAATTTCTTTCTGGCGACCAACTACAGGGTCAAGCTTACCTTCTTGAGCTAGTTTGGTGAGATTTCTGCCAAACTCTTCTATACTTAGGTTCTTGTTGCGTTTGGGGCTACTACCACCAGCGAGAACAGTCACATCATCACCCAAACGACTGATGACAGCCGAACGGACAGCGTGTAGGTCTACTCCCAGATTTTGTAGTACTTTGGCTGCGACTCCTTCGCCTGCCTCCGTTAAACCTAACAATAAGTGTTCAGTGTTTATGTAGTTGTGTCCAAGACTATGAGCTTCTCTAAATGATTGCTCAAACAGACTTTTTACTTTGGGTGTAAAAGGAATTTCCGGTGGAACAAAACCAGAACCCCGGCCAATAATTTTTTCTACTTCCCGACGCGCATCTTTGAGAGTAACGCCCAACTCAGCCAGCACTTTAGCCGCAACGCCAGTTCCTTCTCCCATTAAACCCAGGAGAATTTGTTCCGTTCCTACGAAATTGTGACCCAGGCGGCGTGCCTCCTCCTGAGCTAACATAATTACCCTAATGGCTTCGGACGTGAAGTGTTCAAACATAGCGGGTTCTTGCTCCCTTGCTGCTTGGGCTGTGGGTGATATAAAGTTCACCCTCATCTAAAGTTTTTTGTATTTTCTTAAAGATAATGTATCTTTATTTAAAAATGAATGGCAGTGGTGAGAGCCGTATGAGCTAGGGTGTGGTTGCCGTCACTCACCGATTATGGCTAGTTACGGGGAATTTTCAGCCTCCAATCTTGATGAATCCGAAATCCTATAAGTTGTAAGAATTATGACAGAATCTTCAGGAAGTAAAGACCAACAACATCCCCTCTACAACCGCGATCGCCCCTTTATTGATATTTTACTCTCTCAAGAGCCAACAGACTACAATTTGGCCGAATTGGCTAGGCTGAAAATTCGTTATCAAGGCTTTCCAGGCGCACGGGACATCCAAAAAGATTTAAATAAAGTTTTGCAACACTGGGGTTTAACCGAAGCTGAACTTTTGGAAAAAACTCGCCAACTCCATGATGTGGGCGGAATTTATAAAAGTCGGGGTAAAAAAGAAGAGCAAGATTGGAATTAGTGGAAGGAGGCAGGAGTCAGGAGTTCAGGAGAAAGATAAATATTCCCCTCATCTCTCCATCTCCCCTGTTTCCTGTTGCCTGTATTCCCGTAATTGTTGCAATAGCTGTTCTTCGGATGACTTAAAAATAACTGAACTAGTATTCTGGGAGTTTTTTTCCACACTCTCAACAGAACTCTCGACATTAGCGGGTAAAGGTTCAAGTTTAATTACTGCTTTTTCCTGGGGTGGTGTAGAAATTTCTAAATCTGGCTGAAGTACAAATTCTTTCAAAGTTGGGGTGGGGATGACAAATTTGGATTTATCTACAAATGCTTTCTTAGTAGAGGTTGGAGGTGCAACTTTGGGCTTATCTACAGAAGCTTTTAAAGCAGGAGTACGATTTATAACTTTTGGTTGATTCAAAGATGTTTTGAGAGAATCTAAAGTAACCGCTACCTTTGCTTGCTGCTGTACATCTTGTGTCGAAGATACCAACTTGCTGAGACCATTTACCAATTGCAAGAGATTTTGCCGAAACTTAGGATCTCCTGTTAATTCATCTAAATCTGATGTAATTTTTTGTGTATTTTCAAATGTCACCCTAGCGGAATCTAGAGTTTGTTGCAGTAGCACGACATTTTTAGGATCATTTAAATTTTTAGAAGCATCCTTCAAATTAGCTGAAGCTTCGGCGGCGTTAGCAGAAAGAAGTTCTAAATTTTTTAACAATTCTCCTTCTGAGAGACGACTAACCGCAGGTGATAAACTGGTGACTGTCTGACGTAGTTGGTTACTAGTTTGGGTAATATTGTTTAAAGCACCGACTAGAGAAGAACGGTTTGTAGTTAATAAGTCATCTAAGTTATTGAGCAAACGACTTGCTTGTTTAGCAGTGACACTAAAATCGCTGGCGGTTACACCTAATTGATTTGCGGTTTTTGTACTAGTCGCTGTCAGTTCATTGGTGGCTCTTTGGACTGTAACAGCCGTACCAGAAAATATACCTATTTGTCCTTTAAAGCTTTTGCTGACAATCTGGAGTTCTCGACTGAGGTTAGCGACGCTAGAAGCCGCATCAGCAGAAGTTTCTAAGGCTCGATTAATATTTTGATAAAATTTTTCGTTGCTGTATTGATTAGCAAAATTAGCTGATTGACGAATTAGGTCATCGACACTGATACCAATCTGACCTTTTAAGTTACTAGCGTTATTGCAAATAATCAGGCTGGGATTACAATCTTTGTCTAGAGGTTTAGAAATATCTGTCCCAGTTGGCAAGGTGGCTTTGGGTACGATATCAATAATACTTTCGCTAATTAATCCGCTCTGATTTGCTTCAATAACCGAATTATAAGGAATCAGCAAGTTAGGATTACTAATTTCAATTTCCACGATAACGGCATTTGCTCCCGTTGCTATCTTGGAAATACTACCGACTTTAACACCACGATAACGAACTGGTGAACCTTTTTGCATTCCGCCGGCGTTAGCAAATTCCACCACTGCTTTATATGAATTGCGTCCGGGGGTGATTCGATTCAACCACAAGAGAATGGCACCAAATGCGCCTAAACCGAGTAGGAATAACAATCCCACAGAGCCTTCTCTCAATGTTCGTGTAGACGTGAATTTGCTAATTAAACCTCGCATTTTTGTCCCACCCAAAAACTAGTCATGATTTGTGAGTTTTCATTGACAGTGACTCAGCATTGATCTAGCCGACTACCTGAATCGGCCCATGTATACTCCCGCTCATAAATTGTCTGATCAAAGGATGTTCAGTGTGATCTATTTCACTTACTTTACCTTGCCATTGCACTTTACCTTGATAAAGAAATACCAATTTGTCAGCGGTACGCCGAATGGTACTTTCTTGGTGGGTAACAATACAGTATGTACTACAGACACCGTGGGTACATTGCAAACTGCGAATTAAATCCTCAATTACCGTTGAGGCTATGGGATCTAGTCCGGCTGTGGGTTCATCGTACAATAAAACTTCTGGACTGTCTGCGGGGCTATCGGGGTTGGACATAATCGCACGGGCAAAACTGACCCGTTTTCGCATTCCTCCAGAAAGTTCTGAGGGATAAAGATGACCGATTCCTGGTAAACCTACCACATTTAATTTATCGTTCACTAGTTGGCGAATGCGCGATCGCTCTAATCTTGAGTTTTGATACAATAAAAATCCAACATTTTCTTCCACTGTCAACGAGTCAAATAAGGCTGCTTGCTGAAATACCATCCCAATTCCCACAGGATCAGTTCCATCCTCAATCAACCCACTTCGTTTTACCCCTTGAATATAAATTTCTCCTTCGTCGGGTTGTAATAACCCCGCAATTATTCTTAAAATTGTCGATTTACCAGTTCCTGAAGGGCCAATAATTGCCAGTGCTTCCCCTCGATAAATTGTCAAATCGACATTATCTAAAACTTTATTTTTACCAAATGTTTTAGAAATACCTTTGAGTGCAATTAAGGGTTCGATCATTGGTGATTGTCTTCCGTCGTGAGCCTCAGCCGAATGGTCATTGGTCATGGTAATGGGTAATGGGTAATTGTGTACCAAAGTCATAGTAATCCTGGTGGTCTACAGTACACAACCGTTATCTTTACACCAGAGAGCAATGACATGAGAGAATAAACATTGTTGCAGGAGTCAAGGCTAGAAAAGTTGATTTACTTATGATTAGCGGCAAAACTAAACTTTTAGGAGTAATTGGGCATCCTGTGGAGCATTCTCTGTCCCCAGTGATGCACAATGCGGCTTTGGCGAAATTGGGGTTAGATTACGTATATTTGCCTTTTCCTATTGCACCAGAAAATTTAGAAATTGCGATTGCTGGTTTTACTGCTATTGGCGTTGTTGGGTTTAGCGTCACAATTCCCCACAAACAGGCTATATTACCTTTTTTAACAGAAATTTCACCCATTGCTCAAGCGATCGGTGCAGTCAATACTGTGACTCGTCAAGGAAACGGTTGGGTGGGAACAAACACAGATGTAGAAGGGTTTATTGCTCCTTTACAAACCACATATAACCAAGATTGGAGTCAAAAAACAGCAGTAATTTTAGGTAATGGTGGTGCAGCGAGAGCAGTTGTTGCAGGTTGTATTCAGCTAGGTTTGGCTGAAATTCATGTGGTAGGGCGAAATTTACAAAAGTTAACAGAATTTCGGCAAAGTTGGCAAAATTCACCCTTTGCAGATAAATTTCAAGTGCATGATTGGCAAAAATTATCCAAGTTAATTCCCCAAGCAAATCTGTTAGTTAATACAACTCCTGTAGGGATGTATCCCCACGTAAATGAATCACCTTTAAGTATAGAGGAGATGGTAGATTTACCTTCAGGTGGTATCGCTTATGATTTGATCTACATCCCTAAACCAACTCAGTTTCTTAAACTAGCAAAAAAACAAGGTGCTATTCCCATTGATGGCTTAGAAATGCTAGTTCAACAAGGTGCAGCAGCATTAAAAATCTGGTTACAACAGGAAAATGTACCTATAACCGAAATGCGTCAAGCACTACAAAATCATCTTGGGTTATAGATTAAGTAAAAATTCAGGAGTCAGGAGTCAGGAGTCAGGATTCAGGAGAAAGGAGGAAGAAGGAAGAAGAATATTTTTCTCTTCTGTTAAGAGTTTCCTGCTATATCAAACATTTTGTATCCTGAATTCTTACATTACAACCTGAATTTCATCAAGTTGATTAATCACCACATCTGCACCCTTAACATTACCGGAATTACCAATCCAAGTAATACCTATACAACCTGCGGCTTGAGCATTACGCGCCATTTGCATATCGCCAACGGAATCACCTACCATCAAAGTAGCTCCCGGTTCTACACCTAAAGCTTGACAAGCTTGCAAAAATAAGATTGGATCTGGTTTACTCGGCCTCTCATCAACTCCCATTTCTAGTTGCAAATAATCCCCTAATTGGTGAGTGCTGACAAATTTCTGCACATCTTCAGTTGTGGCTGCTGAGAGGATACCAAGTTTTAAACCCGCTTCTGATAGGGACTTTAAAACTTCCAAGCTACCCGCAAACAAAGGGGAGGGAGTTTTGTCAATATATTGGTCAGCTTCTGCTAAAGCTTGACGGGCGATTTTTAAAGATTCAAACCAGCCTCTACCAGTTTCTGCTATGTAGGCAGCAGCGGCAACTTCTGTTTCTCGACGACTGGCTACGGCTATTAAACCCGCAGGATCTAATCTATCGCTATTAATACCAAAAGCCATCAATAAAGGTTCCCCAATACCGGGAACCTGAGCATCTATCATCCGCGCTCCTCTTTGTCCGAGCGATCGCAAATAACTCTCTGAGTCCTCTAAAGTACCATTTTTATCAAATAAAATTGCCTGAATATTAGTAAACTTGATGTCTTTGCATTTAATAGTCGCCATAATAAAAAAATTTGTAATAGTGCTTTCAGCAGGCTGCGCTAACTTAATTCGTAATTAAGTTTTGCAATGGGGATTAAAACCCGGACAGAAAACTTACTGCCTGTAGAGGTCTGTCATTTACGAAAGATCCTTCATTCCGTGAAATCCTTAAATCCGTAAAATCAGTGATAAAAAAAGAGGGAAAATCCCTCTTAATCAAACACTTTGATAATCTTAGTTGCAAGCAATTACAACTAGGAATTTATTAATCTTCAGTAGCTGCGGGAATTTCTGCTTCAGCTACAACTTCTACTGGAGTTTCTGCTTCAGCTACAACTTCTACTGGAGTTTCTGCTTCAGCTACAACTTCTACTGGAGTTTCTGTTTCAACTTCTTCAGTAGCTGTGGGAATTTCTGCTTCAGCTTCAGCGTCTACAGATGCTTCCACAGGTGCAGCAGTGATACCTTGCTGTTTAGCTAACATCTGTTCCCTATACTTAGCTGCCATTTCTTCGGCCTTATCATAGACCAAATCACGGTTCTTAATCATGTCACCGGGTTCTGGTTCCAACTGCTTGGTAGACAGAGAAATTCTTCCTCTTTCTGCGTCCAAGTCAATGATCATCACTTTCACTTCATCATTGACATTGAACACGCTGTGAGGTGTGTCAATATGCTCATGGGAAATTTCAGAAATGTGGAGCAGTCCGCTAACACCACCGATGTCGATGAATGCACCGTAGGGCTTAATACCGCGAACAGTACCAATTACTACTTCGCCAACCTCCAAGCGGTTCATCTTGCGCTCAACCAACGCGCGACGATGGGAGAGAACTAAGCGGTTACGTTCTTCATCTACTTCTAGGAATTTTAAGGGTAATTCTTCCCCTACCAATTCTTCTTTAGGTTTGCGGGTACTGATGTGAGAGCCGGGGATAAAGCCGCGTAGTCCCTCAATTCGTACCAATGCACCACCACGATTAGTAGCAAAAACACCAGAACGGACAGTAGCATCTTCTGCCTGTAACTGCCGTACTCTTTCCCATGCTCTCATGTATTCAATACGACGAATGGAAAGGGTTAGCTGACCATCTTCGTTTTCATCAGTGAGGATGAAAAATTCCCGTGTTTCGTTTGATTGTAAGACTTCTTCCGGGCTATCCACCCGGTTAATAGACATTTCCTGTATAGGTATGTATGCTGCTGTTTTAGCACCGATGTCAATCAGAGCGCCGCGCGGCTCTATACTGAAAACTGTACCTGGTACAACATCACCAGGGCTGAAGTGATAATCGTACTTATCGAGTAGAGCAGCGAAATCTTCGTGAGTAAATCCAATTTCTGGAGCGGTTAAGTTCTGATTGACCATGCTGATTTGTTCCTGGTTCTGTTCTCCGTCAAGTTTTTGCCACAATTAACAATGTGTATGCAAGGGCTTTTTTAAAAGAAGTTTACACTTACACCTTTGTTCATACTAGCTCAGAAGAGCTAGGTTCACACATATCAACTTCCAGATAGGAAATTATATCACATATCAAAAAGTTTTTCACCAGTTGACAACTGTAGCCTAATTAGTTTAGCAAAAGATATTCGCAAGATTATCCGTTGCCGCCTATTCTAGGTTGCAACGGATAGAATCTTTAGATTACCTGACAAGTCAGGTAAAGGGTAATAGGAATCTATTTTTCTTTTTTCTCAAAGCGGGGTGGTTCGCGGAATGCGATCGCAAAAAAGAGAACGCCTATTGCCAAAGTGAAAATTAAGATGTATGCAACACTTTCCATATTACGAGTTCCTGTTTATCCAGTCGGTAATATTAGTGTACCAAGGAGAGGGATGAGGTGTGGGATATAAGGAAGTAGATTTTCCCTAATTCCCAGTCCCAATCCCCATTCCCCAAAAGTTAGAGAGCTTCCTTCCGACGGGTTGATTTGTCACCCAATTTCTGGAATAGACCCCACTCAACTTGCTCTTCTAGATCCGCTTCCACACCAGCGAACACGTCTCGGTAGATTGTCCGAGAACCATGCCAGAGGTGTCCAAAGAAGAATAGGAGGGCAAATACAGCGTGACCAAAGGTAAACCAGCCTCTGGGAGATGTACGGAATACACCATCAGATTTTAAGGTTTCCCGGTCAAATTCAAAGATTTCTCCACCTTGAGCCTTACGGGCATACTTCTTCACATCAGCAGGATCTGTAAAGGTTTGACCATTCAGATTGCCACCGTAGAAGCTAACAGTAACGCCTGTTTGCTCAAAGCTGTACTTGGATTCTGCCCGACGGAAGGGGATATCAGCGCGGATAACACCGTCTGCGTCAGTCAAAATCACTGGGAAGGTTTCAAAGAAGTTAGGTAGACGACGTACAGTCAACTCTCGACCTTCACCATCTTTAAATACAGCGTGTCCTTGCCAAGACTGAGCAATACCATCACCGTTAACCATTGCTCCTGTACGGAACAAACCACCTTTAGCGGGGCTATTGCCTACGTAATCGTAGAAAGCCAGTTTTTCGGGAATTTTTGCCCAAGCTTCAGCGAGGGTAGCACCTTGGGCAACATCTGTTTGCACACGGCGCTCAATTTCTTCATGAAAGTAGCCTTGATCCCATTGGTAGCGGGTAGGGCCAAACAGTTCAATGGGAGTGGTAGCGTTGCCGTACCACATTGTTCCAGCAACAATGAAAGCGGCGAAGAATACCGCAGCGATACTGCTAGAAAGTACGGTTTCGATGTTACCCATCCGTAGGGCTTTGTAGAGCCTTTCCGGTGGACGAACTGTGAGGTGGAATAAACCAGCAATAATACCGACAACACCAGCAGCTATGTGGTGAGCGACAACGCCACCAGGGTTAAACGGGTTAAACCCGGCTGGTCCCCATTCTGGTGCTACTGCTTGGATGCTACCAGTGACACCGTAGGCATCGGAAACCCACATTCCAGGGCCAAATAGTCCTGTGAGGTGGAATGCACCAAAACCGAAACAAAGTAAACCAGATAAGAACAGGTGGATGCCAAACATTTTTGGCAAGTCTAAAGCAGGTTCGCCTGTGCGGGGATCTCTAAATAATTCCAAGTCCCAGTAAACCCAGTGCCAAACGGCAGCGAGGAATAACAAACCGGAAAGAACAATGTGAGCAGCTGCAACGCCTTCAAATGACCAGAAACCAGGATCGGTTGCTTGTCCACCAGTAACGCTCCAACCGCCCCAGGATTCGGTGACACCTAGACGTGACATGAAGGGTAGTACGAACATCCCTTGCCGCCACATGGGGTTGAGAACTGGATCACTGGGATTGTAAATAGCCAGTTCATACAATGCCATTGAACCAGCCCAGCCAGCAACTAGGGCTGTGTGCATTAGGTGTACAGAAATCAGCCGGCCTGGATCGTTCAGAACAACTGTATGTACTCGGTACCAGGGTAGTCCCATTGACTACAATCCTCCTAGATGAGTTAGTTTACAAAGCAATTTTCTTACTGAGGTTCCTAGGGACGGAAACCGCCACTCGGATTACTCTCTGAGTTTTTTGTTATTGCCAGTCTTGAGTTTTACCACAGATGAGCCTGTGGTTTAGCAATGCTGATCCGCTGTTATAGGTAAGTTTCCTTGGAGTTGCGAACTTTTGGGAAGTGGCTATTTGAGCGGCTATGCGATCGCCAAGCAAAAATGAGAATATTTTAAAAAGTGTAACTATTGATGGGACTCTTTGCAAGCGTCTCAATAAATGCAATTACCTAGCTTGTGGCTCAAATATCGCTACCAATCCCCAAAATGCGGCTGATTATCATCTGAATCTCTCTGGAATGCTGAAGTTATTTTAAGCTCACAATGTACCGCATAAAAATAAATTGGGGTTTTTCCAGGCGATAGAGAAGCGCTGCTGCTTTAAGCAGATCGATTACTGAAGTATTACTAGTTTTATTTTAGACATATTTATACACAATAATTTGTGCAATCATCAAGGAATAGACGCAAAAGCCTGTAATTGTTTACAAAATTCAGTAGATAACCCAGAAAGGTATGTATAATAAATATTGACTGCGAGTTAAATATTATGAGTAACTTTAATGTCTTCATGAATGCCTAGCAGCAACCAGAGAATAAATTGACTTACAATTTTCTCTGCTTAATTAAATATGCCAAACAATAAAGAGTTGATCGAATTTCTAACTGATGGAAAATTGTTTTTTCAGAAGAAGAATTTGTCAAAATTATCACCAATAGTTAGCCGCTTAGTTTCGATTGTCTATCATCGTCTCTTCCTTGCCTTTACTTTAATCCTGAATTTTATAGGCTATGATTTAACTAATCTTTAACAGATATAAGGAGGATCAAATGGATGCAATAACTACTCAACAGGCAAGTCATGACTTAGATGGTTTGATAGATCGGGTTATTGCAGACGTAGAACCGACTATTATTTGTAATAACAAAGGCAACAAAGCCATTTTAATTTCTCTAGACGAATTTTCATCATGGCAGGAAACGTTGTATTTACTGTCAAATCCTGTTAACGCCAAGCATCTTTTTACCTCAATTCAATCAGCAAAAGCAGGTGAGGTTGTTGAGAGAGATTTAATTGAAGAATGAAACTCACATTTACAGAATCTGCATGGGAGGATTATTTATGGTTTCAAGATACTGATAAGAAACTCTTGAAAAGAATCAATACTCTGATTAAAGAAATTTTGCGAAATCCTGTTGAGGGCATGGGTAAACCAGAACAATTGAAAGCTAATCTATCAGGTTATTGGTCAAGGCGCATCAACACCGAACACCGATTAGTATATGAAGTGTTAGAAGACAACGTAATTATTGTAGCTTGTCGGTTTCATTATCAAGATTAGATTTTAAGCATGAGAGGAAAGGCAATGACAGTTGCTATTACGAAAAAGATGTCCTTTGAGGAATTTCTCAACTATGACGATGGCACTGATAGTTTATATGAATTGGAAAATGGAGAATTAATTTCCATGCCTTCAGAAAGTGATATCAATCAAAGGATCGCTATATTTCTATTAATATATTTTTCTCAATTACGCATCCCATCTTCTCGATTGCGGATGAAGGCTGAGGTGGCTGTGAATAGTAGACGGGTAGGCGTGCGTGTACCTGATCTGGTAGTATTTTCTGAAGAGTTAGCTCTTGCTATGGAAGGGGCTACTCGTTCACTGGTATATATGGCCCCCACCGTTATTGGTGGTTGAGGTGGTGAGTCCTAATCAGGCTAATCGTGATTATCGCTATAAGAGATCCGAGTATGCAGCACGGGGTATTGCTGAATATTGGATTGTTGACCCCATAGATCAAAAAGTTACAGTGTTGGAATGGGTAGAAGGTTTTTATGAACAGCAGGTATATGAAAATGATAGTCTGATTGTTTCTCCCCTATTTCCTGACCTCAAGTTGACTGCTGCTCAAGTTTTACAAAAATGAGATGCTATTCTTGTAAAAATAATCTGATTATATGTAATTAGCTAGATATATATCTTAGAATAATTGACTGCTGATAAAAAAAATTAATGGTAATAACTAGGTTTTCCCGGTCTATGAGACATTGGGGTAGGATGGCAAAATTCCTATCTTTGTTCTCTCTATGTTTATTGTTGGTTGTAAGCTGTACCCCCAGTCCACAGACAACTGCACCTAATTCTGGTGCTGTGAATACTCCTGCTGGTGATGGCAGGATTACTGTAGGTACAACTCAAAAGCCCCGTACCCTTGATCCTGCTGATGGCTATGAATTGGCATCTTTGGGTTTAGTCTTTAATATGAGCGATCGCTTGTACACCTATGAACCAGGCAGCACGGAAATCAAACCCCAACTGGCCACAGCATTACCTAAAGTTAGTGCAGATGGTTTAACTTACACCATCCCCATCCGTGAAGGAGTAGTTTTTCACGATGATACTCCCTTCAACGCCAAAGCAATGGAATTCAGTATCCAGCGTTTTATAGAAAATAAGGGTAAACCCTCCTTTTTATTAGCTGATACAATAGACTCTGTAAAAGCCACAGGGGACTATGAGTTAACAATTAAGCTGAAAAAGCCTTTTGCGGCGTTTCCGTCCTTGTTAGCGTTTTCTGGGGTGTGTCCAGTTTCCCCCAAAGCTTATGAAATTGGTGCAGGTAAATTTAAACCCAATATCTTTATTAGTACTGGCCCTTACAAATTAGCCCAGTATGGAACTGATTCTCTGCGCTTTGATGTGTTCGATAAATATTGGGGTGAAAAACCAGCTAATAAAGGCATTAATGTCCAAATTCAAACTAGTCCAGTCAATTTGTTTAATGCTTTTCGGACTGGTGCGGTAGATGTAGCTTACTTATCTTTACAACCAGACCAAATTCGCAGTTTGGAAGAAGGTGCGAAAAAAGGAGATTGGCAAGCTATAACAGCCCAAGGTAGTGTGGTTAGTTATATGGTGTTGAATCGGAATCAGAAACCTTTAGATAAAGTGGAGGTGAGAAGTGCGATCGCATCACTAATTAATCGTCCATTATTAAATGAGCGCGTTTTGTTTAGTCAAGCAGATCCGCTTTACAGTATGATTCCTACTACCTTCAATGTTTCCCAGCCATTATTTAAAGATAAATATGGTGATGGTAACTTTGAACAAGCTCAAAAATCATTAATTGCAGCTGGTTTTTCCAAAGACAATCCGGCTAAAGTCCAAATTTGGTATCCTTCCAGTTCACCCACTCGCAGTTTAGCAGCACAGACACTAAAATCTCTCGCTGATACTAAAATGGATGGCATATTACAACTGGAAGTAAACACAGTAGAAGGTGCTACCTTCTTTAAAAATATTTCCGCAGGTTTATATCCAGCAGCATTACTTGATTGGTATCCAGACTTTTTAGATCCAGATAACTACGTACAACCATTTTTAGCCTGTGAAAAAGGTTCAGTTGCTAAAGGATGTGAAAATGGAGGCAGTCAAACTCAGGGTTCATTCTATTATAGTGAAGCCATGAATAAGCTGATAGATCAGCAACGCAAAGAACAAAATCCTGAAGCCAGGAAAAAAATATTTGCAGACATTCAAAAGCAAGTTTTAACTGATGTTCCCTATGTACCTTTATGGCAAAACAAAGATTATGTATTTGCCCAAAAAGGTGTAAGTAACGTTAACCTTGACCCCACCCAAAACCTGATTTATAAAACGATTACAAAGTAAGTTTTAGTCATTGGTTATTGGTAACGAATCCTGACTCCTAATTCCTAAACTTCTATTATTCTCGTTCCCAGTCTCTGACTGGGAATGCTATCACAGAGGCTCTGCCTCTACTTTAATCGAAGGCAGAGCCTTAAATAATTCATTCCCATAAGAGTATGGGAACGAGAGGACTGGTGAGATCAGGGAGATAGAGAAGATTCTTTATCTGACTCCTGACTCCTGACTTCTGTAACTTCTGTAACTCCTATTTAAAATATGTCTCGTTCTAAAGCCTTACAATATTACATAGTTTCTCGGTTGCTCTTTGCGCCACTACAATTATTAACTATTATCACTCTTGTCTTTCTTTTACTCAGAGCTACACCGGGAGATCCAGCAGATGCAATTCTTGGTGGACGTGCGCCAGAAAGTGCTAAAGAAGAATTAAGAAAACAACTAGGTTTAGACTTACCTATATGGCTACAATATCTAAATTATTTAGGACATATCCTGCGTTTTGATTTAGGAACTTCCTTAACAAGTCGAGGACAGCAAGTGTGGGAAATAATTGGGCAACATTTCCCCGCAACAGTAGAATTAGCAGTTTCAAGTATGGCTGTGGCGCTAATTGTTGGTGTTTTAGTGGGTACTTTTTCCGCTTCTCGTCCGGGGACATCTTTTGATGTTGGTGGGCGTTTATTTGGAATAATTACCTATGCGCTACCCATGTTTTGGGCAGGTATGTTGTTACAATTAATTTTCTCAGTTCAACTGGGTTGGTTTCCCAATTCTAACCGCTTTCCTCCAAATCTCCCTGTACCTTCATCTATCACAGGTTTATATACAATTGATAGTTTATTAACTGGTAATTTTAGTCAGTTATTTACCGCGTTGCATCATTTAGCTTTACCCAGCTTGACTTTAGGAATTTTGCTGAGTGGAATTTTTGAGCGTATTGTCAGAGTTAATTTAAAACAAACTTTAAAAGCTGATTACGTAGAAGCGGCTAGGGCGCGGGGAATTTCTGAAAATAAGATTTTAGTCTCCCATGCTTTGAAAAATGCCTTAATTCCTGTAATTACGGTTTTGGGGTTAACGTTTGCTTCCCTGTTAGGTGGGGCGATTTTAACGGAAGTCACATTTTCCTGGCCGGGTTTAGCAAATAGACTATATCAAGCTATTTCTGACCGGGATTATCCAACAGTGCAGGGGGTTTTAGTATTTTTTGGTGCGATCGTGGTAAGCGCAAGTATTTTAATTGATATTCTCAATGCTTATGTAGATCCAAGAATTAGATATTAACCTAAGTTGCAATATACCCAAGATAGAGGGCTGGGTTTCCCTGCCCCTACAAGGTTGACGATGACAATATGAAAACTGCACTGGCCAAAAAAATTCCCACTCAGGTAAACACCTGAATGGGTATTCAAAAAGGGAGTTTAATTACCCCCTAGAGAATAGAATTATTTGCTTTCAGTGAAATCAGCATCAATCACATCGTCACCACTACCAGAAGGGGGAGTAGCACCACCATCTTGAGGAGGTTCAGCACCAGGAGCCTCACCTGCACCAGCTTGTTGATAGATGTTGCTACCAATAGCAAACAGAGCTTGTTGCAATTCTGGTGTCAGTTTCTGGATTTGCTCATCATCTTCCTTAGCCACTGCTTCCCGCAGTTCTTTCACCAAACCTTCGACTTTGGTTTTATCAGCTTCAGGAACTTTATCACCTAATTCTTGCAACTGCTTTTCAGCTTGATATGCTAAAGAGTCGGCTTGGTTCTTGCGTTCAATCTTCTCACGCCGTTCTTTGTCACTAGAAGCATTTTGTTCCGCTTCTCGCACCATGCGGTCAACATCATTTTTATCCAAGGTGGAAGCGCCGGTAATGCTGATAGATTGTTCCTTACCAGTGCCTTTATCCTTAGCGGTGACGTTGAGGATACCGTTTGCATCAATGTCAAAGGTAACTTCAATTTGAGGTACACCACGAGGTGCGGGAGGAATACCATCTAAACGGAAGGTTCCCAAACTCTTGTTATCGTTGGAAAATTCCCGTTCCCCTTGGAGAACATGAATTTCTACGTTGGTTTGACCGTCTACAGCAGTCGAGAAGACTTCTGATTTTTTGGTAGGAATGGTGGTGTTGCGAGGAATAATCTTGGTCATTACACCACCCAAGGTTTCTACACCCAAGGACAGTGGTGAAACGTCTAACAGCAAGATGCCTGTAACGTCACCAGCCAAAACACCCGCTTGAATAGCTGCACCAACTGCTACCACTTCATCAGGGTTAACAGTTTGGTTCGGGTCTTTACCTAGTACCCGCTTGACTACATCTTGGACTGCGGGGATACGGGTGGAACCACCAACTAGTACGACTTCATCAATGTTGCTCTTATTTAATTTGGCATCTCTGAGAGCATTTTCTACAGGGATGCGGCAACGGTCAATTAAGTCAGAGCAAAGTTCTTCAAATGTGCCACGAGTTAGAGTTGTATCCAGGTGCTTGGGGCCGTCCTGGGTAGCTGTAATAAATGGCAGGTTGATTTCGGCTTGGGTAACGCTAGAAAGCTCAATTTTAGCTTTTTCTGCGGCTTCAGTTAAACGTTGTAAGGCTTGTTTGTCTTTCCGTAGATCAATGCCTTCGTCTTTTTTGAATTTTTCAGCTAAAAAGTCAACTATTTTTTTATCGAAGTCGTCACCACCAAGGTGGGTATCTCCAGATGTAGCTAGAACTTCAAATACGCCATCACCTACTTCTAGTACAGATACGTCGAAGGTACCACCACCAAGGTCAAAGACGAGGATGGTTTCGTTGCTCTTTTTATCAAAACCGTAAGCCAAGGAAGCGGCTGTGGGTTCATTGATAATCCGGAGAACTTCAATCCCAGCGATTTTTCCAGCGTCTTTTGTTGCTTGACGTTGGGAGTCGTTGAAGTATGCGGGAACGGTGATGACTGCTTGGGTAACGGGTTCACCCAGATATTTACTAGCGTCTTCTACTAGTTTGCGGAGGACTTGGGCAGAAATTTCTTCGGGAGAAAATTGTTTGCCTGCACCTGGGGAGTCTAACTTGACGTTACCGCCACTACCTAGCACTTTGTAAGATACTTCAGTGGTTTCTTTGGTAACTTCGTCATAACGACGACCGATGAAGCGTTTAACCGAATAAAAGGTATTTTCGGGGTTCATGACCGCTTGACGTTTGGCAATTTGACCAACCAAGCGATCGCCATTTTTAGCGAATGCTACCACTGATGGCGTTGTCCGAAATCCCTCTGCATTAGCGATTACGGTGGGTTTACCACCTTCCATAACTGCTACGCAGGAGTTAGTCGTACCTAAATCAATTCCAACTACTTTTGCCATTTTATTTTGCTGGCTCCGTATAACTACAAATAAAGGACTAAATTTTTAACCAACTGATCGAAAAAACAGTCAGTTCAGCATTTTCTGGCTGGTCTGGGGTTGAAACCGCAAGTTATGCTGATATATATACTGAACTTGTGTAGTCAGTCCATGAAGGGTGGTTTCCCGAACCTTGGGTAGGACGGTTATTCTTAAAGGGTGTTTTTAGTTGGTTCATGGAATAATCTGTTCTCACTCTGACTAATGTATGAGAATTAATACGTTCATGAATTGGGGTGAACCGTAATCTCTAAGTCGTATTTGCCGTCAAAATGAAGCTTTAGACTACCTGATGGCATATTTTATATGTCTAATGGCGTTTTAATGTGTGGAAAACACTGGAATAGATAGCAAAAAGGTAAAATAGCCAAATTACAGTTATGTTAAAAAATATGAAGCAATATTAAACGTGATAATTTAATCACTTGTTATATCAACAAGCTCTGATTTCTGTGAAGGAATGTGATCACCTAAGAGATCGCATCTCTTTCCCTTCTGAAGCTCCAGCTATGCCGGTAGGGCTTTACTCTCACTGCAAGCATCGCAAATTTCTGTCAGTTGTTGTTGGCTATTAACTGGGTTGCGCGGTGCTGGTAGTTCAGTATTCGGCCATGTAGGTAAACTATTACAGGGACAAAATAAAGCTGGCATACCCATAGTACGTACTGGTACTGGCATATCACAGCGACCACAAGCGAGCATTTCCCAAGCTGGTGTTAGCAGTTGAGCGATGGTTTCATGAGTACCTTCTAAATAACAGTCACACTTTTCTAGGGAGATAATTTGCTCCCAGCAGTCTTCAAAGTCTTGGCTATAGCGATCGCCATTTAGGACTGTACTAGGTAAGAAGCTTTGGTCGCTATGACCCACTACCACTTTCTTCCCTAATTGAAACCAGTGAGCAAGATATTGTTTAACTTCTTGTTTGTTTGCCATATGCTTAATTGTAGATTTAATTCAGGGATTTTACTTGGTGAAGCTTTAATTTTAAATTAAGACTTTGCTGGTGGTAAGGGTACACCCAGAATACTGAGATTTAAAACATGACCACCTGTAACTAAGTAAACTGTCTCAGAAACTGCACCTAATTGACGAACTAAAGCACCCAAGCGATCGCGAAATGTTCTCCCCAGAGGATAAGCGGGAACTACACCCCAACCTGTTTCTTCTCCCACAAATAGCAGATCAGCCTCTACTAAAGACACAGTTTCTAGCAATTCTGTCAAGGTTTTTTCCCAACTCAAATCATCTTGTTCCAGAAAATTAGCTACCCAAGTTCCCAAAGAATCAATCAAAATACAGGTATTAGGCTTGGAATTAGCTAGACTTGCTGCAAGTTCCACTGGTGCATGGAGTGTTACCCAATTTTTTGGACGGCGTTTTTGGTGTTTTTCAATACGTTGCTGCCACTCTAGATCATGGGTATTTTCGGTAGCTGTTGCTATATAAATAACTGGTTTTCCTGACTGAATAGCTAAATTCTCTGCCCACTCACTTTTACCTGATCGTGCTGGACCTGTTACTAAAATAACTCTACTCATAATTATATTGCCATATATCTGCTCAAAAGAGTCTAACTTTTCTCAATAAACTACTATCATCCCCTATACAATAAAAAGAAGTTTCTCAATAATTTTCACTCTTAACAAACTCTCAATAGAAATCATTCAATACCACCAAAACAAGCTTCAGGATCTCTTTATGAAAGCAGGCTTAAAACGCATTGAGGCAACTCTACATGATTTGGGTATACGCAATACTGACATAGAATCAGAAGCAGGTGAAGGAATAAAACGCCCGTTCTCCTTTAGAATCAGCATCGGTGCTAACAAATCTACAGAAAATAAAGAAACTACAACGGAAGAGTTTAATACAGTTGATACAAGTGCAAATACTGTAAATGAATCAGACTCGCAGCCAAATTTATTTCCCAAACATAACTCCGTAAAAACTTTTCCGACGCAGGAAAATGACGGTAGAACACCCAGTTTACCTAAGTTTAAAACACCAAGCTTCAGTAACCATCGTCATGGTGCAAATCCAGCATTTGCAATGAATATCTTGCAAGATATTCAAGAAACGGTGAATAATTGGCAAACAGAATTACAGGGAATTCTTCAACAAATTCAGGATATTTATCTAGAAGGGCCAGTTATTAATGGCTGGTTAGAATCTAATCCCCAAGAAGCAGAACCAGGAGGAACTGCAACACTGCGTCATGCAGAAGTTGACCGACTCATGGATTATGTGGAAGAAATTTGTGAACCTGCTGATAATAAGGTATCTTATCAATCATCACGTACTGACTATCGCCTTTGTGGAGTCGATGCTGTAGGTAAAGTCTGGTCACGTTCATGTCCAGTTGATCAAGTTCCTAATGTCAGTATGGCTATTGCTCGTTATCAAAAGTTACGCCAGCTGTTTGGACGCAAGCAGTATCTAGAAACTCGTCTCAGCCAATTAGCCGAAACTCTTGTGGCATTACACAGCCATATTCATCAGGTGTGAACTACTCAGATAAAGTCTTGATGAAGTTTTTAATGATTTTTCATGAAGATTGTTTATATACGATAGTGACCGCGAAATTCCGGTTTGTAGATCGGTAATTATGAGGTAGATTAATAACCAGTAAGCAACTGTCGAATTGGATATTCTAGCAGAAGTCAGAAGTAAAACCCTTGTGTCATCTGAATTTCATCATGAATTGATGTCCTCATCACCCTGTCTATTGCTATATCTAAAAATCCAAATCTTCAAATAACAAACAAGGCCATGCCAGATATCCAAATCTCTGCAATCATTTGTACTCATAATCGAGATACGTATTTAGGCGCAGCAATCGACAGCCTATTGACTCAGGAGTTTACGGCTAACTTTGAAATTGTGGTAGTGGATAATGGATCAAGCGATCGCACTCGTGAAGTTGTAGAACAAAGATCCAGCCATCCCCACCTCAAGTATATTTTTGAACCCACACTAGGTTTATCTGTCGCTCGCAACACAGGTGCTAAAGCTGCCAGCGCTGAGATTCTCGCTTATTTGGATGATGATGCCGTAGCTAGTCCCCAATGGTTGCAAGTTTTGTATTCTGCATATGAAAATAATCCCAAAATAGCGATCGCAGGTGGCAAAGTTACCCTCATCTGGCCACCAGGCATTGAACCACCAAAATGGATATCTCCCGGACTAGCTGCCAACTTAGGAGCTTATGACTTAGGTGAAAGCGCCCTCTACATTGAACAACCAGGTTCCACCCCCAGAGGCTTAAATTACTCCATCCGGCGCAGTTTTCTAGACAACATCGGCGGTTTTGACCCCCAACTAGGACGAGTCGGCAAAAACCTATTATCTAACGAAGAACTACAAATGACCGAATTTGCCCTCCAGGGTGGTTGGCAAGTCGCTTATCTTCCCCAAGCCCTAGTTGCTCACAACGTTGCCCCAGAACGCCTCAAACCCTCCTGGTTTTTAAACCGGGGTTGGTGGCAAGGTATCAGTGAGTGCTATCGGGAACAACTTGCTGGTAAAGCCGGTCTTGGACAACTACAACGAGGTAGCGAAAAGTTTGTACGTGGCTTATATAAATCATTACAATATATTACTGATCCAGCCGAAAGATTTGATAAACTAGTCTATGCTTATGGTCAGATTGGTTACTTAAATGCTGCAATTCACGGACTTATGTCTAAAACCAACAAAAAATAAATTAAACTAAAAGAATTATTATGTCATCTAAAATACCAGTTTCCGTACTCATTCCCGCCAAAAATGAAGAAGCAAACCTACCTGCTTGTCTCACTAGTCTGGCAGTAGCCGATGAAATCTTTGTTGTTGATTCTCAAAGCAGTGATAGAAGCATCGAGATTGCGGAAAGTTACGGAGCTAAAGTTGTACAATTTAACTTTAATGGCAGTTGGCCGAAAAAGAAAAATTGGTCATTAGAAAACTTGCCTTTTCGGAATGAATGGGTGCTAATTGTTGATTGTGATGAGCGAATTACACCTGAATCCTGGGCAGAAATTGCCGAAGTAATTAAAAATGAAGAATGTAATGGTTATTATATCAACCGCAGAGTATTCTTCTTAGGAAAATGGATTCGTCACGGAGGTAAATATCCTGATTGGAATCTCCGGTTATTTAAACATCAAAAAGGCCGCTACGAAAACCTCAACACTGAAGATATACCCAATACAGGCGATAATGAAGTTCACGAACACGTCATTTTGCAAGGTCAAGTTGGGTATCTCAAACATGATATGCTCCACGAAGACTTCCGCGACCTTTATCATTGGTTAGAAAGACATAACCGCTATTCTAATTGGGAAGCCCGTGTTTATTTTAATTTGCTCTCAGGTAAAGATAACGCTAATACCATTGGTGCAAATCTATTTGGTGATGCAGTACAACGGAAACGCTTCTTAAAAACCGTGTGGGTACGCTTGCCATTTAAACCATTATTAAGGTTTATCTTGTTCTATATTCTTCAACGCGGTTTTTTAGATGGCAAAGCCGGTTATATATATGGACGCTTACTGAGTCAATATGAATATCAAATTGGGGTCAAACTCTACGAATTAAGCAGTTGTGGAGGACAATTAAATACTGCAAACATCTCTGAATCTACCTCCTCAACTTTGTCTCAGGAAGCAGGGTAATAGGTATACTGCAAACGGTTTGTTGTTTAACCAAATATGGAACCCCTCTCCAAACCTCTCCCCGCAACGGGGAGAGGCCTTGAATTTGTTCTTTGTATTATGAAAAAGTAAGGTTCCTAGCTGTTTTGAGTATAATAGGTAATGGATAAATATAGCATTAAGCACTTAAATGAAATACATCATAGCCCCCTCATCGCTTGCGGGGAGGGGGTTGGGGGTGGGGTTCTTGTAGCTTTCTCCTGCCTCCAATGACCAATGACAAACCCTTTGTAGATTTACGTAACTATAACCAATCTTGGTTTGACAGAGGTCGCCCAGGTTGGTATGTTTTGTTTTGGTGGTTGGTGCAAGCGATCGCATTTCCGCTCACTCCCCAACCGCTGAATGTATTGCGTTGTCAGCTACTGCGGCTATTTGGAGCTAAAATTGGCAAAGGCGTATTAATCAGACCCACAGCCCGTTTCACCTATCCTTGGAAAGTTACCATTGGTGATTACAGTTGGATTGGTGATGACGTAGTTTTCTACAGCCTTGATCAAATTTCCATTGGTGAACACTGCATAGTTTCCCAAAAAAGTTATCTGTGTACTGGTAGTCATGACATCCAAGATCCTGCCTTTGGTTTGAAAACCGCAACTATAACCATCGGTAATGGTGCATGGGTAGCAGCAGATTGTTTTGTAGCCCCAGGAGTGGAAATTGGTGCTAATGCCGTGATAGGTGCGCGTAGTAATGTTTTTACTAATATGCCCCCTGGTCAAGTTTGTTGGGGGAGTCCCTGTCGTCCCCAGCATCCAAGAGTCAAAACGGAAGGAAACCCAAAATTCAACACTTCTGGTTAAACTCAATGGGAGATATTATGTCATTAACTCAATTACATCAGACTAGAAATTTACTTACTAAGGGACTTCCAATTAAAAAAATACCCAAAAGTTTCTTGTGGTGCGGGCATCTTGCCCGCAAATTATCAAGGACGGGCAGGATACCCATCCCACAAAATTGGGGAATTTATTTTTTGGTGATCCATAAAGGTTTATTCACTAACCTTTTTACTGTTGCTTTTACTTCCATTTTATTAACCAACATTGGCATTAATCAAGCACAAGCTTCATGTGCAGCACCTTATAGTAATCTTGATTTTGAACAACAACCATCCTCTTATTGGCAAATAGAAGGACGTGGGGGTTTTGATGTTAAAAAGGGATATAGTTTTAAAGGTCAAAATAACGCTTGGATGCGGAATGTTTCTGGCTGGAATGGTATTCGTCAACAAGTACGTCTCAAACCAAATACTAACTATATTTTGGAGGCTTATGTGAGAACATCAGCTAATGTTACAGATGGATATTTTGGAGTGCGTGATAGTCAACAGAAAGTTTGGTCAGAACTCAAATTTGGGAGTTTGCCACAATATACAAAATTAACACTACAATTCCGAACTGGTAATGCTTCAACTTATAACATCTTTACAGGTTTGTGGGCTTTAGGACAAGATAGTTGGGTGCAAGTTGATAGTTTTTCTTTAAAGGGGCCAAGTCCAGAATGTTTTGACCAACAATAATTTTCATTAAACTCAAGTTTTCAATATAGACGGGGTATCTAAAGCTTTTTATCAAAATCGACATTCCAGAGTTTAATAGTTTTGTCTCTGCTTGCAGAAGCGATAGTTTTATTATCTGCACTCCAAGCCACACTCAAGACAATATCCCTATGTCCATTCAAGGTTTTGATCAATTTGCCTGTGCTTGTATCCCAGAGTTTGATAGTACTGTCTGCACTACTAGAAGCAAGGGTTTTACCATCTGGACTCCAAGCCAGGCTACTAACCGCATCGCTATGCCCAGTCAGGGTTGTGATTAATTTATCTGTGCTTATATCCCAGAGTTTGATAGTTCGCTCTGTACTAGAAGAAGCTAGGGTTTTGCTGTCAGGACTCCAAGCCAAACCATAAACAGTTCCTCTATGTCCAAGAGTTTTGATTAATTTACCTGTATTTGCATCCCAAAGTTTGATAGTGTTATCCCCACTCCCAGAAGCGAGGGTTTTACCGTCCGGACTCCAAGCCACATTGTAAGCCTCTGATGTATGCCCACGAAGGGTTTGGATTAATTTACCTGTGTTTGCATCCCAGACTCGGATGGTTTTGTCCCAACCTCCCAAAGCGAGTTTTTTGCCGTCCGGACTCCAAGTTACACTCCAGAACCCGTGGCTACCAGTCAGGGTTTTGAGTGGTTTTCCAGTGGTTACATTCCAGATAATTATTTCGTTCCCACTTATAGAAGCAAGAGTTTTACTATCACTATTCCAAGCTACACCATATACCTGATAGCGATGATTTAGGGTTTTGATTAATTTACCCGTCGTTATATCCCAGAGTTTGATAGTACCGTCTGCACTACTAGAAGCGAGAGTTTTGCTATCTGCACTCACCGCTACACTAATAACGAAATCACTGTGTCCTGTCAAGGTTCTCTGCTCTGGTTGCTGTGCATCTGCGGTTATCATAATTTGATGATTTGTTCTTACCCCTTGAGTTTGTTTGAGTTTTCCTGCTACTTTGAATGCAGAATTATCAGCATCACTAGTTTTCAGTGTTGGGGAGAGATTTGTTTGTGCTGACACTGCGTTAACAAAGCTATCGGCAAGAATCTTATCAGCTGGTTGTTTTGGTGTCGTAAGTTCTTGTGCTTGACAATTTGCTGTCACAGCCAGCACAGCCAAAGCAACTCCGGCTGCAATAGTTTTATGAGAGTTAGTTACTTGAAAAAATTTTCGTAAATCCATGATCATTTTGTTTGAATTTAGGTAATTATTTGTCCTGTACTTAGAGGCATACATTAGACAAGAACGTGAAAATTAAATGTGCGTTTATTAAAACCCTACAATGGGGTATGAAAGGTAGTATAAATACTAGCAATGGCCAAGGAAGGTATATGATCTGGGATTTACGCACTGTACAAACTTCAGATGATATGTATGAAGGAAATTGCCTAGTTTCAGGCTTTTGGAATTGCATATTAGTGCGGTGCGTCAGATAGAAACAATCTGTTAGATGCTCAATTATCGGGTCTGACGCACCCTACAACACTATTCCCCCTTGAGTTTCTTGGCGTTACAGACTTTTGACCGTTTCACAACCCTAACCAGGTTAATAAATTTTCCCACCAAGAACCTGTTGTAGTTCCGATATCAAACTTCATTCTTTGGCGAATGTCTTGAATTTTCCAATTCGTTAACTTGGCTAGAGTTTGGGCTTCTTGTTCAAAACGTCCAGATAAAGACCGTTTGTATTCCCTACCAGCAGAACACTGCAAGCTTCCTGTAAAGGGATGTTGTAAAACATAACGTCCTTGGAAAGATTCTTGATTGGAAGTTGTTTGAAACATCAAATCTTCTGGAAACTTATTGCGGGTATAGCGGACGTGCAAACGGGTAATAAAAACATTACCTGTGGGGAAGGGACGACGAAATTGAGGAGATGCTATGCCATTGTTATCGACATTATTATCTAACCAAAATACACCAGCTTGCTTGAGTTCTTCTGAGTTGAGAGGATCAGCAGAACAAGGATCGCAATTACTCATATTCCAAGCATATTCTAGAAAAGCAACTTTTTTATCTTCTTTGGTGTAAGAAGTTTGAAACATTGATTTATAGAAGTCGCCAAATTCACTTTTAACAAAAACGGGAATATTGAGGTTAGAGGGAACTTTGACTGTCCGGTAATTGGTGACTTCGGCTTGTCCCTGGGGTGAAAGAATGTAGACTATTAAATCTTGCTCAGTTGTGGCATTAATCATACCCAAGCGAATGGGCAACATAAACTTGGGTGATTCGTAGGATATTTGTAGAGGTCGGAGTGATTGGTAGCCAGATTCTTCAAATTTATCTAGGTTGATTTTGGCAACAAAGAACTTCATTGAAGAACGAATGTATGGTTTGAGTAATTGATTTGCTCCTCTGGGCATTTTGTACCCATTGCGGTTAAGCCAAGTTTCTAAACCACCAGATTCTTTTGCACTGAGAATAACGATATCATATTCACCAACATTGAAGCGTGCCTCAACTGTGACACCTAAACTGTTATCTTGTCTACTACTTTCCGCTGCACCTCTGCCTAATGCTGACATTGGTGCTGGTACAGCGCTCATTTTGTAAACTGGGGCGCAGGGATCTTCGTCAAAATATTCTACTAATCTAGGAGCGCTAAAAGCATCCAATCGTTCAATAATTCTCGGTTCAGCAACACGTACTTGCTCTTTTTTGATGACGGTTGGTACTGGTACGACCATTGCAAAGTCTTTAACTTCGCCTTGAAAGTCGTTAGCCATTGTTAATACTGTTTTATTATCCTGCCGTGCAATAACTACTTGAGAAGCTTTGTTGTAGAGTTTAGTATCAGCTTTGGCAACATAAAAACCACAAAAAGCCAATGCTGTTGGTGCAAAAGATAGGATAGCAATAAGTGCTATTAGTAAGGGGATGAATAATTTAAATTTTTTCATTGTTTTGGTAATTGGGAAGATGTTATGGATAATTCTGCCCCATCTCCTTCTCTCAGCCAAGCAAATTTGGGTGCAACCCAGAGGGTATCTATGAGAATAGTTAATGGTGCGATCGCAAATAATGCCCAAAAAACAGCGGTTGAGAGAAAGAAATAATTCCGCAAAATAAAGGTGATAATGGCAATAGATACAGCCCAAATTATCCTCCCTGTGCGGGCGTTGGGAATTGACCGAGGGTCTGTCACCATAAATAAGGCAAATAGTAATAAAGAACCACTCGTCAACCTATGTAAGTAAACATCCCAAGTCCAACCTAGCCAAAGATTACGCACGGCTTCTAGCAGAGAGTAAGCACCTAAAAAGGCTGCTGTGGTGTCCCAACGACCAACTCGTTGTAGAATCATGCCTCCTGTGCCAGCAAATAGTAGCCCATACCACCATTCTTCGCCCCACTGTCCGGGGGAAACCCAGGCATCAGAGGTGAGTGCTAAGACGGTAATGATGCCGAAGTTGGCAGGGTTGAAGAAATGCTTCTCACCAGTTTGGAAGATAAATTTGCTACCTATGGCGGTGACTGCGGCTAAAACCATTGTTGTCCAATGGTCAGCCCGTAATAATAAACTGAGTCCGAGAGAGGTAATTAAGGGACTGCGGATATTGATTATGGGTTGATGATCAGTGGGTTCTGGGCTAATGAAGAATGACCAATGACTGATGGCTAAGGAGAATATTAGTTGAGTTGTGATGCAGGTTGCGATCGCTATTAAAATTAATATAGGTCGCAGTGTCCAGTCTCTTGTGCCAATCCCTAAAATTAGGAATAAGCTCAAAAATAGAATTTGATAATCTCGAATATCTTTGAACATTACCCCTGCGGGTATTACCCCTAACTTTCTCATCAATTTAGACCAGAGTTAGGGGAAATAATATTCTTGTTACAAAATTTGTTACAGGATGTTGTTAAATCAGAATAATATCCGCACGCGGATTGAAGGCATATGGAGTGTTTTCGATGATTGCGAACTTAGTAGACAGGAAAAATAAATCACCTGTAGTGCTGTCATAACTGAACTCGTTCAATCCAGATGCACCAAATCCCAATTTATCAACCAGGATTTTGTCACCATCTGTGTTCCAATCGAAATCTGTAATAGTATCAATACCATCCGATAAATAGGTAAAGAGGAATTGGGAGCAATGCGATTTTGTGAGGTGGGTGCGATTCGTTGGCTAGAAATCAAGCCCAACAAGGGTTATGAAGGATTAGCCGCAGGGTTTTGAACCTTGACAACTGAATGACAATGTAGGTGCGAAACCTACCATCTAGGTGCAGGACTGAAAGCACTTTCCCTACGGTAGCGACTAGCCATCAATCCGTAAAGCGGGAATGAAAGATGGCTCTACTAATAGCCTAAATTGGTATCCATCAAGCAAATTATCCATGAGTAAAGCGATTGCTTAAAGATGCGTTTGAATCATCGTTACAAAAAAGTAGCGAAATCAGGCTGCCGCTACAACCAAAAGGTAAAGGATATAAGGGGCTGGCAAGTTGACCTTTGACCAGTAGCACTCCCAATAAACCCGGTGAACAGCATCACTCTAAAGATACATAGAATTGTCATTCGGAACGAAGTAACCCTCTATTTTGCGCTCTGAGAGGTCGAACACTCAGAGTAGGTGCTAACCGGATGCGGTAGAGGAAAAGATTGAGTAAAAAGCGAATGTTTGAATGTAATGTTCAAAATATGCTGACGTACTCACAATGGTTTGAAAGGTAAGGTCTAAATAAGAAGTATATATGTCTAATACACTGAGCAATCAGATGGTGGAATGGAACATGATACCCTGGCACAAGCTAGAGCGTCGTGTTTTTAAGCTTCAGAAAAGAATGTTCCAAGCCTCTCAACGTGGTGATGTTAAAGCAGTTCGTCAACTCCAAAAAACCTTAATGAGGTCTTGGTCAGCGAAAGCCATAGCTATACGCAAAGTCTCTCAGGATAATCAAGGTAAGAAAACCGCAGGAGTAGATGGTGTAAAATCATTAACACCAAAGGCAAGACTGAGCTTAATTTTACACCTGAAACTTACCCTGAAGGTTAAACCCACAAGACGAGTTTGGATTCCCAAACCGGGTACGAGGGAGAAAAGACCTCTGTCAATACCGACAATGCAAGATAGGGCAACACAAGCACTTGTCAAACTGGCATTAGAGCCAGAATGGGAAGCGGTCTTTGAGCCTAACAGTTATGGATTTAGACCAGGAGTGCGATTCGTTGGGTATAAACTAACCCCAAAAAGGGTGGAGAATTACCCGCAAAGTTACTTAATAACTTTGACAATTTGATAGTCATATGGGTGAGGTTTTAAACCAAGTCCCATCCTCCAGGTGCAGGAGTGAAAGCACACAGAGCGCAGTCTCGAACTGTGTCCCCCAAGGTAGCGACTAGCCATCAATCCTTGAAGCGGGGGTGAAAGGTGTTAAATACTGGAAGCCTAATTCGGTATACATCAAGCAAGAGTTCATGAGTAGGAATACGAAGGTACGTTTGAACCATCGTCAGGAATAACCAGCGAAATCAGGCTTTATGTGCTGGGAGTCCCAAAAAGGGCAAGGATAATGGGGAGTTGGCAAGTTCCCGGTTGACCAACAAGCACTTCCTCTAAACCCGGTGGATAGTACCGCTCTAAAAACTCGACCAATGATTATCAGAAACGAAGTAACCGCTCGTATGTTCTCAGTCTTCAACAATTGAGTAGGTGCTAACCAATACCACGAGTAGGCAAGATTGATTCAAAAGCAAACGCCTCATTGTAATGATGAGGATAGGCAGACAGAATCACGGTGATTTGGAAGATGAAGTTTCCAGTAGCAGTAAATATGTCTAATACGAGTTTAAAGACTACGGCGGAATGGCGTTCTATTAACTGGCGAAAGCTAGAACGTAGAGTGTATAAGCTGCAACAGAGAATTTATCGAGCCTCTCAGCGTGGCGATGTCAAAACATATCGCAGACTCCAAAAAACGTTGATGAATTCTTGGTCAGCAAGAGTGTTAGCGGTTCGTAGAGTTACCCAGGATAATTGCGGCAAAAAGACGGCAGGTGTAGACGGCGTTAAATCGCTGACTCCTAATCTTCGTCTTGCCTTGATAAATCAAATAAAGCTGGGTGCTAAGGTCAGCCCAACCAGGCGTGTATGGATTCCCAAGCCTGGATGTGATGAAAAGCGACCTTTAGGAATACCTACAATGAAAGACCGAGCCTTGCAAGCACTTGTCAAACTGGCGTTAGAACCAGAATGGGAAGCGCGATTTGAACCTAACTCATATGGGTTCAGAGCCGGAAGGTCATGTCATGATGCAATCGAGGCAATCTTTAATTCCATCAGGTATAAACAAAAATTTGTACTTGATGCCGACATATCGAAGTGTTTCGACCGTATCAACCATGAGGCACTGCTTTTAAAATTAAATACATCTCCCACCATTCACCGTCAAATTCGTGCATGGTTAAAAGCGGGGGTGATGGATGGTAAGCAGTTGTTTCCTACATCTGAGGGAACGCCACAAGGTGGGTGTCTTTCGCCACTTTTGGCAAATATAGCCCTCCACGGGATGGAAAACCGGATAAAAAGTGCCTTTCCTAGTCGCACAATTGTCAAGAAAGGTCAATACGCTGGCTACCAGCCAGGAGCTACTTTAATCAGGTACGCCGATGACTTCGTAATTCTCCATGAAGACATAACCGTTGTTCAAAGATGCCAGGAAATAATCTCCGAATGGTTAATCGGCATAGGCTTGGAATTAAAACCCAGTAAAACAAGACTGACGCATACCCTTTCAACTTTTGTTGGGGAAAAGCCAGGATTCAACTTCCTTGGATTTAATATCCGTCAGTTCCCCAAAGGGAAACACCATACAGGTAAAAATACCAAAGGGGAATTACTCGGTTTTAAAACCATCATTACCCCAAGTCAAGAAAAAGTGAAGGCACATTATGACCGTCTGGCTGATGTAATTGACTCCCATAAGTCAGCACCGCAAGCGGCGCTCATTAAGCGACTAAATCCCATCATTAGGGGTTGGGCTAACTACTACGCGACTGTCATAAGTAAGGAAATCTACGCTCAGTTAGATGACCTTGTGTATCAAAAACTTGTCTCTTGGGCAAAGTTCCGCCACCCAAAGAAATCATTGGGATGGGTGTCAAAGAAATATTGGCATTCCATAGGCGAGGATAACTGGGTATTTGCAACCTCTGAAGGTGGGGAAAATCCATTTCGTTTACTTGACCATACTCGCATTAAAATAGTGCGTCATATAAAAGTTAAAGGCGAACTGTCCCCATTTGACGGGAACCTGGTTTATTGGAGTACAAGAATGGGCAACAACCCAGAAATGCCGACAAGAGTCTCATCACTCTTGAAATGGCAAAAAGGGAAATGCACCCACTGTGGATTGTTTTTCCGTGAAAACGATGTGATGGAAATTGACCATATTATCCCCAAATCGCAAGGTGGAAAGGATGATTATAAAAATTGGCAACTTCTACACAGACATTGCCACGACACAAAGACTATCAGTGATGGTAGTCCTGGCAGAAAATCTGGCTGTAACAGTGCCGAGCCTAAGCCACCCTCCGAATTGAACTGGTTTTGGGAGGAGGATATGTTGGTAATGAGGAATGCGTGATAAGCACCAAGTCACTGAGGAGCCGTGTGAATTTAAAGGTTCAAGCACGGTTTTGAAGAGCAGTGGCTCTCGTAAGGGAGTCGCTGACTTTACTCGTTCAACCCATGATGCCATCGAAGCAATATTTAACAGCATCAAACAAAAACCAAAATGGGTTTTGGATGCCGACATTTCAAAATGTTTCGATGAAATCAACCATCAGGCACTACTCAAGAAAATCAATACGTTTCCAACCCTAAACCGTTTAATAAAGAAATGGTTAAAAGCAGGCGTATTTGATAATCATGAATGGTTGCCAACAAAACAAGGTACTCCGCAAGGAGGGGTAATTTCCCCTTTATTAGCCAACATCGCATTACATGGAATGGAAGAGTAAATCAACAAAATTGCTGATTCTTTACCAGGAAATAAGAAAAAGAATCGTTACGCATTATCCTTTATAAGATATGCCGATGATTTTATAATTATTCACCCAAGTTTCGATGTAGTTAACAAATGCAAAGACCGGATAAGTGAATGGTTGTCAGAAATGGGACTAGAATTAAAACCTAGTAAAACAAAGATTGTCCACACATTGAAGCTTGAATCCAACATAGTTACACAAAGTTCTATCAATACAGGAGGTTTTGATTTTTTAGGATTCAATGTTAGGGAATACCAGGTAGGAAAAAACCATTCTGGCAAAAACTCGAATGGAAATTTACTAGGCTTTAAAACACTCATTAAGCCAAGTAAAAAAGCAATAAGGAAACATTACGATGAAATCTGCAAGATTATTGATACTTACAAATCAGCCCCTCAAGAGGCACTAATAAAACGACTAAATCCTATTATTAGGGGATGGACGAATTATTATTCATCAGTTGTGAGTAAAGCAATATTTTCCTTGTTAGACCATCTCATATTCCAAAAGCTTCAAACTTGGGCAAAACGTCGCCACCCTGATAAGTCAAAAAGCTGGATTTCTAGCAAATACTGGGGAACAGTTGGCAATAATAACTGAGTATTTTCAACAAAGTATGACGGGAAAATAACTTTGACACTACTTAAGTATGCCAAAACCGAAATTGTTAGACATATTAAGGTAGAAGGTAAAAATTCTCCTTTTGATGGAAACTTAGTTTATTGGAGCGAAAGAAGAGGTAAAAGTACCCTATTACCATTAAGAGTGACAACACTTCTTAAGTCGCAAAAAGGGAAATGTAACCACTGCGGATTACAATTTAGAGAAGATGATGTGATGGAAGTTGACCACATTATTCCTAAATCGAAAGGTGGAAGGAATGATTACAAAAACCTACAACTACTTCACAGACATTGCCATGATGTGAAAACTACCATCTCCGGTAGTAGGTATGCACGACAAGCATCAAATTATTGAGGAGCCGTGTGATGTAAAAATATCAAGCACGGTTTTGAAGACCAGTAGGGCTGGTGACAGCCTTGCTGAGTTTAATGGGTAATCGCTAATTTTATTTCTCAGTACAGAAATATGTTTAGTTACCCGCTATGCAGTATTAATACTGTAATAATTGAATATCGATGAAGAGTATCCGGGAAAAACGGAAAGAGTGTTTTCTATAGTTTTGGTAAAATCGGCATTAACCTACGTCAATCTAAAATATTGAATCGGGAATTAGGAAATTTACCCAATGGTAATGTCCTGAAAGGACAAAGAGTTGTAATTGCTGTAGATGGTGGGAGGACTAAAATCAGAATTAATAAAAAAGGAAGGAAAAATTCCCAGACAAACCGTCACGGCTTTATAGGTAAATGGATTGAGCAAAAGTTAGTAACAATTTATGTCGTGGATGAACAAGGTAAAAAAATCAAGAATTCTGATATTCCTATTACTAATGATGGAACTTATGGTGGCTATAAAGTATTTTTGCAGATTTTAGAAGCACACTTAGTTAGTTTAGGAATTAATCAAGCAAAGCAAGTCTTATT
>NZ_JBPWOA010000024.1:0-124991 GCF_051781005.1 Anabaena sp. WFMT | reverse complement strand
AACATTTCCACTTGAATACTGACGATTTTAATTAGTTCAATTCTTATCATCTACCACCATTTTGTCCCTGGTTCACCCTTAAAAGGTCCGACAATATCAGAAGTAATCCATCCACCGTAGAAATCACCCGGTTGAGGCTGCACTAATTCATCGTTTACATAGCAAGCATCCATTAAATTTGCATAAAAACTATAGTATTCTTGAATCCCTACAAAATCAGGAGTTGGTTCAATATATCTCCAAGCAGCATAATTGATATTTTTATCACCTACAGATATATTGTAATATTGACACCAGCCTTTCCATTCACACCAAGTTTTTTTAGGTGTTTCTATCAAATGTTCTAGTTTAATATCTTCAGCAGGGATGTAATATACTGGTGGATGGCTAGTTTCTAAAACTCTTTTAGCTTTCTGGGTTTCTCCTAAAATAATCCCATTAAAAATCACTTTGAGATGTTTATCAGTATCTTCTAAAATTGCTGGACGGGGATAATCCCAAACTGATTCTTGACCGGGTTGTGGGGGAATAGGATTTGGTCTCATTATTAGTAATTTCCTCTTTTAAGTGTTAATTCCAACGTTAAAAAATTCTCATCAATAGTTCATTCAACTTGACAAAGAATCAATCCAAACCACTGCTTTTCATCTGTCCATATTTTCACAGTTTTCAGTCCTTGTCTTTCAAGTTGTTTTTGCATATTTGTTAAATCAAACTTGCGAGAAATTTCTGTAAGGATGCTTTCTCCGGCTTGAAAAGAAACCGTTAAATTGAGAATATCTAAAGATACAGAATGACTTTCTTGACAATGGAGATACATTTCAATCTGAGTATCAGCTTGATTATAAAGTGCTTGATGAGTAAATAAATTTATGTCAAAATTACCTTGAAACCGCCAATTTAAATGAGAGAGCATATTCAAATTAAAAGCAGCCGTTACTCCCTGACTATCATTATAGGCTGCTTCTAAAATTTCTTTGGGTTTTTGTAAATCCATACCCAGCAAAAAGTAGTCTCCAGGGTTTAGGGTTTGGGCAACTTGGCTTAAAAAATCATCAGATTCTTGTGAACTAAAATTACCTATAGAACTTCCTAGAAAAAAGAGCATTCGTGATTGCAAATAATTAGATTCTAAGTGAACTAATGCTTGTTCATAAGTTCCTAGTAATCCATGAATAGAGAAATCAGGATATTTTTGTTGTAACTGTAACACGCTATTTTTGAGAATTCCTCCACTGACATCAATGGGTAAATATCTACATGAATTGGCAATTTTTTGATAAGCATCTAATAAAAGACGAGTTTTAGTAGAACTACCACTACCTAATTCTATTAATTCACAACAACCTGTAATTTCAGCAATTTCGTCAGCATATTGATTTAAAATCCATGCTTCTGTGCGAGTTGGGTAATATTCAGGTAAATCGCAGATTTTTTCAAATAGCTCAGAACCATAATCGTCATAAAAATATTTAGCGGGTAAACTTTTAGGAATTTGAGTTAATCCTTGAATAACATCTGCACCATCATTATTTAAATCTTGATAGTGATCATCAAGAATTGTCAAAGGTTTAATTAGCATTTTTTAATTCCTGACATTTTTTGTTTGAACAACAACCATATAAAACAGACCTGACTATTTAATTCTCTCTGTGACTCTGCGACTCTGCGTGAAAAAATCTAAATTAAACAACATTCTGAGCAATTCTAAAACCAACGTGCTGATAAAAATAAGGACGAAACCAATTACGATAAGATGGTAATGCCATTGAACCATTAGTAGCCCAAGAACCACCGAGCATCATCTGATGTTTACCATCAAAAAATGGTGCAGATTGGTCTTCATAAAGGGGATGAGTTTTAAATCCTGGTAGGGGATAAAATGTGTTTCCTAACCATTCCCAGACATTTCCTCGTAAGTCGAAAAGACCAGATGCGCTGTTGGCTGGTTTGAACATTCCCACCGGATTGGGGGAAATAAATTGTAAATTGAGATTACAGTGAGTTGATAAGCAGTTACCTTCAGATATTAGCAAGGCTTGATTCCATTCTGCTTCGCTCATCAAGCGTATTTGTGAACCTTTCCAGCGACAAAATGCGATCGCTTCATAGTGGTTAACTTCCACCGGCCAGTCAAGGGGTAAGTCTATTTCATCGAATGTAGCTCGATAGCGATAGCCATCTGATGTAGGTAGCCAGAATTTAGGGTGTTGAACTTGATAAAGTTGTTGCCATTCCCAAGATTCAGCGTTCCAGCAATCTCGATTATTGTAGCCACCCGCTTGCACAAACTCTAGAAATTCTCTGTTTGTCACCAGATATTGACTAGCTAAAAACGGTTTCACCTCTACTTCGAGATGTCCATATTCACTATCCCAACCGTAAGTTAGATCATGATCGGGTTTGCCCAATTGCACCACACCACCGGGAACTTCCCGCATTTCATTGTTATGAATAATATCGCTATTACCAAGTGCATAATTCCATCCAGGGGGGCATTTCAGGCTTTCCACCGGCAATTGACGCAGCAGCATAGAAGAGGTTTCAAAGTGAATGCGGCTATGTTCTATCCCCATTAATAAAGCCCAGAGGGGATGCTGTTGATGAATCGGCAGATGTATAGGAGTGGTTTGGATTACCTTAGTTATTTCTTCTCTAGCTTTATCCCGATATTGCCAAACTTTTTCCACATCAGGCCAACAAATCCCTTTTATAGCTGCATTTAACTCTGTTGGAGTTTCAGGATCAACTCCAATTTCAAACAGGATTTCATATTGTGGATGAATGCGATCTTTTATTAAACCAACCTGAATTAACTTGTTGATGTAAAAAACAGCAGAGTGACCGAGATAAAAAATGAGACAATTTCTTAAAGGGTCAGGATTCAGATAGAAAGTTTGGGGATCAACTAAACTTTGCAGGAGTTTTTCTTCAAGTTCCCAAGAATCCTCAAAGTATGTAAGTAGGGTTTGTTGACTGCAATGATCGAGTCTGGTGACTTGAGCAGATGTCATTCTATTAATTCTATTAATTGTGGGAATTGTAAGCATGACATTAATTGAGTTTTGCAAAAGCGCGAACGCATGATTTGATATCTGTCTTCATGTATCCCATTTTGCTGCGCTTTTGCTAATTTTTTTAGGAAAACTTTAGACTTAATCTAAAATATCCGTCTTTTAGGTCTATTATCGGGCTGTGTTGTTCGCAACGGCACTACTTCCGCTTCACTACTCTCTCTGGCTACTCTAATCAGCAACGCGGCAGCTATCAAACTGGCAATCATGGAATTACCACCATAACTAAACATGGGTAAAGGCAAACCGGTAGTTGGCAGCGCACCGGTAGCTACACCAATATGCAGTAATGATTGTCCAATCAAAACCACCGTGATGCCAATTGCCACTAGCCGATGAATAGTGTTTTTGGCCTTGAATGCTACAATTAGTCCCAAAGTAGCGAATACAGCTAAAAGTAGTAACAGCAACATACTACCAACAAAGCCAAATTCCTCAGCAAATATTGCAAATATAAAATCAGTATCTTGAATTGGTAAATAAAACAGCTTTTGTTGAGAAAGTCCAAATCCAACTCCCCAAGTTTTACCCGAACCTACTGCTAACAAACTTTGCACTAATTGATAACCATCTCCTGTAGCATCAGCCCAAGGATTGAGAAAGGACATCACTCGTCTACGTTGATATTCTTTGATACTAATACTCAATAATGCTAACAGCACTCCACCAAGGGCTGTTCCTCCCAAGTATTTGGATGGTATTCCAGCAGCTAAAGCAATTAACCAAATAGTCATTCCGCACAGTGCTGTTGTACTTAAGTTAGGTTGGGCAAGGATTCCTAATAGTACAAGACAGAAAACACCTAACCAAGAGAGTCGAACCCCCCAGCTTAATCTTTCCCACTGACCGAAAAGCCTAGCACTTTGCAGAACTAAAAAGGGTTTAATCAATTCTGATGGTTGAATGGGAATTGGCCCCACTGCTATCCACCTGGCTGCGTCAAACGCCTTTTTTCCTAATCCAGGAATCAGGGTGACGAAAATTAACCCTAAAAACAGCAACAAAAACCAATGAGATACCCCCAAAATTTTCCGTAAGGGGAGATTAACAATAATGTTGAAGATTATGAGTGAAACTAATACCCAAATGATTTGACGCTTAAAATAGTACATCCCGTCACTATGTCTTTCATCAGCTACGGGATAAGATGCTGAAAACAGGACGATTAAGCCGCAAAACAACCAAATCATTGTTAACCAGCGCAATAACCGTGCTTCTATTGCCCAAGTGGCAACGGAACTATCAAAAATTGGAATTAATTGGCGTAGATTCACAGTGTCTTATTTGGGTAGGAATAATAAGTTATTTTAGGTTTTAGTCGGTCTACTTCTGTGCTATCAGAAGAATACCGATTAAATGTAGATGCGGAGAGACTTTCCGCAGGATATCGCAAAAACGCATTCGCGGTAGCGTTGCGTTCGCGTAGCGTCCTGTAGGGAAGCAAAGGAGGCGAAGATAAGAAAGAAGATAGCTAATTTTATGCGAGATGTACGGAAATACCTACGACATTCTTTAAATAAAAAACATTTACTGAATCCTTATATATTGACTGCTCTTGTCTCAATTGGATTATGGCAGGTAGGGACTTGGACTAGTCTAGAATTACTAGGATTTAATTTATTGTTTCGTACACGCAACTATTTACCTCATCCCAATTGGGATTCACGGATTGTCGTGATTGGGATTGATGATGCGACATTACTCCAGTATGGGCAGTTTCCATTATCGCGCGATCGCTATACGCAATTATTAGAAACCCTAGAAGCCTCTCCTCCAGCCGTTATTGGCTTTGATATTTTATTTACAGATCCTACCAGTCACGATGCCGCACTAGCCGAAGCAATGGCAATCAATGGTCAGGTTGTCTTAGCAATTGCCCCCAATTTACACAAACAGACCTTGCGTCCAGTACCGATTTTAGATCGCGTCACCAGCAAAGGCCACATTGTCAACAATGCCGATTTAGATGGAGTCACACGTCAATACTCCCTCTATATCAATCAAGTTCCCTCCCTCGGCATCATGTTGTTACAAGGATACAACAATAGCTTGCAGCAGACCTTTACAGCAGACACCACCAAGCCTACAAAATCACAAATTCCCTTACCACCCATGCAATTGGGAGTAACAGCACAATCAGTTTTGATTAACTGGTTAGGACAAACTCAGCGAGATCAAGGACTCCTTACCTATTCCTTTGCTGATGTCGTCCAGAAAAAAGTAGATACAGCCAACCTCAAAAACAAAATTATCTTAGTCGGATTAACCGCCACCGGAGCCAACGATTCCTTAAAAACTCCCTTCGATCAAATACCACCAACATCTGGTGTCTACCTACACGCTGCCTTAATTGATAATCTACTTAACAACCGACTACTGCAAAGATTGCCCAGGCAATTTGAACTCTTACTATTATTCGGATTTGGACTCGGTTCTACTCTGATACTAGCCCCTTTAACATTTCCTAAACGCGCTCTTGTTATAGGTCTATTGCCTTTTGCCTGGTTCAGTCTATCAGTTTTAGCTCTCACTATCTCCAACCTCTGGTTGCCAATCGCTGCTCCCATTAGCACAATCTTCTTAGCTGCGTTAACTGTGCAATGGCAAGAACAAAAAGAAAAACAACAATTGATGAGTTTATTTGCACGTCATGTTTCCCAGGAAACAGCAACATTAATTTGGCAAAACCGGGCAGATATTTTTCAAAATGGTCAATTAGAAGCTAAAGAAATGGTAGCAACGGTTTTATTTACCGACATTCGGGGTTTTACCTCAATTTCTGAGGATATGAAACCACGCGAGTTGCTCGACTGGTTAAACTTATACCTGGGTGCAATGGCTGAATGCATTCAAGAGCATCATGGAGTAGTTGATAAATTCATTGGTGATGCCGTAATGGCTGTTTTTGGCATTCCCTTTCCCCACACCCGCGCAGAAGAAATTCAGCAAGATGCCATTGATGCTGTTTCTGCCGCCATATCTATGCAGAAAAGATTAGTACTATTAAATCAGGAATTAGAACGGCTAGGTAAGCCTGTTATTAGCATCGGTATTGGAATTCATACAGGTCTGATAGTTGCTGGCAGCGTTGGTGGATCTCAAAGACTAAATTATTCCGTATTGGGAGATGCTGTAAACATTGCATCTCGTTTGGAACAACTCAACAAAAACACAGACTGGTATAATCCTCAAAATATCTTAATTAGTGAAACAACATTCCATCTCATCAAAAAGCATTTTCATGCCCAAAAAATAGAGCAGTTAAATCTACGTGGACGGCACCAATTAACAATGATTTATTCAGTTATTGGATTAATAGATTAATTTTATCAAAACTAATTTAATTAGGTAACTATCATCAACTGCATATACCAAAACGAATGAAAATCTAGCTCTTCCTTTCCGCCTCCAGCATAGCTGTCTCCTGTCTCAATAGCACTACTAATTCCGATAATTTTACATTGTACTAAAATTGTGGTAAAAAAAATAAAGTTACTTACTATAAATGCAGTAATTTCTACTCGATTAAAACGAGTTCAAAACCTCCGTGGATTCAACAATTTCTTTAGTTATCTAAACATCTATAACAATTTGGTGAGTACGTGAATAGGTATCTGATTACAGGAATAGTCACAACTATTTTATGGGAAACTTTATCGTGCCAGGCTTGGACGCAGCCACCCTCTTGCATTGCTAAAAGTCTGCCTGAAGTTAGCAACTCTCTCAATAGTTTCCGCAAGAGAGAAGTTATTGTCATTGGAAAAATACCAGAACATCCATACGTGGTTATAGTTCCTGGCAACTCATATAAGTTGTTAAACAGTGTCAGAAGCTATGTTGCTGACGCATTTATCGCACAGCACAAACTAGGTGCTTATATATACGCAGGCGGCTCTTCATATAGAGAAAAGGCAGAGTGCTTATCTCATTTGTTGAAATCACGGGGTTTAGATGCACGAGTTGTCTATTTTCCCAAAAAAAATTAAATGTTGGTATTTTCTAGGAATTGAAGAAGAATTCAGAAGTCAGAATATATCCGTCAGAATGCAATCAGTGGAGGATACCCTGCGGGAAGCAAGCTACAGACCCGCCACTGATTGTAGACCACCGAATTTTCAATTTGGTGGGGGTCTTAAACCCGATTATTCATCCGCCAGTCGGACAAAATTCATTCTTCATTCTGACTCCTGACTCCTGAATTCTGTTCGATAAAATTGACTTTACCTGTGTCAATATCGTAAAAAGCACTAACAATTTTTAATCTACCAGCACGGATTAATCGATCTAAAACTACTGAATTTTTTTGTATTTTTTCAGTTTGATATCGAATATTAGCAATTTCTGCATTGTTATTACCATCAACATCATCTATTCTCTGTTGGTCATTTTCATTATCATCAACTTCATCTGTTCCCTGTTGATCATTTTCATTACCATCAACATCATCAAAATTATCTCTTCTCTGTTGATTTTGATCTAAAGATGGTTTAATACCATCAACAACAACGCCAATGTTGCCAGAAATTCGTTCATTTTTCATAGCTTTGGCAACTGCACCGCATCTTTTGTGACCCAAAACAACAATTAGCTCTGTACCTAAATTAGCTGTAGAATATTCTAAACTGCCTATAGCTTCGGTACTAGCAACATTACCAGCTACACGCACAACAAATAAATCCCCCAGTCCTTGATCAAAAATTATTTCTGGTGGTACACGAGAATCTGCACAACCTAATATTGCTGCAATAGGATACTGTTCTCTAGCAACTGATTGTATACGTCTTTGAGATTGGTTGGGATATTGACGATTTTGATTGATAAATCTTTTATTTCCTGCTATTAAGCGTCTTTGGGCTTCATTTGCAGTGACTGGATTAGGGTTGGGATTAGTTTCAGGAATTGTTATTTGTTCTCGGTCGGAAATGATGCTATTACAACCGATAATAGTACCAATACTTAAGCTACTTAAACCTACTAATTTTAAGAAGTTACGACGGCCTACAAATCCGTTAATTCTACTCATTAATCTACCTGATAACTTCTACATAATTGACAGGAAGATATCAGGTTTAACAATGGGGTGAGAGTACCTAATTACACGGTTTAAGGGTTATTTAATCTTTTGCTTAAGTAAGTAATAATCTATTAGCAGTATGGATAATAGTTCCCATTTGTATCCTTGCTACTAAGTTATTCCAGTTTCTTCTTAATAGCTTTGATATCTTCTGGTGACAAAGTTTTAGTGGGAATTTTTTTATCTAAACACATCAATTAAAGCATTTCAAGCTATTGTGCGTTGGTTTTAGTCCTATAGAGACGTACCTAGGTACGCCCCTATATACTAACCAATAGATTAATAGCGCCTTAGTGTAGCTGACTGTAGGTATCAGTTATCTATCTACAGATCCCATGATTACGTCAATACTACCGAGAATGACCACAATATCAGCAACTTTCATCCCACGTAACAAATGAGGAAGAATTTGCAAGTTATTGAAGTCGGCTGGGCGAATTTTCCACCGCCAGGGGAAAACATTATTATCACCAACTAGGTAAATTCCCAGTTCACCTTTGCCACTTTCTACACGGGCGTAGATTTCACCTGTGGGAATCTTAAAAGTAGGTGAAACTTTTTTACCAATGAATTGATAATCAAAAGCATCCCATTCAGATTTTTTCCCAGCCATTAAGCGTTTAGCTTCTAGGTTTTCGTAGGGGCCACCGGGTAAACCTTGAATAGCTTGTTTAATGATTTTTACCGATTCGCGCATTTCTCTCATCCGCACCATGTAACGGGCGAGACAATCACCGGCTGTTTCCCACTGTACATCCCAATCGAAGTCATCGTAACATTCGTAGTGATCAACTTTCCGCAAATCCCACTTCACCCCAGAACCGCGTAACATGGGGCCAGAAAGTCCCCAGTTAATCGCTTCTTCGCGGGTAATTGTGCCAATACCTTCAATACGTCGGCGGAAGATGGGGTTATTGGTAACTAGACGTTCGTATTCATCAACTTTGGGGATGAAATACTCGCAGAAATCTAAACACTTGTCTACCCAACCATAGGGTAAATCAGCAGCTACACCACCAACGCGGAAGTAGTTGTTGTTGACCATGCGATAACCTGTGGCGGCTTCCCACAAGTCATAAATCATCTCCCGTTCCCGGAATTGATAAAAGAAGGGAGTTTGTGCGCCAACGTCAGCTAGGAAGGGGCCAAACCATAGCAAATGGTTAGCAATGCGGTTGAGTTCCAGCATAATCACGCGAATGTAGCTGGCGCGTTTGGGAACTGCGACACCTGCTAATTTTTCGGGTGCGTTCACTGTAACCGCTTCGTTGAACATCCCCGCAGCGTAGTCCCAACGGCTGACGTAGGGGACATACATGATGTTTGAGCGGTTTTCGGCAATTTTCTCCATTCCCCTGTGCAGGTAGCCAATGACTGGTTCACAGTCAACGACATCCTCACCATCCAGTGTCATAATTAGCCGCAGAACTCCGTGCATTGAGGGATGATGAGGCCCCATATTTAGCACCATTGGTTCAGTGCGGGTTTCGATTCTACTCATAGATTTGCTGTTCTCCCGTTATGGACGTGAATTAAACCGCCAAGATGCTAACCAGACAAGATTTGTAGTATCTACCAAACAAAATTCAGCTTGTAGAGATAATTTATGTGTTGTCCCTACAGGGTTATGTTGGAGAGAGGATAGCAGGGTCGGACTTGTACTTGATGTTTTATTTTGTTGCACTTCTTAAATTATTATAGGTAAGCCTGATCTATAAGGCATGAAGACTTTTGATTTTTTTTCATCTACCTGTGGGATACAGGAAATTGACTCAACTTTTGTATCTCACCCTGAGGCGCTCCAGGAACAAAGCAATATAAGTAGAATTTTTTACTAGTTGTGATTAAATTATGAATCATCTGCAAGCATATTTTCAAGAAGTTAATCAGATTTATCAAGGTCAAAATGCTACTGAGCATAGTTATCGTCCAGCCTTAAAAAAATTAATAGAATCTTTAGAGTCTGGTATTCAAGCTATTAATGAACCTAAACGAATTGCTTGCGGTGCGCCAGATTTTGTGGTAATTCAAAATGCTTTAGAAGTTGGGCATATAGAAGCTAAAGATATTGGTATTTCTCTCAAGAAAGTTGAAAAAACAACCCAGTTGGGGCGTTATTTTCATGCTTTGAGTGGGTAATTTGATTTTAACGGAACTTAGACAAAAATTAAGCCCAAATGCCGAAACTGGCTTTATGAGAGGTAAATATGTCACGATTGAGGGTCAACCACTCAAAAAATCGAAAAGAAATAGCAGTTCTAAAGGCTTCTAAAGCTTCAGTAAAAGTGTTCAAAGGTTTAGTTGCCCACCTACGTCTCAAACCGCCAGTCAATTGATGCCAAAAAATAAAAGTATAAGCACAAAATACCAAGATAAAATGTCGCATGAGACTGGTTTTATCTCGGAATTGATATTCTTTCAATCCTAAAAATCCTTTGGCTTCTCGATAAAAAACCTCTACCCAATTACGTTGAGAATAGGTGTTGACTATCCATTCTGGAGTGACAACAGATGTAGAAACATTGCTAATAAAGTAGTCGATATCGGTGGCATCAGCAAAAGTAACAGCATAGCCTTTGGCACGGTGTTCCACCTACATGACGATAGCTATACTTCGCTTACCTTCTAAACGTGATATTTCTACTTCTTTAGTTGCTACCCATACTGTTCTCGGTTTATCTAACTTGATTTGAATTTCGCTAAAAGCCTCTTGAGGTAAAGTCTTTGCCAATTCATCTAGTCTTATTGTTTGTTGATTATTCTCTGTTTCACTAATTGTGACTTTCCGATTTTTGGCTACTCCTCCTAAATACTTTAATTTTCGCTTTTCTAGTTCTAATAGGAATGATGTATTGTTGCCATATCCTGCATCTACAATCACTATTCCTGGTTGGTATCTTTGCTCCAGAGTCTTGTCTATTAACTTGATTGCTATCTCTGTTTTTTTCTCAAATAGAGGGTCTTGTTTCCCTCCGAGCAAAGAATCAGCGTGTTGATATAACTCTATATCTAATGGTAGGCTTTTTCTCCCATCATATAAATGAGTTGTTACCACCACTATTCCATTATCAGTCTTACCGATTTCTCCAATATATTGTCTTCCCACACCTTCGGTAAAGTTACCACTTTTCCTATGCCCTGAATTATCAATTATCAAGCTGAAACCCCTACTGATTCTGGTCTGACTACACTTGTTCATTACCTCCAAGCGTCTTTCATTCACCTTTGTTGCCGACCAAGGTGCTTCTGTCAAAAAGTGGTGAAGGGAGGTGGTAAGTTACACCTACAGCGTTTTCTGCCATCTGAAACAGGTTTTTTCGCTCGCTTTCTCCTAATAACACCCCTAAATATTGTCTAAACTTTTATGATTAAATAAATCATCAAACCTTTGACACCATTTTTCCTCATCTTGGGGGCATGGCTGTGGGTGTTGTCTCTTTCATGAGGTTAGTTTGATGTGAAAGCTATGCTATCTCTGCATTACAACCTCTTTTGATCTCTTTTTTTGCCTAAGTCCCGTTGGATAGTAGATATTGCTGAGATTTATTTAATATCTTGTAAAAATTATATCATTAATAGCAATTCTATCTGATTTTCTCAGTTCCCTGACTTATTAAAGAAGTTGTGTATTTTTTAGTCTGAAAATTGTGCCTTCTTTCTTGATATAATAAATAACCAGAACTGAATAGGAGGTAATAATGTACGACAGCGATAAACGTAAACTATTATCAGCTTTGTGTCACGGGGCAATTTTTTTCAGCACTGCGGTTGTATCTGTTGGTTTACCTATAGCTATATTATTTGTATCCGATGATCCTGTCGTTAAAGACAATGCAAAGGAATCGATCAATTTCCACTTTAACGTTTGGTTCTACGGTGCAATTCTGGGAGCTTTATTTTTTCTAACTGGTTGGTTAGTTTTACCACTAATCATTTTGTTACCACTCGCAGGTTTAGGATATATCATCCACTGGGGACTAACAATCTGGGCGCTAATTGGTGTTTTTACCAATCCTGATCAACCTTGCCGTTATCCGTTTATCTTCCGAGTTCTTTAGGATAAAATCGGTGGTTTCATTAATCACAAACATTTGATTTAACAATTTACCCAAATTAATTGAATGATTTTTTTAAGATTGTTTTTTGTAAATTTGTTCTAAGCAAATGTCAACTAAGTTGTAAAATACAAAATTGCCCCACAGCTTCATCAACAGTAGGGCAAAGACAGTTAAGCACTGTTTCTAGTTTGTCTGAAGGTCACAAGATAAAACTTGACTTTTGTGACGCTTTCTTTTATGTCCATTGAGTTTTTTTGTTGATAAAAAATTATGTTTCCTACACATCGCCCCCGCCGTTTACGTACTCATCCACAATTGCGTCGAATGGTGCGTGAAACCGTTTTAACAACCAATGATTTGATTTATCCACTGTTTGCTGTTCCAGGCGAAAGTGTTGCTAAAGAAGTAAAATCTATGCCTGGTGTTTACCAACTTTCGGTAGATAAAATTGTGGAAGAGGCAAAGGAAGTTTATGATTTAGGTATTCCTGCTATTATCTTATTTGGAATTCCGGCAGATAAAGATGTAGATGCTACAGGTGCTTGGCATGATTGTGGTATTGTTCAAAAAGCAGCAACCGCAGTTAAAGAAGCAGTTCCTGATTTAATTGTGATGGCTGATACTTGTTTGTGTGAATATACAAATCATGGACATTGTGGTTATTTACAAGTTGGTGATTTGACAGGACGAGTTTTAAATGATCCAACTTTGGAATTATTGAAGAAAACAGCAGTTTCTCAAGCAAAAGCCGGCGCTGATATTATCGCACCTTCGGGAATGATGGATGGTTTTGTGCAAGCAATTCGTGCAGGTTTGGATGAAGCGGGATTTGAAGATATCCCGATTATGTCTTATGCTGCTAAATATGCTTCTGCTTATTATGGTCCGTTTAGAGATGCAGCAGACTCTACACCACAGTTTGGGGATAGACGCACTTACCAAATGGACCCCGGTAACGCCCGTGAAGCGATAAAAGAAATAGAGTTGGATATTGCTGAAGGCGCTGATATGCTGATGGTGAAGCCAGCTTTGGCATATATGGATATTATCTGGCGCGTTAAGGAAGCGAGTAATTTGCCTGTGGCGGCTTACAATGTTTCTGGTGAGTATGCGATGGTGAAAGCTGCGGCTTTAAATGGTTGGATTGATGAACAGCGCGTGGTGATGGAAACTTTGACTGGTTTTAAACGGGCTGGTGCTGATTTGATTTTAACTTACCACGCTAAAGATGCTGCTAGGTGGTTGTAGTTAAGATATTATCTCACGCAGAGGTGCAGAGAGGATTTTGAGTGTCTTTGTGTTTGGGCGTGAGATGATTTTATTGTGGATAAAGCACATGATAATTGTTATGTCTGGCATAACTGGCTTAAACATCCTCTAATTTGGCGTTATGCAAAAAAAAGTCAAAGTTAAACCGAATTCTAAACAACAAAAAATTGCCGAACAGGAAGATGGTAGTTTAACTGTACACTTAAAATCACCACCAGTAGATGGTAAAGCCAATGAAGAGTTAATTAAGCTTTTGGCAGAAAAATTTGATGTTCCTAAATCCTCTATTAGAATCAAATCCGGTTTAACATCTCGGCAAAAACTTGTGGAGATTGATGATTTATAGAATGTTTTCTGAGCAAAGCAAACTTATTTAAATCCCACTTTGGACTTACTAACTTCCAACGGTAAGAAAATTGTCAATACTTCTCCATAGTGGGGACTCTGACGCACAATCAACTTACCACCAATTGCTTGAAAAAGATGCTTAGTAGCCGCAATGTTTAAACTAATTGTTCCTGTTTCCGGTTGGAACATTAGTAATTGGCCTAGAGATTTACGAATTGGTAGTGTCGCAATTCTGGTTGTGTCTTGACAATCCAATTGAGGTGTTAATTGCAACTTGAGTTGATCACCTGCGGGAATAACCTGAACCTGAATAGAACTACCAGGGGGTAGACTGCGGGTAAAATTCTCCATTAAACCCGTGAGTACTCGATCTAGCATAGCGGGATTACTGACCACCGTTGGCAGTTGCTGAGGTAAAGCTACATCTAAAGTTAAATTCCGTCGATGGGCTGCTTGCTGCCAACGAGGTATACTTTGCTGCAATACTTGATCCAAAGACATCGGTGTTAGTTGGGTATTTGCAGATTTCGCGGCTGTACAAGTTTCTAATTCGGCTGCTTTAAATAGCAACTCCATACGGTCAATTTGCTCAGTACATTCGTGGTCAATAACTTCTAAGCGATTAGTTACAGTAGTAGGCAAATCTCGCCGTTTTAGTAGTAGACGAGTGAGAGTGCGAATAGTAGTCAGTGGGGTGCGGACTTCGTGAGCAAAAGCTTGTAGTAATTCCACATCAGAACGGGAAGATGGTTTTGGTGATGGGGAAACAGGGATATGGGGATGTGGGTAAATGGGAGGAGTATGTGCTGCTTTATCCGTTTCTGGCTCTGCTAATTCCTGAAGCAACAACTGGCTAAATTGAATTATGGTATGGTAACTTGGTTCTATAGGGGAGTATGTTTCGACTAACATATCCAACTCAGCGAATAATTCTGGGTTAGTCAAAATTACCCTAGCTCCTAGCGATCGCCAAGCTTGCTGCACTACTTCTGGCTCAAAGGAAAATAAAAATTCTTTTTTACCGCTTCTATCGGCTGATAAAACTAGAACTAATCTAAATTTTTCTGTGAACACCAAGCAAAACTGCTCTGAACCTAGAGGATCGGCTGGTAATAAAGGTAAAATAGTTTCTGCGTCTGCGTGGGCATGGCCTGTGATTAGCGCAGCGTCTCGGAAAGCAGATATCGCTTCGTTTTCGTTTTCATCACTTTCTGCGCTTATCTCTGATGAAACATGAAATGGCATCAGTGCCAACGGATTAAAGGGTTTGGCAGTAAAAGTTACCGTCTGTAAACTTTGAGTTAGTTTTGGCTGACTAAATAAAGGTGCTGGTGCAGTTAAAACTAAACCTTGGGTGATTTCAGGCGAAGCTGTTGCTAAATTATTGAGTAGTAGATGTTCTGTTGCTGCCAGGCTAATACGCCATTGCTGCTCTGCTTTGGCAGATGAACACCCAGCCATACTTGATTGGCTTTGGGCTAAAACTTCTCTCAAACTTGGCAAGATCCATTCGTACACAGGTTTTCACCCCTTGATTCAAGATCGTCTAACAGCAGCTAAGGTAGACATTGCACCATATACTTACGAGGTTATAGTCTTTCCTGCATTAGCGACAGTCGTAGAACCGAACAATTGAGGCGCAATTTCCCCTGTAATTAGAATTTTAAAGGTCATTGGGGACTGGGAATTGGAGACAACTGGGGGGGAATATTTATCTTTCTCATGCCTCATGCTTCCTTTCTCCTATTAAAATTATTATTCAGGTTGCGTCAAACTTCTCCAAATCTGATAATATCGAGTGATCAATGTGGGACAGCAGCATTTACCCTTAAAAAAGCTGTTAGGACTCTAGATAAGATTCAGTAAAGAGTCTTTATACCACATACCAGGGACTACACGTCTGTAACCATCATGAAAATTGAATTGGTACTTTTGTTAGAACTGACTTATAGATTTGAGTCAGAGAAGTTATCCAAGCATCAATTTTCAGCAACTTAGGTGCTTGAACAAGCATTTATGTTTTCGTCTGTTTAATTTGTTTTTTAAGATTCGCTCCTCAGAATCACACACATTCAGTACATCGCTTCACTTAATTCGATTTGGAGATAAACATGAAGAAGCTAATTCCCTTTCTTGTTAGCGGTATTTTAGTAGTTGGTGTTTTTGGTTGCCAAGAAGCTCCTAAAACTGGCTCAGAAACTCCTGGTACAACTAATGAAACTACTACAGTACCAGCAAAACCAGCGTCTCAAACTACACAGACTGCTCAACCTATTACAGAAGCTACCACTACACCAGTTAATACAACCACAAAAATTACTCCTTCTTCTACTAAAAGCGACCTCAAAACCGAAGTTAGCAAAAAGTTAAAGGAAGGTTTACCCAGCAATAAGTTGGAAGTAGAGAATAAAGAAGGTGAGATTATTCTCAAAGGTACAGCTGCTTCTCAAGACGAACTCAAAAAAGCGGAAACCTTGACGAAAGAAGTCAAAGGTGTAAAAAGCGTCAAAGTAGAAGCAAAAGTTACACCTGTAAGCAAACCATAGGGACTTTTACTATTTCTGTAGCGTGGGTGTCTTGCGTTCCTGGCACTCAAGATACCTGCTTTACAGGATTATTTAGGGAACACCAGAAAATAAATTATCCAATCTTGTGGTCTGGGCATCCTGCCCGTCCTTGATAATTTGCGGGCAAGATGCCCGCACCACAAGAAATTTTTGTACATTTTTTTATTTGGAAGTCCCTTACTTGTTGGAGTTCCCATTGATATTAAAAGATATCAAAACTGTCAGGACTTATCACAAAGTAAGTCCTGTTTTTTAGTAGCTTAATTATCCAAGTATAGATACTATCCACAATTGCATAAATACTTACCTCTCCCAAGACGTAGATTGACGCACCCTATATATAAATAATTGGATTTTTGTAGCTGAAGCTATAATACTTATTACATTATTACCCTTGTTTGACAGGTCTTTAGTGGTTAATGATTTCTACCAGCCTGCATTGTTGTTAGCACAAATTGGCTAAACAAAGTCTAGCAAATCGAAATTCATCTCCTATTCAAGTTTCTACTTGTTGGGCAGATGCGAAAATGGCAACATATTGTTACAATACTTAACAGCGTTCATCAAACCGGTGGCTTTCTTCATAATGGTTAAGACATTTCCCCCTAGTTTCCAATCAACTCCGGAGGACAGTTACGGAGGCGAATTGTCCGTGATTGAAGTAGTACCAGCAAATGGGACAACAGCCTTGGTTCTACATTCACCAAGACCCTCAACAGAGCAAGAACAGTCAGCACCAGCTAAAGCTGAACCTGAGACACTGGGTTACGATCCTGAAGAGATCCGCGCACATTACGCAAACAAACCTCTGCAAGTTTTGCGGCGGATTTTGGCAGTTTTACGACCAACTTTGTCCTATGTTTTGGGAATGTGGTCTGATAAACAACGGGGGATTGTTGTCAAAAACGATCGCCGTCGAGCGATTCAATTGCGAGAATTGCTCACAAAATTGGGGCCTGCTTACATTAAAATTGGTCAGGCTTTGTCTACTAGACCGGATTTAGTGCCTCCGGTGTACCTAGAAGAATTGACTAAACTACAAGACCAATTACCGCCTTTTGCCAATGAAATAGCTTACCAGTTTATTGAAGAAGAGCTAGGAAGCCCACCAGAGGAGATTTACGCGGAAATTTCCGCAGAACCAATTGCGGCAGCTTCTTTGGGACAAGTTTACAAAGGTAAACTGAAAACTGGGGAAGAAGTGGCGATTAAAGTCCAGCGTCCAGATTTGCGAGAACGAATCACTATTGACTTGTATATTTTGCGTTACTTAGCGGGATGGGTGCAAAGAAAAGTCAAGCGGGTAAGAAGTGATTTAGTTGGGATTTTGGATGAATTGGGCGATCGCATTTTTGAAGAGATGGACTACATCCACGAAGGCGAAAATGCCGAGCGATTCTTTGAATTATACGGTCATATGCAAGATGTATATGTACCAAAAATTTATTGGGAATACACCAATCGTCGCGTATTGACGATGGAATGGATCAACGGGATTAAATTAACCCAAGCACAAGAACTTCAGGATCTGGGTATCAACGCTCGTTATCTCATTGAAGTAGGTGTACAGTGTTCCCTACGTCAATTGCTAGAACATGGGTTTTTCCATGCTGACCCCCACCCTGGTAATTTGTTAGCCACCTTTGATGGTAAATTGGCTTATCTTGACTTTGGGATGATGAGTGAGATTAAGCCACCACAGCGTTATGGTTTAATTGAAGCGATCGTTCACGTCGTTAACCGTGACTTTGACTCATTAGCAAAAGACTACGTTAAATTAGAATTTCTCACCCCAGAAACCGACTTAACACCAATTATTCCCGCATTTTCAAGAGTATTTGCTAACGCCCAAGGTGCAAGTGTTGCCGAACTTAACATTAAAAGCATCACCGATGATTTATCAGCTTTAATGTATGAATATCCCTTCCGCGTACCTCCTTACTACGCTTTAATTATTCGTTCTTTGGTGACATTGGAAGGTATTGCTATTTATATAGATCCCAATTTTAAAGTTCTCAGTGAAGCTTATCCTTACGTTTCTAAACGCCTATTAACTGACCCAGCAGATGAATTAAGAACATCATTGAAAGAGTTGCTATTTAAAGATGGTAAATTCCGCTGGAACCGCTTAGAAAACTTGTTAACAAATGCACGGAACAGTCAAGATTATGACTTGAGCTTAGTACTCAATCAAGGAGTAGAATTTCTATCTTCCGAACGAGGTGAATTTATTCGTGACAGGTTAGTAGATGAGTTTCTCAACGGAATTGATGCTGTCAGTAAAAATGTCTTGCATAACTTTACTTACTTACTGCGAGAAAGAGTAGGATTAACAGCAGTTAATGAAACTCCTGGTGCAACAGTTGAACAACAACAGAACTTAGAGCATATCAAACGAATTTTGGGTATTCTCCGAGAAACAAAGGGTTTTGATGTTGCCCAAATTGCTCCCCAATTAGCACAGGTACTTGTTAATCCTAGAGTGCATCATTTAGGTCAACAAATTGCTAGTCGTTTTACACAAAAGGCTTTAACAAAATTAATTCGGCAATTGTTAGCAGCAGAATAAAATAGGTGATTGGTAATGGAGATTGGGGGTTAGGGATTTGTCAAAGTTTCTCCCATCTCCTAAAACACCAATTCAGTATTCAAAATTATGAATAAAAAATCAGTTTTTTCTCATTTTTACACGCATATTCTAGAGCAAACGTGATCACACTCAGTTATTCGGAAAAACACTCTGCAAATTACGATATCCACTGACAACACGCAGAATTTCGACATTATCCTCAAGAACTTGATAAAAGACGATGTAATCCATCATCAAAAGTCCTCGTAAACCAGGTCTTAGTCGAGCGTAGGACTTACCGATATATGGAAAACGTGCAAGGTGTTGGCACTTTTGGTTGAATGTTTGTACGAAGCGATCGCCTGCATCGACGCTTTTCTCCAAAAAATACTCAGAAATTGCTTCCAAGTCTCGGCTGGCGGTCGCCGTAATTCGTAGATACCTCATGAGGCGGCTCTGGCTGCTTCCACTTTACTGCGTAATCGAGCTAGTACCACATCTGCATCTAAAACATCACCTCGCTCTGCTGCCCGTACACCTTCTTCGATCTTTAGTCGTGTTTGTTCGACCCAGGCTAAGTATTCTGGGGTTTCGTCTGAATCTTGCTGTGTGATCTCGTCAGCAAGTAGAACAAGAGCTGTGTTAATTGCATCTTCTAGAGAAGCATAACCACCCTGCTGCGAGAGGGATTCAAGAATTTGGCTCTGCTGTGAACTAAGGGTGATTTGCATATCTATTAAGTACTTGAGGCTATTGGTTGGGATTTGAAAGAAGGGGCCATATTCTAAATATAGCTGTATTAGTGATGCGATCGCTAACGCACCTTACAAGAGCGGCAATCACACTAACCTTTTGGCTGGATTTGTTTATACGTAGCTAGTGCTAACGCAAGGCAAAAGCGTTTCTGTGGCATACCAGAAAAGAAAATATTATGAATTATCTTGCTGATCTGTTTTCTCTCGGTTAATACTTTCCTCTAAGGCTTGAATTTGTTCCCGACGGGCTTCTAATTCTAAGGAACGACGTGCTAAATCTTGGTTTTGCAAAGTTAATGCCTGTCGCCAATTTTCCGCTTGTTCTGCTTCTTTTTGTAAAAATTCTGGGGTAATGCCAGTTTTGAGATAAGTTTGCACTAGATAGACTATCCAACAAGTAGCATCTTCAATAACTTCTATGTCACCTGTAGAGGAAAGCTCAACTAACACCAGCACTTTTTCACTCATGGTATTTCCTTTTCCCAAGAGAATAAATGCCTCTTCAGAAATAATTGACCATAAATGTTCAGCTTCTTGACGTGCTAACAGGCGTAATTGATACTGGTCTAAAAAATCATTCTTACGTACTTGCGCTAAGTATAGCATTGTCGCTGCGTTCCCAATTCAAAATTTGGTGATTGGTAATTGGCTTCCGCCGTGAGCGTCAGCGTTCGACTGAGCGCTCACGCCGAACTCCGAACGGTAATTGGTAATTAGTAAATTTCTTTCTGTCACCTGTCACCGATTACCTATTACCTCTCTGTTATAAAGTAAGCAAGCGATCGCGCAAAATTTCCGCTTGTTTCTCAGCCTCTGTTAAAGCATCACGCACACCTTGAACTACATCTGCGGGAGCTTTATCCACAAACTTAGAATTACTCAGTCTAGCACGTAGGGATGTAGCTTCAGCTTCGGCTTTGCTGATACTTTTCTCTAGTTTGGCACGGAGAGCTTCAATATCTACCACACCTTTTAAGGGAATTACAACTTGGACAGTACCGACAACACCAGAAATAGAATTGTCTGATTCTTCGATTTGGGTAGATTCTGGCTGTGGTAGGTTTTGGGTATTTGTTTTGGGCAAATTTGCAAATAACTTTTGTCTACTTTCAGCATTGAGTATATTGTAGACAATAAACCAACCGGCATAACCAAGACCAACTGTTTCAAAGAAAGTGCCAAAAATGGGAAGACGCAATGAAGCATTCCCGACAATAATAGCAACTCTTAAAAAGACAAGTCCGACAATAATTAAGCCAATAGTTTTTAAGCCTTTAAAAACTGATTTCGTGACAACAGGTTGGCTTTCTTGTTCATCAATGGTCGTTTTGTCAGTAATAGTTAAAGTTTCCACCTTGGCCAAATCTTGAATATAAGACTGGCCAGCGTTGAGAATGAAGCGTTCATTGGCATTTTCACTCTGCAAATTAGCAGTGACTTTTACTCCAGGTTTAATGTCAGCTTCTGCTCGTAAATTACGAATTGTGCGAATAGTATTAATTAACAATTCAAACTGTTCTTCTAAAGCTTGGTCAATTAATTTTTCATCAGCTTCAGGATAGGGCTGTAAGGCTATAATTTGTGGATTTTCTGCTGGTTGCTGAGTCAGAGTTTGCCAAATCTCTTCAGTAATGTGAGGCATTAAGGGATGAAGTAATTTTAAAATTCCTTCAAGTATATAAGCAAGAATTTGCTGGGCAACTTTGCGAGATATGGGATCTGCATCTTTTTGTAATCTGGATTTTACTAATTCAATATACCAATCACAGAAATCACCCCAAATAAACTCATAAAGTCCTTTTGCTGCTTCCCCTAAACCGTAATTGTCGATATAATTAGTGGTTTGTTTAACTACTTGATGATAACGGGAAATAATCCATTTATCACTGAGTTCTGTCGGTTCAGGTTTACCCAATTGAGCTGGAGTTTGCCCATCCAAATTCATCATTACAAATCTGGCAGCATTCCATAACTTATTGGCAAAATTACGAGATGCTTCTACAGATGTTGATTCATCTTTTTTGCGGTCATATTCTAGACGAATATCTTGACCAGCACCTGCTACTTCTTTAATTAGGGTATAACGAAGAGCATCAGTACCATATTTGGCAATTAGCAATAATGGGTCAATGCCATTATTTGCCGATTTCGACATTTTCTTATTATTTTCATCCCTGACTAAGCCGTGAATGTAAACAGTTTTAAACGGCATTTGTCCGGTGAAATGTCCCGCCATCATCGTCATTCTCGCAACCCAGAAAAAGATGATATCAAAACCTGTAACTAAGGTGGCGTTGGGATAATAAGTCGCTAAATCAGGGGTTTGTTCTGGCCAGCCTAAAGTTGAAAATGGCCAAAGTCCAGAAGAAAACCAGGTATCTAAAACATCGGGGTCTTGTTCTAATTGGACATTTTCCCCAAATTGTGATTTGGCTTTTTCCCAAGCTTCAGCCTCATTGCGTGCTACAAAATGGGGTGTGGAGTCGGTAATTTGTCCACCGGTTTCGCTGACAGCATACCAAGCGGGGATTTGATGACCCCACCATAGTTGACGAGAAATACACCAGTCGCGCAGATTTACTAACCAGTCACGATAAACTTTTGTCCAGCGTTGGGGAACGAAATCTGGAGAATTTTGATTATCTAAAAATTCGAGAGTTTTGTCTGCAAGGGGGCGAATATTGACAAACCACTGGGTAGAAAGGAGAGGTTCAACAGGGACTTTTCCGCGATCGCTATAAGGTACTGTATGTTTATAATCTTCTATCTTTACCAGAACCCCATCTGCTTCTAGGCGAGAAATCACATTTTTCCTAGCCACAAAGCGGTCTTGACCTTGAAACTCCCCAGCATTTTCGTTCAGAGTACCGTCTTTATTCATAATATTGATAAACGGCAAATCATGACGTTTACCCATTTCAAAATCATTGGGGTCATGGGCTGGAGTCACTTTCACGCAACCCGTACCGAACGCAGGGTCAACCAACTTATCACCAATAATGGGGATTTCCCGGTTCATAATTGGTAAAGTCAAGGTTTTACCAATTAAATGTTTATACCTTTCATCTTCAGGATTAACCGCAACTGCTGTATCACCTAACATCGTTTCTGGTCGCGTTGTCGCCACTTCTACAAAACCAGAACCATCACTCAAGGGATAGCGGAAGTGCCAAAGATTACCATTTACTTCTTTTGGTTCCACTTCCAAATCAGACACCGCAGACTGAGAAGCAGGACACCAATTCACCAAATAATTACCGCGATAAATTAACTTTTCATCATACAGACGAATAAATGCTTCTAAAACAGCTTTCGATAAACCTTCATCTAAAGTGAAGCGTTCCCGTGTCCAGTCCACCGAAACACCCAAACGGCGCAGCTGATTCACAATTGTACCCCCAGATTCCGCTTTCCATTGCCAAGCGCGTTCTAGGAATTTTTCGCGTCCCAAGTCATAGCGAGTTTTACCTTCAGCCTTGAGTTGCTTTTCCAGAATGGTTTGCACAGCAATACTCGCGTGGTCAGTTCCGGGTAGCCAGAGGGTATTACGTCCTTTCATGCGATGGTAGCGCACGAGGGTATCAATCAACGCACTTTCAAAGGCGTGACCCATATGCAAACTGCCAGTCACGTTTGGGGGAGGAATGACGATACAGTAGGGTTCCCCCTTGTGGTTGGGGTCAGCTTTATAGACTTGGTTGTCTTCCCAGAATTTTTGCCATTTGGCTTCTGTGGAGAAGGGTTCGTACAGACTGGGGAGATTGGGAATAGTTGCGGTCATGCTGGGAATAATCAGTTTTTTAGGACTCTGATCAATTTTGCCACAGGGTTGGAGGAGGATTGTGGATTGGCTTCTATATTTTCAGCCCAACCTAATAGTAATTCTAGAATTTTAAAATTGGCTACTGACTGGAAATAGTGGAGAGTGCGATCGCTAGAGACCGTTAAAATAAAAATATTTATCCACATACAGCAGAATTCAGGAGTCAGCCCTATGGCTAACGCCACGCTACGCTATCGACTTGTCTTCGACACACTACGTGAACGCTCAGGACAAGGAGTCAGGAGTAAAACTAGCTTGGTGTCTAGGTTTCAATTTTGATTCTGTACCGTATGGCTACGCCACGCAAGCTATCGGAGTTCGGCGTTCGCGTAGCGTCCCGCAGGGAAGGCTCACTCGAGCCGCTGACGCTCACGGCGAAGCCTCATTAATCTGCAATCTGCTGTATTACAAAAATGTTGAATGCAGTAATAAAACTTTACATATAAAGACACTGGTATTCTATAAGTAGGTTAATTGTCAACATTTCATCAAGTAGTTGACTGAAATCACAGTCTCAAGCAAGTCAATTTTGGGTCTAAGTCAAATTGGCAAGGAAATGATAAATTCAGTTCCCTCATCTAGTGTAGAATTCACAACCACTGAACCGTTGTGTTTTTCTACCACAATAGACTGGGCGATCGCTAATCCTAAACCTGTGCCTTTACCGATACTTTTCGTAGTAAATAAATGGTCAAATATTTTTTCTTTGACTTCTTCAGTCATTCCCTGAGCATTATCAGCAATTGATATTTTTACTTGGTTATCTTCTACTGATGTTTTAACTATGATTTTGTTGTGATTTGCCTTAATATCCTCAAAAGTTCGCCTGTTATTTGCTTCTTCTAAAGCATCAATGGCATTTGCCAGAATATTCATAAATACTTGATTTAATTGACCCGGAAAGCACTCAATCTTAGGTATCTTACCGTACTCCGTAAATACCTCAATTGCCGGACGTTTTTCGTTGGCTTTAAGACGGTGCTTGAGAATTAAAATTGTGCTATCGATACCTTCATGTAAATTAAAAGGTTGTTTATAATCTCGATCTGCTCTAGAGAAAGTTCTTAAGCTATTGCTAATATTTTCAATGCGATCGCAAGCCACTATCATCGAGTCAATCATTTTGGATATGTCTTCTGTGCAATAATCCAAATCAATTTCTTCGGCATGGTTGATAATTTCTTGGCTGGGACTTGGTAAGCTTTCTTGATAAAGCCTCAAGTGTTCAATAATATCGCCAACATTTGATTTCGCTTGTTTGAGGGTAGCAGAAATAAACCCTAGGGGATTATTCATTTCGTGAGCTATGCCGGCGACCAAATTACCCAGTGCGGACATTTTCTCACTTTGAATCATTTGCAATTGGGTATTTTGTAGCTGCTGTAGAGATTTGGTCAATTCTGCGGTGCGCTCCTCTACCTGTTGTTCTAAAGTCCGAGTCAGATGGGATAGTTTCAGGTGTAGTTTTAATCGGGCAATAACTTCTGCTTGTTGAAATGGTTTGGTAACATAATCAACTGCACCAATTTCTAATCCTTTGACTTTATCTGTAGCATCAGACAATGCTGTCATAAAAATAACTGGAATATTCTGGGTAATTGAATTAGCTTTTAACCTCCGACAAGTTTCAAAGCCATCAATCCCAGGCATCATTACATCAAGAATAATTAAATCTGGGTTAGCATATTCTGCTTGTTCGATGGCTGACTCTCCATCATTTGCCATCAGAGCTTTCCAACCATATCCCTGAATCGCTTCTGATAGCACTTTGAGATTATTCGGATTATCATCTACTAAAAGAATATACATTGGTTTGGAGAGAAGATTGTCACTCATTTTACTGTTTCCTCAGCTACTAAAGATTTAATTAATTTACGTATTTTTGCAGTTTGGAAACTGTCAGTAAGTTTAGTTAACTCAGTGGCAAAGGAAACTAGTTGATTATTTTGCTCTACTTGGGTTTTTAATATTTCTTCTATTCCCGATATATCCCCCATCATTGCTAAGTGATACAGTTGTTGCAAGACCTCCTGAGATGGCAACATTAATTCACCATTGAGAGGAGTCTGTTTTGGTGGCTGTAGAGATTGTTTGCTAGATTCTGCATAAGTCCAATCAACTTTTAGCAGCGATTGCAAGGCATTAAGCAGTTCATCTCTCTGGAGGGGTTTCGGTATAAACGCGGCTGCACCTGCCTGTAAACTTTTCTGGCGATTTGATTCAAAGACGTTAGCGCTGGAAACAATAATGGGAATATTATGGGTTGGCAGATTTTCTTGCAGGTGAACCATGAACTCAAAGCCATTCATGTTGGGCATAGCTATATCAAGCAAAATCATATCAGGTGGGCTGTCACTAACTAATTGCAAACCTTGTTTTCCATCGCTGGCTTCTTGAATGCGACAGCCAATTTCTTGTAGCAAGCTGGTTAATATGAAACGATGGTTTGCATCATCATCAATAATGAGAATTTGAGGTGTATTACCTTGAATGCCAATAATTTTTTCTTGGTTTGATGTGTTTCCTTTTAAATGCCAATCCTGTTTGAGGGATGCTGGAACTGTTATATCTAGCCAAAAAATGCTTCCTTCACCTGGACTACTTTGTACTTTAATTTGGCTGCCAATCAATCCGGCAATTCTTTGGCTGATGGTCAATCCCAAACCAGTACCTTCAGAACGCTGTCCTAGATCACCTACTTGCTCAAAAGGCAAAAAGATTTTTTCGAGCTGGTCAGGTGACATCCCGACTCCTGTATCTTCTACTTGGAAGCGAATTTTTGCAGTTGGGGATTGAGCAGATTCAAGATTGGTTTCTAGTAGCTCGACTTTAAACGTGACACTACCTCTATCTGTAAATTTAATGGCATTGCCTAGCAAATTTATTAATACTTGTCGCAATCGCTTTTCATCGGTTTCAATGGTAGATGGTAAGCGATCGCTAATTAAAATATTAAAGCGAATCTCTTTCTGCTCGGCTCGGACACCACAAATTTCTGTTACGCCATGCAGAAAACTTGGCAAATCTAGGCTATTGGTGACTAATTCGAGTTTGCGAGCTTCAATCTTCGACAAATCGAGAATATCATTAATTAACATCAACAGATGGGAACCACATTGATGGATAATGCTGATTCCGTCGCGGTTTTTCTCGGTTAAGTTGGGTGCTTGGGCTAATAGCTGGGCAAAACCTAAAATACCATTGAGTGGGGTGCGTAGCTCATGGCTCATATTGGCCAGAAACTCACTTTTTGCATGGTTAGCAGCATCAGCAGCTTGCTTTGCTTCCAAAAGTTCGTGAGTTCGTTCTTCGACTTTTGTTTCTAGGGTTTTGGAATAATCTAATAGCTGACTATTAGCAATTTCTAGTTGGTGATTTGTTTGTTCTAACTTCTGCTGTTTATAGGCATTGGTTGTTGCAACTACACTGCCGATAAATGCAGCTAAGGCAGGTGTGACTGGAATCAGCAGGCCAACCAAAAACATTCCATAAGCACTTGCCATCAATGTTGTACTGATAACTACAGTTGCCCACAGAATTTTACCCCCTGGAATCCATTTTCCTGTACGCGCACTAGCTAACCACCAACTACCTGTAGAACCAATTACAGTCCACAAAATAATCCATAACAAGAAAACATTACCTGGTACACCGTGGAGGCTGGTTTTTCCTGTTTTTGCCCCTCGCACTAGTTGGAGAGCAATATTGGCGTGAACAACGACACCAGGAGTTGGTTTTTGGGCAGAAATCAAGGTAGAACTGAAGGGTGTGCTAAAGAAATCATTGGTACTAGTGGCAGTTGATCCAATAAACACCATGCGATCGCGCATCAAGTTGGCTGGAATTTTTCCGGCTAATAGATCACGCATGGCAACTGTCCGAAATGCTGCTTCTGAACCATGCCAGTTGAGCAGAATTTGATAACCCCCAACATCGGCATCACTATAGCCTGCTTCTTGATTACTCAGTGGTTTGTAAATTGCCTTACCCAATTGAAACTTCTGCTGCTTTTCGTCAATAGATTCTAAGGTGATCTTTTCAAATTCCAGATACTTGAGGGCGACAAGGGTTCCTAGCCCCGCTTTGATTTTGCCACCTTCTTTTTCATCTTTAGCTGTGAGGAGGGCGCGACGCACATGGCGATCGCTATCTAGAACCGAATCAGCTAATCCCACTTGGTCATTTTTTTTTAGTTCTGCTGGGGGGTTGACACGCTCACCAATAATTTTTTCCACTCCTATCAAATTGGGAGTAGTGCGAAAAATTTGTACAAGTTGCTCATGTCCTGTCCCCTCTGGCAAATCTCGATACAAATCTAACCCGATGGCACGGGGTTGTTGTGACCGGATTTTTTCGAGTAATTCTGCTAGAGACCAATCTGGAACAGGCCATTTCCCTACAGATTGAATATCGCGTTCATCTATGGTGATGATTACTATCTCATCAGCAATTTTTTCTGGCAGAGCTTGGCGCATCCATTCATCGCGAAGTTTCCACTCAGGTAAATTGAAAAGTCCCAAAGATTGCCCGATCATCACCGTCAGGGCAATACTAGGAGTAATAATTAAAACGCTGCGAGTGCGTTGGATGAAAGCTTGGAATTTGCGCCACATAATTACGCTACACGCTGAAATAATAATAATATTTGGGTGGGCTGAATGCTCTAAACACCTGTGGAGAAATTATCAGAAGATTGTTGAAGCAGGAATCACACGACTCAAAGTCATGTGAGATTCAATAGCCTTGATCAGGCATTGACCCACCAATACGTGTCTATAACTAGTTTCAATACAGTTCAGTAAAGGACGATTGCGGTAATATTTTGGTCTGAACTGAACTGTATTGAACTTGATCTAATTTTCTAGTTGACAGATGCTAATGGAGCTTTTACAATCTCCTTCAAGTTCACCGAAGAAAGAAGTTCTTCCCATTGTTTGGTTATACTTGGGTTATTGGGTTGGGCAGCTTGTAAGGTAGCTAGTGTTGCTACACAGTCATACCACACTCCATTTGTACCGAAAGCAGTTGCCAGCTTCATAAAATCTTTTTGTTGCATTGCCGTTGTCAATTCAGCACTTGGTTGGATGCGTTGAATCCAACCATCGACATAAGGTGTACTGGGGCTGAGTTGTCCATTCACTTTGAGAGCTAGAATCCATTGGTAGTTCTTACCAACAACTAAAGCGGGTGCATCCGCAGGCAATTTGAAGGCAATTACCCCAGATTTTTTAGCAACTGGGATAGTGGTGTTGTAATACATATTACCAGATTCATCCTTCAGGCTGAATACAGCTTCTAAGGCATTAGAAGCAGGTAAATGCACCATTATCGTAGGGCGTTCAGACACTGTTGTGCCATAGAAGCTTTGGGGTAGAAGTGCAATTAAGGCTGCTGGAGTAGATGCTGCGACACTCGAAGGATTCAAGTAGTAAATACCAACGCGGGAAGCACCACCATTTGCCTGTTGGGGAGCGCCGTTACCTTTAGCAGGGGTAAACAAATTGCCTCTGGAAGCCCCGCCACTTGCCTGTTGGGGAGCGCCGTTACCTTTAGCAGGGGTAAATAAATTGCCTCTGGAAGCTCCTCCCATTGCTTGACGAGGAGCGCTATTACCTTGCTTCGGGGTAAATAAATTGCCTCTGGAAGCTCCTCCTGTTGCTTGACTAGGGGTGCTATTTCTGGCAGGGGGGGTAAATAAATTACCTCTGGAAGCTCCTCCCGTTGCTTGGCTAGGAGAGCCATTTCTGGCAGGGGGAGTAAATTTTACAGCATAGGCACTAGTCCATATACTGCTAGCCAAAAGAGCGATCGCGCTCAATGTACTAACTAAATATCGACGTTTCATGATGTTTCTCCGTCCCTAAATAGGGTATATATTAGCTTTTATAAACGAATATGGAGAAAAATACTATAAAGGAAATATATTTTTATCACAATTTTTACTGGTAACACGTAGTTAATTCCAATTTCCAACTAGAACAAAAGTAGACCAAAAGAATGGATCGTGAAAATCTGTTTTCCGAATCAAGTTTATTTGTGCTTGACGCAATGCTTCGGCTTTAGTAATTTTTGGTTGTCGCAGTTGTTCATAAAAGCGAGTCATCAGTATTTCTGCGGCTTTATCTTTGACTGGCCAAAGGGTGGCAATGGTAGAACGGGCCCCAGATTTAACAGCTAACCCGGCTAGACCTAGAACGGCACGATCATCTCCGGTGGCAGTATCACAGGCGCTTAGTACCAGTAATTCAATTGCTTTTGATGAATCTCCACCACGATTTTTGAGGAGTTCTGACAATTCCTGGACATTAATGCGTCCATCCCAGGTAAGTAAGTAGGTATCTTCAAGACGGGAGCTAAATTGTCCGTGGGTTGCCAGGTGAACAACATCAATATTAGCGGACTTAATGCTATCACCAAGGGCTTTATTGGTAAATTCTTGGTTGAGTAAAAGCTGAGACTGTATTGAGCGGGATATTTGCTTGACTTCGGATTCCACCGCAGGCAAGGCAGCAAAACCAGCGCGAGACTTGCTAATACCGCCAACGATCGCATTAATTTTGTTTTGCTGGAGTGGATGAGCCGCCATGAGTTGCAATCCTGGCGACAGGGCAATGGCATATTTTTCAATCAAATATTGCTTGCCATCATACAAAGCTGCCATGGGAATGTTACGCAACTTTCCATCCAAAACAAATACTAATGTTTTAGTATCTTGAAAAGCTTGTTCCTGTTCTGCTGGACGAATCAGCCAGTCATAAATTTGTTCGGTAAATTTTTGCCGCTCTTTAGAATCGGAAACCGGGTTGAGGGAAACGAACAAATTATTCAGAGTTTGCTCAATTTCTACCTGAGATTTGTGAGTAACATAGTAACGCAGAGGTTTGCCGGTTTGGGAAAGAATTACTGCCAGGCGATCGCTTAAGATAATTGGGTAAATAACCGTTGCTGTGGGATCAACTTTGTCAATCTGCTGCGCTTTATCTAAACAAGCTTCCCGGAAAAAGTTATCGAGTTCAGCGACTTGCAATGATTCAATTAATTCACGAGCTTGCATTAATGCCGCCTGTGTTGGTTGTTCATCCAGAAGTAACCCCACCAGTTCCCGATATACAGGCTCTACACTTTCGCGGAAAGAAAATTGGACATCTGGGTTAACGGCAACCATATCTCCGCGCAGTGCCTTTAATGATTTAACTGCTTCTGTATAGGCTGTAATTGCTGCCGATTTATTACCCTGTCGCTTATATAACTGTCCTACCTGCCATGCCGATTGAGCAATGATATCGTCAGCTTGGAGTTGACGGGCGATATTGAGGGATTGATCAGCTAATTTCTTGGACTCAGACCATTGTTGTGTGCGGTTGTAAAGTTTTCCCCACTGGTATAGCGCGTGTGCTTCTGCGGGAGCATCCTGAATTTTTTGGGCAGATTTCACTGTAACTGCCATGAGTTGTGCTAAGTCTTTGTTTGGTAAAACTTCGTCGGGTTTTGCCAATTTATTGAGGGTAGCAACAAAATTAATCGCTGCATAAAGAGAATCGTGACTGGGTGGTATTTCTGCCAGTTGTTGTCGCAATTGAGGAGCGAGGGGAATTGCATATTCCAGTTTGTCGTAATCGATCAACAATTTGAACTGAGCCAAACGTGCTTGCAACTCTTCATTAGGATTAGTAGCAGCTTTTTGGGCATCTTCAAAGTAATTTAATGCCGTTTCTGGGTCTTGCAAATGTGAGGCATTTTTTCCTAGACTCGAAAGGATAGAACTTAATTGGGTTTTCGCTTGAATTTTATTTGCTATATCTAAACTTTGTTCTAAAACTTGCTGGCTTTTGCCATCACCGATTGCTTGTAAAGCCCAACCCAGCGATCGCAATCCACTAACTTTGACTTCCGAATCTGGCATTGCTGCCAATTTTTGCGTTATTGTTTCTAGCTGTTGTCTCGAACGACGGTAAAATCCCAAACTTTGTAAAGCTTGTGCTTGGTTAATTTGACTACCTAGACTGCCTATTGTATCGCCAGCCTGCTCATAATATTTTTGCGCTTGTTGCCAGTTTTCGATGGCAGTTTCAGCCTTACCAGTACGCAACTGCAAATTTGCTTGGGTATTCAGTGTTTGCGCCCAGATAATTGCATCAGCAGCAGGTTTAGCGCTTTGCAAAATTTTGAGACTTTGCTCAATAGAATTTTGGGCTGGTTCCCACTGGTTCAGTTCCTGCTGTGCCAAGGAAAGATAACTCAAACTCAAAGCTTCGTTTAAGCGATCGCCTTGTGTTTGATATTGTTGCGCTGCTGTTTGCCAAGCCGTCACAGCTTCTGTCAAACGTCCTGCACGATAGAGATTCCGTCCCTGTTCTAGCCCGTTAGTAGGTTGGGAAACAGAGATAATCGGTGTTGTTACTGTTGGAGATGCTTTAACATCTGTACCGATAAATACTAACAGTAAACTTAAAATACTTAAGCCGACATACAGCCAACGAGTTTGTTTAATTCGGAAAGCCATAGTTAATTACTTATGATTGAGCAATTTGTGCGATGATTGGTCACAGTACAAGTGTTTAAATAATCACTATTATTTATAGTACCCAACTTATGATCAAATCTATCGGTTGATGAGCGATCGCTTTGTTCAGGAGTACTGAATACCGAGTAACACCATAAATAAATCTAGGGCATTGAAGTCAGGACTCATTTAATTCCCGAAAAGTAATCATTTCTAACACTAAATTGTGGAAATTTAGGAAAATTAACTTTTGGAAACGGCAGCACAAGTTGAGTATGATGGCAGATGAGCAGGAGATTTAGCTGCGATTAACTCAATTTTGCCATTAGCATTACGTCGCCAACCTATAGCTTGGACAAGCACCTCTGAAGATTGGGGTATTTGAGCTTGTGCTTCCTCTGTTTGACGGTATGCAGAGATATCGCGGATATCAGACCAAGTGCTTAGGTGTATCCCGTCGTAGACATCGCGCCCTGCTTGTTGATTGGGATTTTGCGGTATTCCACCCCTGCCGGTAGCCACAAAACTACTACTACTAGTATCAGAACAACCTGTAGCTATTTGTTGCGATGAGTCAGTAACATTCTCTGGCAATTCCACTAAACCAGAATTGGGATCAACACCGATGTTATTAATTTGAACCGTGCCACTGACATTAAATTGCGAGCTAGCAGTCACATCATTGCTAGGAACTTCTCTAGGACTGAGGAGATTACGGTACTCTAGACCCATAATTCCCTGAGTTGCAATTTGAATATTGCCACCTCTTCCTTTAACTGCATTGGCAATAATGTCACTGTTTTCTAAACCGACAATGATCGGGGCATTGATAGTAATATTGCCGCTATTACCGCTGCCACCAGCTTCTGCATTAATAAAACTACCATGACGCATAAGTAGCAGATCCCGCAGTTGTAAATTAGTGTTACCACCTTCACCTGCCGTTGTGGATGCTGAAATACTTGCCCCATTGTCTAGTCGTAAGGTATTCGCATTAATGTTCAGGATGCCAGCTTCACCGGAGCCAGTATTTTTGATAAACACCGTTGCACCATTACTGATATTCAGAACTGGGGTGTTAATCGTGGTGCTACCAGAATTAGCGTTAGAAAATCCAAAAACAGGAATAACGGCCGTACCAATATAGCTGGGATTTTGAGAATTTTTTACACCACTCACATCAATCGACTCAGACGCGTTGATAGTCAGTGAACCCGCATCTCCTAAAATTATGCTAGAAGCAGACACTCTACCGCCAGCTTGAACCGAAAGTGTACGGGTATCAATTTTCAAATTCCCTGCATTACCAAACCCGAATGTGGCAGTAGACAACAGACTAAAATAAAGACCGTTTGGCGCTCCCTCAGATGTCACCTGAATCGTATCTGCCTTCACTACAACATCGCCGCCATTGCCTAAAGCATAGGGTCTTGCTGCCACATTAGCGCCAGCTAAAATAGACAGATTTTGAGTGGAGATGGCAATATTTCCACCTTCCCCAGTCCCAAAGGAAGCAGCGAATATCTGGCTGACTGCGCGAAAAGGAGAAGGATCGCCAAATGCAAAACCGTTGACCCGCATTTGATCAGTATTAAGTGCAATGTTGCCACCTGGTGCTGCGCTAAAAGTACGGTTTAAGATATAGCCACCTTGATCAATATTCAATCGTGGAGTGGTAATGATAATATTCCCTGCTGCGCCGGAGGATATAGTTTCATTAACTAAACTGCTAGAACTATTAAAATCAGGAGACTTGCCGATGATATCGAGGGACTCTGTGGCATTGATGGCAATATTACCAGCAGTTTGATTGCTACGATTTTGTACTAATATCAGCGAACCATCTCGGATACTGACCTGTTTCCCCTGAATTTGGATGTCTCCTCCACTTTTCCCAGTGGAGTCGCGTGTAGATGCTAAAGCTCGTTGAGTTATCTGAATATCGCCAAAACTTGAAGGATGGGGATAACCTAGGCTGAATCCTTGAGGGATGGAATTGAGGACGACGCTTGAGCTAGTGATACTACCCAGTTCTATTCGTCCTCCCGGTGCCCAGAGCAATCCTCCTTCTAAGGCAATATTTCCACCCACCAATGCTAGGGTTTTTTCAGGTTGCAACTGCAATCCTTTTGTACCCAGGTTCGGTTCAGAGACTGGAAGCGATATGCCTATTTGGGCATCGTGTCCGGACCCTCGAACGGTAATTGCACCAGGATTACTGCCCATCTGCAAACCCACAGGTACACTCATAGTCAGCAAAGAATTTGTGTTCGCGTTAACAGCACTAAATTCAACTCCATCGCTAAACGTAATACTATTGGCTGTCGTCCCCACAAATGAGCCGCCAATATTCAACTGAGCGTTTTCTCCAAATATAATTCCGTTGGGATTTATCAAAAATAAACTGGCAGGATGATTACCGTTGAGGGTTTGAATCAAGCCATCAATATGGGAAACATTTCCACCTGTAACCCGACTAAATATAGTTTTAATATTCGGCGTATTGGTTAAATCAAAGCTGGCAGAACCACCAGTAGGTACAGAGAAATTACTAAAACTATGAAATAAATTATTACCTTTTTCTATACCATTGAGAATATTGAAATTATTACCACTTGGGTTGACAAGGGTGTTTGTAGTACCATCTGATGTTACTTGAGCATTTGCATTTGCAGGGAAAATCATCCCACCTATCAAGATTCCACTCATTAAACCCAAATACACAGCAGTTAACTTCATCTACCCCATCTCCATTTAGACTTGTACCTTATGATGCCCAAAAATTAGTTTTTAGTAACCGCAGCGCAAGTCAATAATTGTGGTATTGGTGCAATAAATTTATTTGCAACTAATTCAATTTTCCCTTTTGCATTACGTCGCCAGGAAGCTGCTTGCACTAAAGATGCTGGAATTTCTGATATTTTGGCTGTGACTGGGCTAGTTTTATGTTGGAATGCGGAGATATCGCGAACATCAGACCAAGTCAGATCGCTCCTCACATCCTGAGTGGGATTTTGTGGTATTCCTCCTCTTCCTGTAGCGACAAAACTACTACCACTTGTATCTGCACAACCTGCGGCAATTTGTTGAGATGAATCTACTAAGTTTGCAGGTAGTTCAATTAAGCCAGAATTGGGGTCAACACCAATATTATTAACATCCACCGTACCACTGACTCCAAATTGGGAACTGGCTGTGATGTCATTTTCTAGGGTGAGTTGATTGCGAAATTGTAACCCGAATATACCTTGGGTAGTAATGTTGATATTGCCACCATTTCCTTGAACAGCATTGGCGATGATATCGCTGTTTTCTAAACCGGCGATGATAGGAGAATTGATCGTGATGTTACCACCGTTACCAGTTCCTTGAGCTTCTGTAGAAATGAGGCTGTTATTTCGTAGAATCAAGTCAGATTGTAGATTCAAGTTGATATTTCCACCTTCCCCAGAAGCAGTATTGGCAATTAATTTACCTTGGTTATTGAGTCGTAAAGAGTTCGTATTTATAGTTAAATTACCTCCATTACCCAATCCTTGATTATTAACAGCAACTTGTCCTCCATTCTCTATTTGCAATTTAGGAGTATTAATGGTTACACTGCCAGAATTTCCACTAGGGATATCTGGAAGTCTAAATGCTTGACGCAAAGTTGTCGGTAAAATTGGAGCTGCTGCGCTAATACTGCCATTACTTAATTCTATTGATTCAGAAGCATTAATGGTGAGGTTGCCACCAGCACCACTATTTAAAGTTGCAGCAGAAACAGATCCATTATTGTCTAGAATCAGCCTGGATGTATTTATATTTAAATAACCACCATTACCTTGGCCAAATACAGATGAACTAATATTAGCAGGAGCTAAAGTTATTGGATATATACCCTTAACTTCTATATTTCTGGAAACATTCACATTTACATTTCCGGTATCCCCTTTTCCAAAATTGTTAGAAATAATTAAGCCTCCATCTGTAATTGTTAGGTTCGACGCAGTGATATTCATATTGCCAGATTGCCCAGAGCCAAAGGTAGGTGTAGCAATTCCACTAGTAGCAATCGGATTTAGCGGTGATACACGATTAATTTGAATATCTCTGGCAATATTTACATTAATATTACCTCCAGAGTCGAAACCATAAGTTCTTGCTAGGATAATACCTCCATCATTGAGGAGTAAATCTCCAGCAGAAACATCAATATCAGCACCTTTCCCTTTCCCCAGAGTTTCAGTCATCAAGCGACTAGAAATAACCCCTGTCACAATTCCTAAATCCGGTGCTGTCCTCACATCTCCAGAAAGGTCTAAAGAACCTGTTCCCCGAACGCGAATACTATTTGGTGCTTGGCTTCCCGTGGTTTGAATCAAGGCAGCAGAACCATCTTTGAGACTAATATTTTGCCCTTGCAATTGAATCCCACGACTGTTTAAGCCACTGGCATCGACTAAAGACTGATTTACAAGTTGGATATCTCCAAAACTTTCAATATTTGCATAATCTAACTGCAAGTTTGAGGATGTGTCATTAATAATATTAACTGTACCTGCTTTGACTGCACCTAACTCAATCCTGCCATTTTCAGCAGTTAAAACACCACCTGACAAATTCAGATTTTGTCCAACTAATGCGATCGCTTTTCCGGAATTCACCTCTAAGGTTGATTGGGTATTATCCCGAATTACAGGGGTCAATGCTCCTCCTGTCAATTGATGTCCACTTCCCTGTCCTTGAATGTCTCCTGGATTCTGCCCCATCTGCAATCCCACAGGTACACTCATGGTCAACAACGGTGTCCCCGTCGAATTCACTGCACTAAATTCCGTCCCATCTGCAAACTTAATACTCTCAGCAGTTGTTCCTACAAACGAGCCACCAATATTTAAGCTGGCATTTTCACCAAATACAATTCCGTTGGGATTCATCAAAAATAAACTGGCAGGATGATTACCGTTGAGGGTTTGAATCAAGCCATCAATATGGGAAACATTTCCACCTGTAACCCGACTAAATATAGTTGTAATATTCGGCGTATTGGTTAAATCAAAGCTGGCAGAAGCACCTGTAGGTATAGAGAAATTACTGAAGCTATGGAATAAGTTATTACCTTTTTCCATGCCGTTAAGAATAGTAAAATCATTCCCAACTGTGTTGACATTGGTGTTAGTAGTACCATCAGATATCACTTGAGCGATACCTGCGGTCGGCTTCGCCATCGCACCGAGACTCCAAAGAAGTATCGCTGTGAGCATGATCCCTGGAGTTAATAACCCAGTTGTGAAGACCAATAATGATGGTACAACTCTCATGACTAAAAATTTCCTTGACTTGATTTCAACTTATAGTTCCCTAAATTGAAGTTTGAATAACATGGTTAACTTTTAGGAACGGCAGCACAAGTTAATGATTGTTGCACCTGAATGGGAGATTTATCGGCAATTAACTCAATTTTGCCGATCGCATTACGATGCCAAGAAGTAGCTGAGATCAGAGATTTGGTCGATGGGGGTATTTGGGCTGTAACTGCGCTATTTCCACGATATGCAGAGATATCACGGATATCAGACCAAGAGCCTAGGCGTAGCCAGTCGTAGATATCGCCCCTCGTCTGTTGATTGGGATTTTGGGGTATTCCCCCTCGTCCTGTGGCGATAAAACTACTACCACTCGTGTCTGCACATCCTGTAGCTATTTGTTGGGATGGATCAGTAACATTTGCTGGTAGTTCGACTAAACCCGAACTGGGATTAACACCGATAGTATTGACTTGAACTGTACCATTGACTCCAAATTGAGAACTGGCTGTGATATCGTTTTCTGCGGTGAGTTGGGAACGATATTCTAGACCAGAAATACCCTGAGTGGTAATTTCAATATTTCCACCTTTGCCATTGACGGCATTGGCAATAATATCACTGTTTTCTAAACCTACAATGATGGGTGAATTAATGATGATATTGCCACTATTGCCAGTACCACCAGCTTCAGCATTGATGAAACTGCCATAACGCATGAGCAAGAGTTCGCTCAGTTGCAGGTTGATATTACCACCTTCGCCTACTTTTGTGGAGGATGAAAGACTACCACCATTATCAAGATGTAAGATATCTGCATTAATTGTTAAAGTGCCAGCATCACCTATAAGTTGGTTTTGGGTAAATACTTTTCCCTGATTGCGAACAGTTAATTTTGGAGTATTGATGGTGACGCTACCAGCGTTGGCAGTAGAGTTGCTATTATTACTAATACCGGAAGCTGTTCTCATAAAGAATAAACGGGCGATCGCTCCAATATAACTGGGGTTTTGTGGGTCTTTTATCCCACTTACGTCGATTGACTCAGAGGCATTAATCATCAGGTTGCCAGCATTGCCAAAATTCACGGTAGAAACTGAAACTAAACCCCCATCTTCAATCGACAGTGTGCGGGTATCAAGCTGAAGATTGCCAGCATTCCCCGAAGCAAAGGTATTAGCTGATAAAAGACTAATCAATAAAGGCCCAGGACGGGTATTCAAACTTGATATCTGAACAGTATCAGCACTGATTTTGACGTTACCACCATTACCAGTGGAAAAGCTTCTAGTACCGACATTGCCACCACCAAAAATTGACAGGCGATCAGTAGAAAGTAATAAATCTCCACCTTGACCACTTCCATAAGTTGCAGCTAGCAGCACGCCAAATATCGGTGCAAAAGAAGGATTAGCAGGTTCAATCCCACCTACGGACACTTCATTTGCTTTGACTACAACATTACCACTGGGTGCTGAACTATAGGTACGGTCAAGAACAATCGCACCTCGATCAATAGTGAGTTTAGGGGTTGTAATGACAATATTTCCGGCTGCTCCCGCTTGCAGAGTTTCATTGACTATACCACTGGAACTTTGAAAGTCTGGGGTCATCCCAATTACTTGCAGGGATTCTGTGGCATTGATGGTAATATCACCCGCAGTCTGGCTACCTAGATTTTGTACTACCACCAAAGAACCATCCTGAATATTGATCTGTTTTCCTTGAATTTGAATTGACCCTGGAGTTGTGCCGCGAACAGATGCTACAGCACGTTGGCTCATCTGAATATCACCAAAGCTATAGTTGTCATCAGGATAGCTCAGGGTTAATGCTTGAGAATTTACATTGATATTTACATTGCCTTGATTGACGCTTCCCAGTTCAATTCGTCCTCCTGGTGCAGAAAGAAAGCTACCATTGAGGACAAGATTACCACCCACCAGAGCTAGTGTTTTTCCAGATGGCAACTGCAACCCATTGGAACTGGCTAATCCCGAAATAGGAAATAAGCCATTTGATATGTTATTGTTGCCTCTGGCCTCAACAGAAATGGTTCTCGGATTACCACCAAACTGTAGCCCAATCGGGACACTCATAGTCAGCAAAGGAGTAGCATTGGTGTTAACTCCGCTAAACTCTGTGCCATCAGCAAACTTAATACTATTCGCAGTTGTACCCACAAAGGAACCACCAATATTCAAACTGGCATTTTGTCCAAAAATTATCCCGGCAGGATTGAGCAAAAATAAATTAGCACTACCATTGGCTTGAATTAAACCATCAATATGGGAAACACTACCGCCAGTCACACGACTAAAAATGTTTTGGATATCTGTGGCATGATCGAAGACTGCCGAGCCGTTACTGGGAACAGAGAATTGGCTGAAGCTATGAAATAAATTATTGCCGACACGAGTGCCATTGGTGATTGTGTAATTATTACTGCCTGTCACAGTAGTATTGAGAATGCCATCGGGAATTACTTGCGCGTAAACACTACTGTTGTAAATAGCAGATATTAAGATTGCACCAATGAAGCCAAAGCCAGCAAAAGTTACTTTCATGAACCGATTCGTAATTATTTTCTACTCGTATCTATTGTTCCCAATTCAGTAGTTTTTTGAATACTATTAGAAAATGTAGTTAAGTTTTGGGGATACCCGCACAGGTTAATGATGGTTGCACTTGAGTAGGAAATTCATTTGCAACTAGCTCAACTTTCCCCTGTGCATTACGATGCCAGGAAGTAGCTTGGACAAGAACTTCAGGTGATTGAGTTATTTGGGCTTGTAAAGCTTGTGTTTTGTGAAATGCAGAGATATCACGGATATCAGTCCAAGTGTGTAGGCGTAGCCAGTCGTAGACATTGCTCCTCACGTCCTGAGTGGGATTTTGGGGTATTCCCCCTCGTCCTGTGGCAACAAAACTACTACCACTCGTGTCTGCACATCCTGTAGCTATTTGTTGGGATGGGTCTGTAACATTTTCAGGTAATTCCACTAAACCGGAATTGGGGTCAACGCCAAAATTATTAATATCAACCGTACCGCTAACACCAAATTGAGAACTGGCGGTAATATCATTTTCAGCAGTAATTTGAGGACGATATTGTAAGCCGATAATTCCCTGTGTGGCGATTTGAATACTACCCCCACGTCCTCGGACTGCATTGGCAATAATGTCGCTGTTTTCTAACCCCGTAAGAATCGGTACAGTGATGTTGATATTGCCCCCATCTCCCGCACCACCAGCAGTTGCAGTAATATTGCTGCGATCGCGCATCAGCAAAAAATTCCCCACTTGCAAGCTAATATCACCACCATTCCCAGATTCTGTCTGAGCCTGAATAAAGCCTTGATCTTTTAATTGGATGCGATCGGCTGTGATGTTGAGACTGCCACCATTTCCAGAGCCTTGATTGGTAACGCTCACTGTACCCCCATCTGTTAGGATCAGGTTGGGTGTAGTAACGCTGACATTACCAGCATTTGCACTCAGTATATCTGGCAACCCAAATAATTCCCTGATTAGTGGTTCTGGCTTGAGGATGGATGAGTTGATGCTGCTCTGATTTAATTGACTACGACCACTAATTTGAATAGATTCTGTGGCATTTACCTGAATATCTCCCCCATTACCCATAAAAAACGAAGTTCCGGCAATCACTCCTCCATCTAACAGTTGTAGCCTCGTAGTATCTAGTATTAAGGTTTTGGCACTGCCAGTACCATAGGTAATTGAGCTAATGTTACTGTAAAGTCCAGCGGGGTTGTCTCCCCTCACTATAGTAGTATCAGTATTAATTTTCACTTCACCGCTAGAACCACTACCAAACGTAACTGAAGATAGTGCAGCACCATCAGACACTATTAAGCTATCAGAATTAACGGAGATATCACCAGCAGTTCCAGTACCGCGTGCGCTAGTAGCCATACTGGTTACACCAGCTGGATTGAGGGGTGAGAAGCCAGATATCTCTATTGCTGATGCTTCTATCTCAATTTTGCCACTGTCAGCGACTCCAAAAGCTGTATTATTTAAGCCTGAACCCTGCTGGAGTGAAAACCGAGGGGTGATGATTTGAATATTTGCACCAGTTCCTTGACTGACAGCTTCACTGCGAATCCCACTGCGAATTTTGGCATCTGGTGTTGTACCAATAAAATCGATCGCTTCTGATGCTTGCAAGTGGATGTTCCCGCTATGGAGATTGCCAAGATTTGTTGTTAACACTAATGATCCATCAGTGAATTTAATCTTGCGTCCCTGAAGTTGAACTGAACCCGCATTTACTCCGCTGACATCTAATAGTGATTTCTGTGCCAGTTGAATATCACCAAAGCTTTGCTCCTTCCCATACTCCAACTTATAACCCTGAGTGGTTGCCACTAAACTAACTAATCCTGTACCTCCCAGACTACCTAATTCTATTTGCCCTGTTTCACTAGTGAGGGTAGCCCCATTTAGATTCAGATTACCACCCACCAAGGCTAGGGTTTTTCCAGGCTGTACTTGCAATTTTGTGAGGCTAGGATTGCGAATAAAAGGAGCTAGAATACTAGTAATATCTAAGGAATGTCCGGTACCTTGAACTTGTATCGGCGAGGGATTATTACCCATTTGTAGCCCAATCGGCACACTCATTGTCAATAAGGGTATTGTCGCGTCAGTGGCACTAAAATCTACACCATCGCTAAACTTAATACTATTGGCTGTCGTCCCCACAAAGGAGCCGCCAATATTCAAACTGGCATTTTGACCAAACACGATTCCTGCTGGATTTATCAAAAACAAACTGACTGGGTTACTATTATTTATCGTTTGAATCAAGCCATCAATATTAGAAATATTACCACCTGTAACTCGACTAAATATATTTGTAATATTGGGCGTATTGGTTAAATCAAAAGTTGCTGAACCACCTGTAGGCACTGAAAAATTACTGAAACTGTGGAATAAGTTATGACCTTTTTCCATGCCATTAAGAATATTAAAATCATTACCAATTGAGTTGATGGTGGTGTTAGTAGTACCATCAGATGTCACCTGAGCGATACCTACGGTCGGCTTCGCCATCGCACCGAGACTCCAAAGAAGTATCGCTGTGAGCATGATCCCTGGAGTTAATAACCCAGTTGTGAAGATCAATAGAAAGGGTGCAACTCTCATGGCTAATAATTTCCTGGACTTGATTTCAACTTATTGTTCCCTATAAAGGCATTTTTGATAACATGATTAACTTTTAGGAACAGCAGCACAGGTTAATGATGGTTGCACCTGAATGGGAGATTGATCGGCAATTAGCTCAATTTTGCCGATCGCATTACGATGCCAAGAAGTAGCTGAGATCAGAGATTTGGTCGATGGGGGTATTTGGGCTATAACTGCGCTATTTCCACGATATGCAGAGATATCACGGATATCACTCCAAGAGCCTAGACCTAGCCAGTCATAGGCATCCCTCCCTACTTGTTGATTGGGATTTTGCGGTATTCCACCCCTGCCGGTAGCCACAAAACTACTACTAGTAGTATCTAAACAACCTGTAGCTATTTGTTGCGAGGAGTCGGTGACATTCTCTGGTAATTCGACTAAACCAGAACTGGGGTCAACGCCAAAATTATTAATTTGCACAGTACCACTAATGCCAAATTCGGAACTAGCTGTAATATCACTGTCCAGGGTGAGTTGATCACGGAATTTTAAGCCAAAGATGCCTTGAGTAGTAATGTTGATATTGCCACCATTACCATTCAAAGCATTGGCAATGATATCGCTGTTTTCTAACCCAACAATCACCGGAGCATTGATGTTGATATTGCCACCATTACCATTACTACCTGCTTCGACATTAATTTGACTGCCATTACGGCTCAAAAGTGTATTTGTTAATGCTAGATTGATGTTACCGCCTTTTCCAGATGCCGTAGTTGCAGCAATTGCCCCAGTATCTAAAAATAATCGGTCAGCTTGGATGTTTAACTCTCCTGCATTACCAATACCTTGATGAGTGACGCTAATAAAACCCTGATTGCGGAGGGTTAATTGCTGAGTATTGATGTTGATAACACCTGTGTTACCTGTGGGAGAGTCTGGAAGCTTAAACAAATTGCGAGTGATTGCATCCAAAAGAGAGGCATTAGCAACGATCACTGCAAAATTATTTTCACCATCTATCAGAATGTCATTGGCTTGGATTGTTAAAGTCCCAGCATCACCAGTTCCCACAGTCGAGTTGCTGATGATCCCACCATTAAGAACGAGCAATTGATTGGTTGTGATTGTGACATCTCCAGGTTTGGCACTGCTATAGTTGACGCTATTTAAAACACTACTGCCGCCAGTTATAGGACTGATACCGCTAATGATTAAGCGATCGGCTACATTTAAAGTAACATAGCCATTGCTCCCCAGATCAGTTACCTGGTTGGGGTCTCCAAGTTCACCAATCACTGGTACAGTAATCACTCCCAAGGTAGCACCATCTTGAATAGATAGTATTGGTGTCGTTATTAACACATTGCCAGTATTGCCAGAGCCAGTGCTGAGACTGCCAATAAAGCTATTTTGAGAGGGAGAAATGGGTGATACTCCGACTAAATTGCTAGATTCCCTTACAACTAACGTAATATCTCCAGCATTGCCAATTCCCGTACCAGGTATTCCTGACAAGCGAGAAGTAATGGTGCTAATTGTTCCCCCATCAATGAGATTTAATTTATCTGAAGAAACCTGGATGTTTCCACCATCACCAATTCCAAATGTGGCAGCAATAATACCACTGGTCTGAAACCCAATGGAATTAACTCTCAAGGCATAAATCTCATCTGCGACATCAACCGAAATATTTGCACCGCGTCCAGTTGCTCCCGGGAAGACGTATGTTTCGATTGAAGCACCATCTTCCAGTATAAGTTTTCCAGCCACCAAGGAAATATCTCCCCCATTTCCTGCTCCATAGACTTGACTGGCAATTCGGCTATTAAGATTGGTAGATCCAAAAAAAGGAGATTGCAGAGCGACGACACCACTAGCAGTAATGGTATCTGCTACCACTTCCACCTTACCTGCGGCTCCTGCACCTAAACTGAGGGTTTCAATGCCTGCACCATCTTGTAAAGTCAAATTACCAGCTTGAATTTTTATTGCTCCCCCGTTTCCAGTTGCACCTGGAGTCACCTGATTGACAATCCAGGCACTCGGAGCTTGAGCAGAAGGATTAACGCCACCCAAAAATAGCGATCGCTCTGCATTCACTGTAATATTACCACCCTGCCCATTTCCTACTGTGGCGGCGGCAAGTTGGGATTGATCCAGGGTGATATCTCGCCCTACAACCTGAATACCCCCAAAAGGATTGCCTACAGGATCGGGATTCCACAGAGAAGAACGCCCCGTAAATTTTATATCTCGAAAATTTTCAATTTGTGCATAACCTAATTGCCATCCTGCGGGTGTGGGAGTCAGATTTACAGTCCCACTACCCACTGCACCCACTTCAATTCGACCTGCAAGGGCAGTAATCACACCGCCCGTAAATGTGACATCTCCTCCAACTAAGGCGATGGTTTTTCCCGGAGAGGCTACTATTCCCAAGTTACTTGTAGGCACAATGCTATCATTGCCCTGACCTTGCACCTGAATCTGACTGGTAGAATCACCCAATTGCAAACCAATGGGTACGCTCATTGTTAACAATGGGGAATTATTCCCATTCACTGCACTAAACTCTATTCCATCAGCAAACTTGATACTGTTTGCTGTTGTCCCCACAAAGGACCCACCAATATTCAAACTGGCATTTTGACCAAATACAATTCCGTTGGGATTCATCAAAAATAAACTGGCAGGATGATTACCGTTAAGAGTCTGAATCAAGCCATCAATATGGGAAATATTTCCACCTGTAACCCGACTAAATATAGTTGTAATATTGGGCGTATTGGTTAAATCAAAAGTTGCTGAACCACCTGTAGGCACTGAGAAATTATTGAAACTGTGAAATAAATTATTACCTTTTTCAATGCCATTAAGGATATTGAAATTATTACCACTAGGGTTAACAATGGTGTTAGTAGTACCATCAGATGTCACCTGAGCCATTGCACCTCGATTCCATAGAAATATTGCTGTTAGCATGATCCCTGGAGTTAATAACCCAGTTGTTAACATCAATAGAAAGGGTCTAACTCTCATGGCTAACAATTTCCTTGACTTGATTTAAACTTATTGTTCCCTATAAAGGCATTTTTGATAACATGATTAACTTTTAGGAACAGCAGCACAGGTTAATGATTGTTGCACTTGAATGGGAGATTGATCGGCAATTAACTCAATTTTGCCGATCGCATTACGATGCCAAGAGGTAGCTGAGATCGGAGATTTGGTCGATGGGGGTGTTTGGGCTGTAACTGCGCTATTTCCACGATATGCAGAGATATCACGGATATCACTCCAAGAGCCTAGGTGTAGCCAGTTGTAGACATCGCTCCTCGCCTGTTGATTGGGATTTTGAGGTATCCCACCCCGTCCTGTGGCGACAAAACTGCTGCCAGTATTATCAGCACAACCTGTAGCTATTTTTTGGGATGGGTCTGTCACATTCTCTGGCAATTCCACTAAACCAGAACTGGGGTCAACGCCAAAATTATTAATATCTACTGTACCACTAAGTCCAAATTGGGAACTCGCGGTAATATCACTTTCCGGGGTGAGTTGGTTGCGGAATTCTAGTCCAAATAAACCCTGAGTTTGAATATCAATATTCCCACCAGCCCCTTCAATGGCATTGGCAGTAATATCGCTGTTTTCTAAACCAATAATAATCGGTGCATTAATGCTGATATTGCCGCCTGTGGCTGTACCTGTGGCATTGGTACTAATTTTACCGCCATAACGCATCAGCAGAACATCCGTATTGAGAGTCATATTACCGCGATCGCCTGCGGAAACTTCTGAAAGCAGACTTCCTCCTCGTTCCAGCTTGATTCGGTTGGCATGAATGAGCAAGTTCCCTGAGTTACCACCACCTGTATTACTGACGGAAATTTGCCCATGATCAAGAATATTGAGCTGATTCGCCACTAGATTAACTGAACCAGCATCAGAGGTGGTAGTAGAAGCCGCCGTAATGGTACTTGGGAGAATGCGACCATCTGTTAAGGGTTGAGAAATACCTTCTATGGTTATATTTTTGACTTGCAAATTGACATTGCCTGCCGCACCATTGCCATCTGTGGATGAAGTAATTTGTCCACCATTGAATACCCGCAAGCGATCAGCTGACAGGTTAATATTGCCTCCCTTGCCTGTGGAATTCTGTCCTATTGCTACAGTGATACCACTAGGGGCATTGTTAAAAGGATCAACTACTAAATCGCTGACTTCTACATTAGTAGCTTGAATCGTGATATTCCCAGCTGTGCCTTTACCCGCAAGCGCAGCGGTTGGACTCCCTGCGATCGCACTGGAGATTGTTCCACCACCAGCTAAAGCGAGTTGCCTAGCGTTAATCGTAATATTGCCCCCTTGACCATCAACAAAGTTTTGAATGGAACTAATGATCGCACTGGTAAAATTGTTGGTTGTTGTCCCACGAATCTCCAGGCTATCAGTCGCCGTAACGGAGATATCTCCAGCCTTACCCGTCGTAGGTGTGGGCGAGAAGAAAGAATTGCCCAACAAATCGGTGCTAATGCGTCCCCCATCCAGTAGCCGTATCCGTTCAGCCTCCACCGTAATTGCACCACTATTATTCTGTTGCCCTCCTGTAACTAGCGTGGTAATTGCCCCTGAGACATAGACCCCTGTAAACGGATTGGGAAATGGCGTGTCACCACCGATTTCTACATCGGTAGCCCGAATTGTGATGTTGCCAGTTCTGGCATTATTGATCGGTGTGAAGGTAAAAAAGTCAGCACCATAGTTGAGGGAGTTGATCCAGGCGCTATTAGTAAGGAGTAGTCGTTGAGTATCAATTGTAATATCTCCGGCAGTTGCTCCACTGCCAGTCACACTGGTCAACAAGCCAGGAGGGTTATAATTCGCGGGATCAGAGATACCTAATAAATCTACAAATTCTGTGGTCTTGACGGTAATACCCTGCCCTTGGCTGTTTGCACCAGTAGAGGATTCTATATGTGAGCCATCTTGCAAGGTTAACCCCCGCCCCCGGATGTTGATTGCCCCTCCCGTTGCCCCACTGGTGCTGATATAGGAGGACTGTCGCAGGGTAATGTTACCCCATGTTGGCGATGGAGATGAACTCGCCAATTGCCAGTTGCCGGATGTGGGTATATTCACGGTACCATTTTGCATCGCCCACAACTCCACACGGCTATCCGGTGCAGAAATGTTGGCACTATTGATATCCACTTGTCCCCCAATCAGTGCCAGGGTTTGATTTGGTGCGATCGACAATGTTGGTGTCCGAAAGAAGAAAATGTTGGCAGGTGTACCTTGGACTTCGATGCCTGCGGCGGTACTTCCCATCTGCAAACCGACAGGTACACTCATCGTCAACAACGTTGGTTCAGTTGGATTCACAGCACTAAATTCTGTTCCATCGGCAAATTTAATACTATTCGCCGTCGTCCCCACAAACGAGCCACTGATATTTAGGCTGGCATTTTGACCAAATACAATTCCATTGGGATTCATTAAAAATAAACTGACTGGATGATTACTGTTGAGAGTTTGAATCAAGCCATCAATATGAGAAATATTCCCACCCGTAACCCGACTAAATATAGTTGTAATGTTGGGCGTATTGGTTAAATCAAATTTTGCTGCACCACCTGTAGGCACTGAAAAATTACTGAAGCTGTGAAATAAGTTATGACCTTTTTCCATACCATTCTTAATCGTAAAATCATTACTCACTATGTTGACAGTGGTGTTAGTAGTGCCATCAGATGTGACTTGAGCCATACCTACGGTAGGCTTCGCCAACGCACCGCAACTCCAAAGAAGTATAGCTGTTAGCATGATCCCTGGAGTTAATAACCCAGTTGTTAACATCAATAGAAAGGGTATAACTCTCATCAGTAATAATTCCCTAGACTTTATTTAATGGAGGCAGGAGTTAAAAGGCAGGAGGCTTTCTTAGAGGGGGATTCAAACCCACTTCTAATTGAAGACCGCCAAATCACCAGATTGTGGCTCTTGACTTCAACCCAAATGGTCGTGGCAAAAAGGCTTTATTCTTAATTAAAACTTTTCCCTTCTGCCTCCTGTCCTCTGCCTTCTGCCTCGCCCGAAGCCTCTTAAACTTATTGTTCCCTAAATGGCTTATTTTATAACATGACTAACTTTTAGGAACAGCAACACAGGTTAATGGCTGTTGCACTTGAGCAGGAGAATCTGCAATTAACTCAATTTTGCCTTGGGTGTTGCGATACCAAGAAGTAGCCGAGATCAGAGTTGCTGTAGATTCAGGTATTTGTGCCATGATTGCGCTATTTCCACGATATGTAGAGATATCGCGGATATCAGACCAAGTGCGTTGGCTTAGACCATCGTAGATATCGCTCCCTACTTGTTGATTGGGATTTTGGGGTATTCCCCCTCTTCCTGTAGCGACAAAACTACTACCATTGGTGTCTGCACATCCTGTAGCTATTTGTTGCGATGGGTCTGTGACATTCTCTGGTAATTCCACTAAACCGGAATTGGGGTCAATACCAAAATTATTAATGTCTACCGTACCACTAACACCAAATTGAGAGCTGGCAGTGATGTCACTTTCTGGGGTCAGTTGTGAGCGAAATTCTAACCCGAATATGGCTTGGGTAGAGATATCAATATTTCCGCCGTTACCTTGAACTGCATTAGCAATGATGTCGCTGTTTTCTAAACCGACAATGATGGGAGAATCAATGGATAAATTACCTCCATTGCCCGTACCACCTGCGGTTGCTGTAACACTACTGCTAGAGCGCATTAAGATTATATTGGATGCGATCGCAATATTCCCTCCCTGTCCAGAATTGGTAGCAGCAGATATGGTACCACTTATTTCTAAGTCAATCCTATTGGCTCGAACAAGTAAGTTGCCAGCATCTCCTGGACCTTCGTTTCTGACACTAATGATTCCTTGGTCACTAATGCGTAGCTGAGGTGTTTTAATTTCTGAACTTCCTGAATTACCACTAGGCAGTTCCGGTAATCCAAACAGGTCTTGGAACAATGGTGACAACTTGAGCGCAGTAGAGCCAATACGACTATCTTCACCTCTGATGGTGATAGACTCAGAAGCATTGAGTATCATATCACCAGCGTTACCTGCTGCTAACGTATTGGCGGTCAGCAGTCCGGCATCATGGACAAGAATAGTTCCAGCCTCAATTCTCAGATATCCCGCATTTCCTGATGTAAAAGTTGTGGTTGAAAGTGTACTAGGTAATTGTGCCAAGGGATTAATACCAGCTATGTCAATAAACTTGGCCGTTACATTTATATCCCCTCCTCTACCTGAACCCAAAACTACAGAACTCAAAGTTCCACCCTCTAAAATCTCTAAGTGTCCTGTAGATATGCTGATGGGATTTATGAATCCACTACTAAAATTTTGGGAAACAATGGCACTGGATTGGGTGGGAAAAGGATCAGCAAAGCCTGATAATGTCAAGGATTCAGAAGTATTAATGGTTGTTTTGCCAGTGGGCGCACTACTATAGCTGAAATTAAGAATTTGCCCGCCTGTTTGGATTGATAGATGTTGGGCTGAAACAATCACATCATTGCCTTTACCGAGTCCAACAGTCTCAATTTGGATCGAGGAAGTGCTGGGAATAGTGGTTGAAAATCCCCAAATTTCGATCATGTCTTGGGCGCTGATCTGAAAAATTCCACCTGCTGTTACTCCCTGATTTTGAGCAAAGATTTTAGAACCATCCCTCAGACGAATATTGTGGCCTTGGAGTTGTACAGAACCACTAGGCGCACCACTCACATCCAATAGGGCGCGTTGTGATAATTGGATATTGCCAAAATCACTGGTCTGACTATAGTCAAAGGCAAATCCTTGGGCATCAATCCTGATGCCAATACTTCCCTGCCCTGCACTACCTAATTCAATTCGTCCCGATTCTGCGGTTAAAATGCCACCATTCAGGAGAATATTCCCACCTATTAGACCCAATGTATAGCCTGGACTAACTGCTAACCCAAGATTATTGCGATCGCGAGTTGTGGACAAAGGAAAAATTCTGGGAAGAAATTGAAACAGGGTATGCCCATTTTGATTAACTTGAATGTCGGCTGGACTTTTTCCCAACTGAAGTCCGATTGGTACACTCATGGTCAATAACGTCGGTGCAGTCGGATTGATAGCACTAAATTCTGTCCCATCGGCAAACTTAATACTATTTGCCGTTGTTCCCACAAAAGATCCACCAATATCTAAACGAGCATTTTCTCCAAATATAATTCCGTTGGGATTGAGCAGAAATAAACTAACGGGGTTCTTGCTATTCAGAGTCTGAATCAAGCCATCAATATTGGAAACATTGCCACCAGTTACCCGACTAAATATAGTTGTAATATTTGGCGTATTTACTAAATCAAAGCTGGCTGAACCACCTGTAGGCACTGAAAAATTACCGAAACTGTGAAATAAATTATTACCTTTTTCAATGCCATTAAGGATATTAAAATTATTAGCATCTGGGTTAACAATGGTGTGAGTTGTCCCATCAGATGTCACCTGAGCGATACCTTCTCTACGAGAGGCTTCGCCAACAGTCGGCTTCGCCATCGCACTGCGACTCCAAAGGAGTATCGCTGTGAGCATGATCCCTGGAGTTAATAACCCAGTTGTGAAGATCAATAGAAAGGGTACAATTCTCATCAGCAAAAACTTCCTCTACCTGATTTTAATAGTTCTCTAAATTGAAGTTTGAATAACATGACTAACTTTTAGGAACGGCAGCACAGGTTAATGATTGTTGCACCTGAATGGGAGATGGATCGGCAATTAACTCAATTTTGCCGATCGCATTACGATGCCAAGAGGTAGCTGAAATCAAAGTTTTTGGAGATTGGGGTATTTGGGCTGATGCACTATTTCCACGATATGCAGAGATATCACGGATATCAGACCAAGTGGGATTGTTCCTCACATCCTGAGTGGGATTTTGCGGTATACCACCTCGTCCCGTGGCGACAAAACTGCTGCCAGTATTATCAGAACAACCTGTAGCTATTTGTTGGGATGAGTCTGTCACATTCTCTGGTAATTCCACTAAACCAGAACTGGGGTCAACGCCAAAATTATTAATATCTACTGTACCACTAATGCCAAATTGGGAACTAGCTGTAATATCACTTTCCGGGGTGAGTTGGTTGCGGAATTCTAGTCCCAATAAACCCTGAGTTTGAATATCAATATTCCCACCAGCCCCTTCAATGGCATTGGCAGTAATATCGCTGTTTTCTAAACCAATAATGATCGGTGCATTAATGGTGATATTGCCGCCTGTGGCTATACCTGTGGCATTGGTATCAATTTCACTACCATAACGCATCAATAAAACGTCAGTATTGAGAGTAATATTACCGCGATCGCCTGCGGAAACTTTTGAAAGCAGACTGCCTCTTTGTTTGAGTCTGATCTGGTTGGCATTGACGCTCAAGTTACCTGCATTACCACCACCTGTATTACTGACGGAAATTTGCCCATCATCAAGAACGTTGAGTTGATCTGCCACTAGATTAACTGAACCCGCATCAGAGGTAGTAGTAGAAGCTGCCGTAATGGTACTTGGGAGAATGCGACCATTAGTTAAGGGTTGGGAATTACCCTCTACCGTTATATTATTGACTTGCAAGTTGACATTACCTGCCGCACCATTGCCATCTGTGGATGAGGTAATTTGTCCACCATTGAAGACGCGCAAGTTATCGGCTGTCAAGCTAATATTGCCTCCCTTGCCTGTGGAATTCTGCCCTATCGCGACAGTGATACCACTGGGAGCGTTACCAAGAAGATCAACCACAGGATCGCTAACCTGCACATTAGTGGCTTGAATCGTGATATTCCCTGCTGTGCCTCTGCCTGCAAGCGCAGCATTTGGACTGCCTGTAATCTGACTGGAGATGGTTCCACCGTTGGTGAGAGCGAGTTGACCCGTGTTAATTATCACATTGCCCCCTTGACCAACCGCCCCGGTTAGAATTGAACTGATGATCGCACTGTTACCATTGTCAGGGTTTGTACCACGAATATCGAGGCTTTGAGTTGCCGTCACGGAAATATCCCCAGCTTTGCCAGTTATAGGGGAGAAAACACCAAACAAATCGGTGCTGATACTTCCCCCATCTAGCAGCCGTACCCGTTCAGCGTTTACCGTAATTGAACCACTTTCATTCTGTTGTCCTCCTAGAATAAGCGTTCCAATTACACTTCCTGGAAAGGAGTTTCCTGTAATTGGACTGCGGAATGGCCCATAACCAATAACTTCTACATCGGTGGCATGAACTGTGATGTCCCCTGTTTTGGCATTGTTGATCGGCGTGAAAGTCGAAAAGTTAACACCACGGTTAAAGGAGTTTATCCATGCTCCATTGGCAAGACGTAATCGTTGAGTATCAATCGTGGTATTTCCGGCAGTTGCTCCACTCCCTTGTACACTGGTAGTTAAGCCTGGAAAAAGAACATTATCGGGATGAGAAAGACCCAGTAAATCTACAAATTCTGTAGTTTGGATATTGATACCCTGTCCTTGACCATTGGCACCAGTGGAAGATTCTATATTTGAGCCATCTTGAAGAGTTAAACCCCGCCCCCGGATGTTTATCGCACCTCCCATTGCCCCACTGGTGTTGATATAGGACGATTGTTGCAGGGTCATATTGCCCCATGTTGGCGATGGAGATGAACTCGCCAGTTGCCAGTTGCCAGAAGTAAGTATATTCACTGTACCAGTTTGCATCGCCCACAACTCCACATGACTATCGGGCGCAGAAATATTGGCACTGTTGATATCCACTTGTCCCCCAATCAATGCCAGGGTTTGATTTGGTGCGATCGACAATGTCGGTGTCCGAAGCATGAAATTGTTGGCAGGTGTACCTTGGACTTCGATGCCTGCGGTGGACTGTGCTAAGGCTCCCGCATGACTTCCCATCTGCAAACCGACAGGTACACTCATCGTCAACAACGTTGGTTCAGTTGGATTCACAGCACTAAATTCTGTTCCATCGGCAAATTTAATACTATTCGCCGTCGTCCCCACAAACGAGCCACTAATATTCAAGCTGGCATTTTGACCAAATACAATTCCATTGGGATTCATCAAAAATAAACTGGCAGGATGATTACCGTTAAGAGTCTGAATCAAGCCATTAATATGGGAAATATTTCCACCTGTAACCCGACTAAATATATTTGTAATATTGGGCGTATTGGTTAAATCAAAGGTTGCTGAACCACCTGTAGGCACTGAAAAATTACTGAAACTGTGGAATAAATTATTACCTTTTTCAATGCCATTAAGGATATTGAAATTATTACCACTTGGGTTAACAATGGTGTGAGTAGTACCATCAGATGTCACCTGAGCCAACGCACCTCGATTCCATAGAAATATTGCTGTTAGCATGATCCCTGGAGTTAATAACCCAGTTGTTAACATCAATAGAAAGGGTCTAACTCTCATGGCTAACAATTTCCTTGACTTGATTTAAACTTATTGTTCCCTATAAAGGCATTTTTGATAACATGACTAACTTTTAGGAACGGCAGCACAGGTTAATGATTGTTGCACCTGAGCAGGAGAATCTGCAATTAACTGAATTTTGCCTTGGGTGTTGCGATGCCAAGAAGTGGCTTGGATAAAAGTTTCTGAAGATTTTGGTAATTGTGCCGTGACTGCCCTATTGCTACGATATGTAGAGATATCACGGATATCAGACCAAGTGCGTAGGCGTAGCCCGTCGTAGATATCGCTTCTCACTTGTTGATTGGGATTGTGCGGTATTCCCCCTCTTCCTGTGGCCACAAAACTACTACCTTGATTTGTAGAACAACCTGTAGCTATTTGTTGCGAAGAGTCGGTGACATTTGCTGGTAATTCTACTAAGCCAGAACTGGGGTCAACTCCAAAATTATTAATGTCTACTGTACCATTAACACCAAATTGAGAACTGGCTGTAATGTCGTTTTCTGGAGTGATTTCGTTGCGGTATTTTAGTCCGAATATGCCTTGGGTGGTGATGTTGATGTTACCACCATTACCTTGGACTGCATTGGCGACGATATCACTGTTTTCTAAACCGACAATGATGGGAGAATTAATAGTAATATTACCACCATTGCCTAAGCCTTTAGCTTCTGTGTCAATTAAACTGTTATTACGCATTAATAGGAGATTTTCCAACTTTAGGGAAATATTGCCTCCTTCACCAGAATTTGTACTGGCAGTAATACCAGCATTGCGATCTAGTAATACAGATCCCACATTAATATTTATTGTCCCAGAATCTCCAATCCCGTGATTTGTCACTGTAACTGATGCTTGATTATTAATCTTGAGAGATGGAGTATTAATATATATATTTCCACCGTCACCTTGAGGAGTTGCAGAAATATTAAAAAAACTTTGTGCAAAAGCGCTAGGACTTTTAACTATAGACCTAATTTGACTGGGATGTTCTGCTTTTGGTAAATTTCCCGTTATCTCAATCGATTCCAAAGCATTAATCTTGATGTCACCAGCATTACCCTGACCCACACTAGAACTAGTCACCGCTCCGCTGTTATCAACTATTAATTTGTTTGTATTGATAGTCAAATTACCCGCATTCCCCGCGACTAAACTAGCTGTAGACAAAGCCGTAACACCAGGAGTATTATTTCCGCTCACTTGAATATGATCAGCATTAATTACTAAGTTACCACCAGCACCATTACCCGTGGTAATGCTACCAACAACAGCACCATTAACTACTAATAAATCTGGGGTTGAAACAGTCACATTTCCACCTACTCCTGTAGACAATGTTGTTGATGAGATAGTCGAGAAAGCATTAGCTGGGTCATAGTCTTTAACTTGAATTGACTCAGAGGCATTAATATTAATGCTGCCACTATTACCTTGACCATAAGTGTTGTTATCAATTCCAGCACCATCTTTAATAACTAAGCGTTTAGTAGAAACCCTAATATCTCCGCTAGTTCCGGTTCCTAATGCTTCACTCAGTAGACTGGTACGAATTCCCACTGTTGGCAGGTAGCCAGAAATTTCTAACAATTCGGTTGTATTGACATTAAGTATTCCCCCCCCTTGGCTTCCCTGGTTTTGGGTTAAAACTAATGAACCTTCTGCAATGCTTATTTTTTTTGCTTGTAGCTGAATATGACCAGATGGACTACCACTAGTATCCAGCAATGACTTTTTTGAGAGGTGAATATTTCCTAAATTTGACACTTGAGTATAGTCCAATGCAAAACCTTGTTCTAGTAGCTGAAGATTTACAAATTCCCTTCCATTCAAGCTTCCTAATTCAATTCTTCCCTGTTCAGCAGTTAAAACTGCCCCATCTAGAGTAATATCTCCACCAACTAATGCTAATGTTTTTCCCTGTTCTACGCTTAATTTCTCCATACTAGCAGTGCCGTTAATTGCTGCACCAAAAGAGGTGAATTTATGTCCTGTTCCTGATATTGTAATTGCACCAGGATTACTGCCCATCTGTAAACCCACAGGTACACTCATAGTCAGCAAGGGCATTATGAAAGCATTATCAGCACTAAATTCTACCCCATCGCTAAACTTAATACTATTCGCCGTCGTCCCCACAAATGACCCACCAATATCCAAACGAGCATTTTTACCAAAAATAATCCCATGAGGATTCATCAAAAACAAACTGGCGGGATGATTACCGTTAAGAGTCTGAATCAAGCCATCAATATTGGAAACATTTCCACCAGTTACTCGACTAAATATAGTTTTAATATCGGGCGTATTAACCAAATCAAAACTAGCAGAACCACCGATTGGCACTGAAAAATTAGTGAAGCTATGAAATAAATCATTTCCTTTTTTAATGCCATTAAGAATATTGAAATTATTACCATTCAGGTTGACTATGGTGTTGGTTGTACCATCAGATATAACTTCAGCTATTACGGGTGAAACCATGCTGGAAAAAAATAATCCAGTTGTGAATGTAGACAGTATTCTCTTTAAACTCCAGATGGAGTATCTACGTAAATTTTTCATTGCTAAAAAATCCCCCTATCTAGATTTTTAAAGTTGGAATTTACGAAACAATAGTATTTCTATCGAGTTTTAGATTCTCTTTAATAGGTTTTTACAGTAGACATAAAAGATAGTTATTTTGCCGAATTTTAGTAGAAAATATTGTAGAGAAATATATGAATATCTCTTGTGCAAATTGAGTTATTAGTGTAAGGATACAGAATGTTTGATATAGCAGGGAACTCCTAACAGAATAGAAAAATATTCTTCTTCCTTCTTCCTTCTTCCTTCTTCCTCCTGACTCCTGACTCCTGACTCCTGAATTCTTACTTATTAGTAATCCGATATCTAGTATAGAATCAAGCTGAATACTGTTCGGTTAAGAATATCCACTATTTCTATTTTTAGCCTTAACCGAAAAGTATTGTCATTTTATGGGATATTATTCACATAAATTCCCTGCATCATTCATGAATAAGGTTTTTTAATTTGTGTAAGTCCTAATTTTAATTTGCGCTGATCAAATTTATAGCCCTTCAAGCATAAGCCTAAAGCACCAAAAATTAATAAGCTAAAACCAGTATATGGCTCATTAACTGTTGTAATACTGACTCTATTAATTCCGAAACCACGTTGTGGTGAGGAAGTATTAAAAACTAAGCTTTTGATGTTGGCTGTATCGCTGGTTACACCTAAAAAGACAGCTGAATTATCACGTGTGCCAGAAGAAATTCCTGGAATAGAAAATGTTCCAAGTAAGTTGTTCCCATCATCAAATGCTGATATAAAAACTTCATAATCTATATTTTCGCTACCACTCGCAGCAATTTGAGTTCCAGCAGCTTTAACATTTTTATCAAAAAAAATCGTTAGAGGGTTGGGATTTCCAGTGGGAACAACAGTAGGACTAAAACCTGTAAATAAAAGAAAATCACCAGGAGCAAAGTTAGTTTGAATTGGTGGGTTATTTTGAAAAATAAATGGAGGAGTAATATCTCCTCCTGCTGACGGAATATTTACGCTTATCCCTAAACCATGAGAAGATTGACCTGAAAATGAATATGGAAGAAAGTCACTAGGATTGGGAGCAAAAGGGTTTAATACTTTTCCTAAACTTGACCATTCGATTTGGTCATTACTTTGTAAAGCGTTCCGATCTTGGACTAGGGTAATCGCACGAACTGGCGATGAAAAAAGCGTTGCTAAAGTAATAAATGCAGCTAGTTTAACTGTGCTAACTAATTTGCTACTAGAAGCCCTTAAAGTTTGATTTGACATCAGAATCTGTATTGAGATATTTAATGATTTATACTATGGCATTTATTAATGCCTTTCTAGTGTATAACTACTTACTTGTTTAATTTATTATGGTTTTTTTATCAGTATTTTTGCTGTTTTCCAAAAAATATTTCCGACAAAGATTGTAGAGACGAAAGAAGGGTTGGCACATATCTTTCACCAATCCCTAACGAATAGAATTCGTGGCTACACAAACTAAGTCCGCCTGCGCGGACTCACGGAAAACCAGTGGTTTCAAACCCGCGTAGGCGGGTTTTGTCTGTGTAGCCGTGACTTCCAGTCGCCAGGTGCAAGATGTGAGTAGACAAATTGGACATGAATGGACTCTGTTGATAGCAATAAAATTAAGTGATTGGACAAAATATTTACAGTCATTGCGATCGCTCTTTCTGTCTGACTACTTAGGGCTTAAGAACGGCAGCACAGCTTAATGATTGTTGCACCTGAGCAGGAGAATCTGCAATTAACTCAATTTTGCCTTGGGTGTTGCGATGCCAAGAAGTGGCTTGGATAAAAGTTTCTGAAGATTTTGGTATTTGTGCCGTGACTGCGCTATTTCCACGATATGCAGAGATATCACGGATATCACTCCAAGAGCCTAGGTGTAGCCAGTTGTAGACATCGCTCCTCGCTTGTTGATTGGGATTTTGAGGTATCCCACCCCGTCCTGTGGCGACAAAACTGCTGCCAGTATTATCAGCACAACCTGTAGCTATTTGTTGTGATGGGTCTGTCACATTCTCTGGTAATTCCACTAAACCAGAACTGGGGTCAACGCCAAAATTATTAATATCTACTGTACCACTAAGTCCAAATTGAGAACTAGCTGTAATATCGTTTTCCGAAGTGAGTTTGTTGCGGTATTTTAACCCGAATATGCCTTGGGTTGTGATGTTAATATTACCGCCATTACCTTGGACTGCATTGGCGACGATATCACTATTTTCTAATCCCAGAATGATGGGGGAGTTGATGGTGATGTTGCCTCCATTGCCAATACCACCTGCATTAGTAACCAGTGAACTACCATGACGCATGATCAAGTCGTTTGCTTGAACAAAAACGTTACCACCTTCCCCCTCAGCAGTAGCGGCGGTAAGACTACCACCATTGTCGAGTCGGATGGAACCCGCATTAACTTCAAGTTTTCCGGCATCGCCAACACTTTGATGATCAACCCCTACAATCGCCCCATCTGTAATCTGCAAGTGCGAGGTATTGAGGATGAGTTTGCCCGTATTACCTGTGATCACATCTGGTAATCCAAATAGTTGTCGAATGGGTGGTGCAAGCAATTCTCCTCTAGCACCAATTCGACTAGGAAGACCAGAAATACTACCGACTCCACTGACTTCAACACTGTCTGAAACATTGATGGATAAATCTCCGCCATTGCCACTATTTACGGTAGAGGCAACTATACCTCCTCCATCTCGTAACCTCAGTCTAGGGGTGTTAATAGTTAATTGACCCGCATTTGCTTGGCTAAACGTGCCTGCTACTATTACACTTGCAGCCAAGTTTTGTGGGTTTTCTCCGATCACTTCGATGAAGTCAGAAGCATTAATCGTGGTATTGCCTCCTACGCCATTTCCCCAGGGAGAATTGCCAATTACAGCACCATCTAAAATCTGTAATTTGTTGGTAACTACTCGAATATCACCACTTTTCCCAGAACCTCTGGTAATTGTGTTAAGTGAACTGGCAAATCCGCTAATCGGTGATAGTCCCACAATCTGAAGTAAATCCCCGATTTCGACAGAGATATTACTTCCTGCACCTTGACCAAAATTGATTCCATGAAGTGCGCCCCCATTTTTGAGGAATACTTGTGAGGCAGAAACCAGGATATTACCCCCTCCACCATCGCTGAAGTTATCAGCACGCAACATACTTTGCGGAAATCCATTGGTGCCAAATCCCCACAGTGTTAACGACTCACTCGCATTAATGCTGATATCGCCGGAATTGCCACTTCCTTGATTAACTAATAAGGCCGCAGAAGCATCATTCAAGCTAATATTTCGACCTTGGAAGTGAATAGAACCCGCAGGAGTCCCACTGGCATCAGTAAGGGATTGATGGGAAAGCTGAATATTACCAAATTGCTGGAGATTGCCATAATCAAAACTCCAAATAGGAACTGAGGTGTTGAGATTAACTGTGCCATTACTGGCGCTACCAAGTTCAATATGTCCAGAAGGTGCATTTAACACGCCACCATCTAAAGCGATTTCTCCCCCTACTAATGCTAGGGTATTGTCAGAGTTAACGCTTAACCCCAGCGGATTATTGCTGCGATCTGGAGAAGATATCAAAGGGTGAATCAGGAATGTCAAACGATGTCCGGTGTTCTGAACGGTAATTGCACCGGGATTACTTCCCATCTGCAAACCCACAGGTATACTCATAGTCAGTAAGGGGCTACCTGAAGCATTCTCAGCACTAAAATCTACACCATCGCTAAACTTAATACTATTTGCTGTTGTCCCCACAAAGGAGCCGCCAATATTCAACGAGGCATTTTCACCAAATACAATTCCCGCTGGATTCATTAAAAATAAACTGACTGGATGATTACTGTTGAGAGTTTGAATCAAGCCATCAATATGAGAAATATTTCCACCTGTAACTCGACTAAATATAGTTGTAATGTTGGGCGTATTGGTTAAATCAAAGTTAGCAGAACTACCTGTTGGCACAGAGAAGTTGCTGAAACTATGAAATAAATTATTACCTTTTTCAATACCATTAAGAATATTAAAATTATTGCCATTTGGGTTCACAATGGTGTGAGTTGTTCCATCAGATGTGACTTGAGCGATACTTATGGTCGGCTTCGCCATCGCACCGCTTATCGCTGTTAGCATGATCCCTGGAGTTAATAACCCCGTTGTTAACATAAATAAAAAGGGTACAACTCTCATGAATAATAATTTCCTTGACTTGATTAATGTAGAAATATCACTATCAGACCCAGTGAGCAGATGTAGTCCATCGTAGAATCGCTCCTGATTTCCTGAGTTGGATTTTATTAATTTGGGAAAAGGTTAAAGGTTTTTCTTCCCCCTTCCCCTTTCCCTCATCACCTTGCATCCTCTTAGAAACAAAGACCGTTTCTGCTATCTGAAATGTTCATGGTTGGGGTGGTCAGATTGCTTGTTGATTGCCTCTTTTAAAATGGTGAATAGCTCACTGAAAAGTACAAACCATTTTCTTGGAGACTGCTCTTTTCACCCTCTACGGAAACCAGTGGAATACCCCAATCTAGGCGGGCTGAGAAGTTATTACCCTGTTTCCACAGCAGGCCTAAGCCGGTACCCACCAAGGTACTTGTTGATGGATTATCACCTTTGGTGTTCCAACCTTGACCCACATCAATAAAAGGTGTTAGTTGCAGTACTCCACCAATTTTAGCGGCACGCACTATCGGCAACCGAAATTCTGCTGAAAACAACAATCCATTATCTGTAAGTAATGTGTCTTGGCGATAGCCCCGCACACTAATCTGTCCACCAAGACCAAATTGCTCTAATGGTACTAGGGAATCTGCTGCTAATTGCAAATCGCCTCTGACTAAAAACAAGGTGTCAGATGCCAACTTTCGTACCCACTGTGCCTGTCCTCGCCAGGCGAAAAAGCGGCTATCTGGAGCATTGTCACTGACGTTGGCTCCGAACCAATCTACACCAAGGCTAAATTGCGATCGCGCTGCAAAGACTTGGCTGGTGCTGCGCTGGGTATAATCTTGAAAAAAGCGTAGGGCAGATATGTTAGTTTTACCGTCGGCATCTGCACCGGGTGATAAAGGAAACCCACCAATATTATCCAGACCTAATTCAGTTTGGCTTTCTTGGCGGGAGAATGATAGCCCCATTGCTAGTTCCTGAGTTGGCTTTTGTATCAGTGGTTGCCGATAACCCAATTCGTAAGATGTGGTATTTGATTGAATATCCAGGACGCTGAATGGTTCTTCAATTACGCGGTTCCAACCCTGGTTAAAACCAAAAGATAGAGTGCCATTGTGGGCATTAATCGGCAGTCTGTAATTTACATTGATGGCATTACTACCATCGCTATTGGCGTATCCCACGCTGAGGGTATCACCTAAACCGAGTAAATTGGCTTCTTGGAGATCCACTCCGCGACGAAAACTGCCCACACTAGGCGATCGCCCATTATCTATAGTTGTGGTGAGGGAAAAGGTGTCGGCTTCTTGCACTTCGACTTGCAAGATATTGGTTCCCGGACTTACACCCATCTGTAACTCAGCTGAGAGGTTTTGAATGCGCGGATCGAGGCGGAGTAGTTGTAATTTTTCCATTAAGCGCGGCACATTCAGGGGTTTTCCTGCCCCTATTTGAATGCGATCGCGAATGTATCCAGTCTGTAATCGCCGATTACCAGTGATTTTGATTTCTTGCAGACTACCTTCGATTACTTGAATTTTGACTGTCCCAGCTTCTAGTGTCTGCGGTGTAATTAACGCCCCTGTGGTGACATAACCTTTGTCAGTGTAGAGCTTGGTGATGACATCTTTGATTTGTAACAACTCTACAAATGTTAATTCCTTGCCCACGAAAGGCTCTGTAATTGCGGCAAACTGCTCTGGTGTGAAAACTGTACTCCCAACAACTTCGATGCGATCGACTTGAAATTTGGCATTAGAGTCATCCTGTCCCGGTATTGATTGATCCGGTAGTTCCAAGGGAGGAAGTAGTTGTTCAGTTTCTGACGGCTGTGGTAGCACATCCGATGGTAAGGGATTGATCTCTGATGGTAGTGAAGTGGGATTGGGAGTTTGAGCAATCGCTTGTTGATAGTTACACAGCAAAGTTGCAACAACAAAGCTGCAAGCGAAAAGTTTTCTCTCAGGGATAATACTTAAATTAATATTAAATATTTTTGTAAAAAAACCAGATACTCTCTCAAATGCTTCTAGTCGTTCTTTGACTTCCTTTTCCCGAACATATAATTTTTCGGGAATAGTCAAGTGATGCCTAGGACGGGCTACACCTACGCTAATATCTCGCTTTCGTAACACAAAAGATTCGATGACTACAGGTTTTCGATCAGTTTCTCGATACCCTCGACAAACCAGTGTTCTGGAACCATTGTAGAGTTTTTCAGTGATCTGATATCCGGGAATACTAAACATATTGGTAAATCGGTAGTGGTAAACACCAGAACTAACCCTTTCAGGGTGCATTAATCTTCTGTATTCTTTGGGCTAGAATTTTAACAGTGGAGACATGAGATTTGTTCTTGAGGTAAGTCTTTTTTGGTTGAGCAATCATCACGATTAGGTTGCTCTAAGCTTACCTTGACGCAGCACGTTTTCAACAGATGTCTATCACCTACACTTAACATAATGTTTTAATCAAACAGTATACCCCTATCGCTTTAATGTAACTAAAAGAAAATTGTCCTTGCGCTTGCCAAGTTATACTTTGAGGCTGTCCGATGATAAAGTAGCCTTTTTGACTAGCATATCAAAGAACAATAACTTGCTAGTATACTGCTCTTTCGTACTATTCTCAAACCTAGATTTCTCACAAAGAGATAAAAATAAGGAGTTGAAAATTGCGAAATTGTATATGTAGAGAGCATTTCATGAAATATAAAGCATGACCACAATAATAACAGATTTTATACCAAAGTGGTAATTTGGTGGTGTCATTGAAGTATAAGTTTTGTCTACTGTGTGGGAAATCTGATTGCAGGAGAGTGGAAAATCAGGTAAGTGTTTACACTTAAAATGCGAGTTGTAGCACGTAAGTACTCAATTATAAATACCTATGGATTTGTTTTGCCGTTTAAACATATATATGCTCGACTTAATCTAAAATCAACTCCAAAATTTTCTATTTCACTCTATTCTCTATTCTTTCTCTGAAAAGAATTTTTGCATTGTTAAAATAGCATTTGCAATATGAAATATTATTCTTGTCTGTTTTTTCAAAACAAGAAAACCCAAAAAATATTCATGCTCATAATTTTGTTTCAAAAGCAAAATAGATATGATCGAGTAATTCATCTATATTATCATTTCCCCAGATATAAGACTTTTGATATTTAGAAATAATGAACCAAAAATGAGAATATATAAATTTAATTTCTTTCTTTATTTTCTGCAACTATTTCTTGTGTGATAAAAATTAAATTTTCTTTTGATAAATATGCTTTTATATACACAGTTATTAGCCGCACAATAACACATTTTTCCCTGATTCGCTCACTTTGTCTCTAGCGGTAATAGAATAAGAGCTATATACTTGTAAAGCCTACCAAGAACAAAAGGTTAAGGTTAAGTAGCAGATTTGACAGATTTGAAACACCAAAACTCTGTATCCAGAAGACATTAGTAGCATTTTAGAAGTTCGTAAAAGTTAAAAAGAGAATAAATATTAAGTAAGATATACACGGTTTCACAAAGAAACAGTATTACCTATTTTCTGTTGAAGAGAAGTAATAATTTCAGGAGTTAATTCTGTTTCTGGTTGTACTACTTCACGTTCAGATAGAACTGATTTAATTTGACTTTTGGAGGTTTTTATTAAACCTTGTAACAGTGTTTTAAAGTTTTGATTACTAGCTGTATTAGTTGTCATAATTTGATATTTGGTTATTTGAAAACTTGATTGCTAATCTATTTATCAGATTGAGTACCTCTAATTCATTTTTTATTTTTTCCTGATCTTCATTGTCCTCTATATTAATTTCAGTGAATTTTGTATTCGCTAATAAAGTTATATAATCGGTGTCATTTGGTAATAAATAGTTGATATAAATCCCTTCTCTATCATTCCCAACTAGAAAATTGCTAGAATAGTAGTCATCAGATATACGTTTTGATAATGCTTTTTTCGTTAAAATTTCTTCAATAAGCAAAGCTGTTGATTCAGTAATTTCTTGATGATTATATTTATCTGTTATCTTATTTGGCTTTGAAACATAAGGATATAACTCGGCTTTATTATCATATTGAATTGGTAAAATAATAAAACCTTTTGAAGCTACTTCTACTATTTTTTTAGAGGGAATTTGTGAATTATATGGAGTTAATAAAATTCCTTGACATTTAACTTTGAGTTTAGTTGGTAAATGATTAGATATCTCAGTTTGTAAAATTTCTTTGAGTCTTAAAATTTGTTCAATTCCATTTTCTAAAGAGTTGTGATTCTTACCTTTCATTTCAATAATCGTGCAAATGCAAGATTTAGAATCAATATAAAGAGACATATAATCTGGACGCTTTAATGTTTGATTTCTAATCAGAGGATCATTTCTTCTATCTATTTCAAATAAAATACATATAGCTTGATTTTGAGAATCTAATGTTATCCGAAAATGTACTCCACTTTCTTTAGGAACACTTCTTCCTGGTACGGTACAGAACACTAGGAGATTTTCTAGAAAGTTAAAATTTTGCCAGTCGAGTTTATCTTTTTTGTCTTTGAGAATTTGAGCAGGACTATTCTTCTGTTTCATCTGCTTTTTCTTGTCCTGCTTCATAAATTTGAAAAAACTTTTGTTGAATATCTACAGAAACATCACTTAAAGTATCCCATCTTATACCATAATCTGGATCATTTAATGAAACTAGTTTATTGTCTTTCATTTCATACGCACTAACTTTATCCATAGGTAAAAATGCTCTTTCATCTTGAAGATATAGAGATGAAGATTGACGTTTTAATATTTCAGGATGTTCATGATTACCATTAACTAAATTATTCAGATGTGCCATAATATATGGACTATGGGTAGTGAGTAAAATTCTCACACCAAGATTAACAAGAATAGATAATGCTTCCAGCAGCTTTGCTTGTGATTCTGGGTGTAAGTTCATTTCTGGTTCATCTATTACCAGAAAATCACCTTTACTTGCACGATATCTTAAATATAACAGTAATGGTGCAAGTTGTTTTATAGAAGATGACGCATTATATAAGTCAATCTCTAAACCTTTTTTGACTAAAACTTTTATTTCTTTTCCACGCAGCTTAGTAGGTTTTAAATTAGTTTTATTTTTGTTCTGTAGCTGTTTTTCAATTTCATCGGCTAACTTTTGAAATTCATTCTGTTCGTTTGAATTAATTTTCACTTCTTCTTGAAGTTCTATTTCAGTTAGAAAATCAAAAAAATCTTCTACTGGTTTTGGATAACGAATATCACCTTGTTCTTTTAGTAGTTCAATTTGTTTGTCTGAACTACTATTAATCAATAATTCTCTTTGAGTTTCCTTAAGAAGTCTATAACGCCTATTTGCTAATATCTTATAGGTATTTATAAAAGCATTCCGTTCGGCAGGAAAAGGAAAAATTTTAGCAGAGAAAATTATCTGTTTAATAACATCAATAAAATATATTTCTGGCGTATTTGTTTGATGATAATCCTGGAAATACTCTATTAGCATCCTAGTTTGATTTATATTATTTTCCCCATTATTAGATTGAAGCCTGAAGAATAACTTATTATTTTGACGACTAAGTTTTAGTTTTATAGGAATTCCGTATTCCAAATACAAAATTTCCAAGTGGAAAGATTCTTGCTGAGTTAATATATTTATCGCATCTTCTACTTCTTGACGAGAAATTATAATTGAAAATAATGTTTTAGAGAAAAGTTTATGACTTGAATCCTGAAAGAATGATTCTAAAGAACTTCCTTGGAAACTTTTTGCCATTTCTTCAGCATCTCTGATAAAAAAATCAAGTAGATTATTATCTATTTGCAGTGACCAACCACCATGATCTTCCTCTTTGAAGTCTAATTGACCTTTATAAATATTCAAAGTTCGTGTCACACGCTGCCACAAACCATATGTAGAATAAGCAATATAAGTTTTACCTGAGTTATTAGGTCCAATAATTACTGTTAGAGGACGCAAATCTAACTCTGTTTCTTGAATACATCCTAAGTTTGAAAATTTGATTTTCATTTTTTGCCTATATTCCCAATATAAAATATTATTTTAGCATCAAGTCCGTTAATACAGTATCTCCTGTATAAAATGAGGTGCTATGTGTGTTATCTAAAAAATTTATCAGATTTTATTATTGATTCGATTACTGATTTTTTCAAAGTCAACATTCTCACCACAAAATCATCATAATCTTCTTCGGGATATTTAGGATTAGGTTTTGACTCAGTTATACCAGACATACTAAGTATACGCATCGTATCCATAAAAGAATATATATCCTTTGTTGTAATAATGTTTTTACTCAATAAAGAATAAATCTCTTTTAGCTCTTTAAAATGCTCTGTTAATGATATTTCTCTAGCAGATGAAAAACTTGTTTCTAACCTACGATTAAAAATATCTTGCAAATCGTTATAGTCAGCCGTTTCCGAACTTGAATTTTTACGAATATAGATCAAATTTTTCTTGATACCTTCCCCATCTTTTTTAGACAGGAAAGGAATATACTCTGGTGTATATTCAACAATAACTACTCGAAATGATTTACCTATTATTTTTGTGTATTCAGCTTCATTGAAACTAACATCATGTACAGAACGAATTAATTTGTCAGGTAAATAAGCTTCAATTTTTTTTGAAAATTCAGTCTTGTCATCTAATTGAAGTCCTACAGATTCAAATTTACCATTCTCTGTTTCTTTAACTCCAAAAATAATTACACCACCTGATTTATTTGCCATTGCTATAATATGCTTGGCTAAAATTTGCGGAGCAATTAATTCAAATTCACTTTTAAAATCTAAATCATCATGTTCACCCGTATGATCAATTAATAATTGACGCAATGATTCACGACTGGGATTTTCAAAAAAAACTGCAAAAGCTTCTTTAAGTCCTTTTCTCTTTTCAGTAGTCATAAAAAGTTATTCAATAAAATATGCTTTTCTCTAAACGGTTATTAGCCACACTATAACATCCCCCATGAGACATTTTTTGCTTTATTTTCTCACATTGTCCCTAGTGGTAATAGAATAATAACGATGCCTACGGCGAGTGAAGCGATCGCTTTATAAAGCCTACCAAGAGCAAAAGGTAGGGATTAAGTAGCAGATTTGACAGAAGTAGAACACCAAAACTCTGTATCCAGAAGAGATTACTGAAAAGCGAAGTAAAAATTTTTATGGTTTCCCAAATTCGGTTTTTAATGTGCGCTCCTGACCATTATGATGTGGATTATGTGATTAATCCTTGGATGGAAGGGAATATTCACAAGTCATCACGCGATCGCGCTGTGGAACAATGGAATAAGTTATACAATGTCATTAACAATCACGCCATTGTCGATTTAGTTGCACCAGAGAAAGGTTGGCCTGATATGGTATTTAGTGCCAATGCAGGTTTAGTCCTCGGTGAAAACGTCGTTCTCAGCCGCTTTCTACATAAAGAACGCCAAGGTGAAGAACCGCATTTTCAACATTGGTTTGAACAAAACGGTTATAATGTTTACACTCTTCCTAAAGACCTGCCCTTTGAAGGTGCTGGTGACGCACTCCTAGACAGAGAAGGGCGTTGGTTATGGGCTGGATACGGTTTCCGGTCAGAATTAGATTCTCACCCCTACCTGGCTAAATGGCTGGACATTGAGGTGATTTCTCTGCGGTTGATGGATGAACGTTTTTATCACCTGGATACTTGCTTTTGTCCTTTAGCAAATGGTTATTTGCTGTATTATCCTGGTGCGTTTGATTCCTACTCTAACCGCGTGATTGAAATGCGTGTCGCACCTGAAAAGCGCATAGCCATTACTGAAGCTGATGCTGTTAACTTCGCTTGTAATGCGGTGAATGTGGAAAGCATCGTGATTATGAACAAAGCCAGTGAGAGTTTAAAATCACGTTTGGCGCAAGTTGGTTTTCAAGTCATTGAAACACCTTTAACCGAATTTCTCAAAGCGGGTGGTGCGGCTAAATGCTTGACTTTGCGGGTAACAGAACCAATCGGCGAAGAAATTCACGCTAATGTATCTGTAGAAAGTCGTGTCATTCGCATGGAAGGACACTTACTAGATGCGGGTTTGATTAACCGTGCTTTAGATTTGATTGTGGAAATGGGGGGAAGTTTCCAAGTTCTCAAATTCAACTTGGGAGAACAACGTCAAAGTACATCTGCGGCTGAGGTGAGGGTATCTGCACCATCCCATGAGGTGATGGAAGAAATTATCTCGCAGTTGATTGATTTGGGTGCGGTTGATTTACCCCAAGATGAACGAGATTCTAAGTTAGAACCTGTGGTACAAGCGGGTGTAGCACCTGATGATTTTTATGTCAGCACGATTTATCCGACAGAAATCCGGGTAAATGGGGAATGGCTGAAGGTGCAGAATCAACGCATGGATGGCGCGATCGCAATTTCTCAAACTGCTAATGGTATTGTAGCTAAGTGTAAACTGCTGCGTGATTTGGAAATCGGCGACAAAGTAGTTGTTGATGTTTTAGGTATCCGCACCGTCCGCAAAGCCGAATCACGAGAACAACGCAACTCCCAAGAATTCAGCTTTATGTCTTCTGGTGTTTCCAGCGAAAGACGGGTGGAATTAGTCGTGGAACAAGTGGCTTGGGAATTACGGAAAATTAAGGATAGCGGTGGTAAAGTCGTTGTTACGGCTGGGCCTGTGGTGATTCATACGGGCGGTGGTGAGCATTTATGTCGGTTAGTTCGGGAAGGTTACGTTCAAGGTCTTTTGGGCGGAAATGCGATCGCAGTCCATGATATGGAACAAAATCTGCTGGGAACATCCCTGGGTGTAGACATGAAGCGGGGTGTAGCTGTACGAGGTGGACACCGACATCATTTGAAGGTAATTAACACTGTCCGTCGTTTTGGTAGCATTGCGAAAGCTGTAGAGGCGGGAGTGGTGAAGAGTGGGGTAATGTATGAATGTGTGAAAAATAACATTCCCTTTTCCCTCGCTGGTTCAATTCGGGATGATGGCCCCTTACCAGATACCCAAATGAACCTGATTTTAGCACAACAGGAATATTCTCAAATCATCCAAGGTGCAGATATGATTTTGATGCTGTCTTCCATGCTGCATTCTATTGGGGTAGGGAATATGACTCCAGCGGGTGTGAAGATGGTCTGTGTGGACATTAACCCAGCGGTAGTGACTAAATTGAGCGATCGCGGTTCGATAGAATCTGTAGGTGTGGTGACAGATGTGGGTTTATTCCTCAGTCTGTTAACTCAGCAATTGGATAAGTTGACAAGTCCTTATGTCGCTAATGTAGGTTAGGAAATATCTCACGCAGAGACGCAAAGGCGCAAAGGGTTTTTCTGTGCGTTTTTGTGTCTTTGTTTGGTAGTTTTCTCACGCAGAGGCGCTCCAGTCGCAGAGAGTTATAATATAAAAACACTAAGAAAAGGAGATAATTAGTAATGTTACAAACTGTGAAAGGAAGCTATAAAAATAGAAAAATTGAGTTAGCTGAGATTCCGAAAAATATATTGGAAAGTGAAGTTTTAATTACTTTTATAGAAAGTAAAAAACCAGAAAATATTGCTGTCAAAAGTTCAACAACAGAATTATTTAGTCCCCTCCGTGGTAAGGTTCAATATTTTGAAGATATCACCACACCCACAACTGAAGAATGGGGCGAAATATGACTTTCGTTTTAGATACTTGTGCCTTAATTTGGTGGAGTCTTGATCCAGATAAACTTTCTCTTAAAGCAAAATCAGCTTGTGAAAAGATGGAAGTGGAAAAAAATGGTTTGGTTTTTATAATTCAGTTATTTGGTAAAATTTAATATTTTTCAGGTATATTGTAGATATTAATCCGGCAGTAGTGACTAAATTGAGCGATCGCGGTTCAATAGAATCTGTAGGTGTGGTGACTGATGTGGGTTTGTTCCTCAGTCTGTTAACTCAGCAATTAGATAAGTTGACAAGTCCTTATGTCGCTAATGTAGGTTAAGAAAAAGCACAAAATATTGAAACCCACCTGCGTGGGTTTTGTTTGTGTAGCCGCGAATTACATTCGCCTGGTGTAATAGGTTAAGGAATATCTCACGCAAAGGCGCAAAGACGCAAAGGAAGAAAGATGCAAAGGGTAGTTTTGTCAAGAGGGTTACAGGTTAATTGGGTGAGTTTTTTTGCTGATTTCCTGTTAGCTGGAATGGTTTTTGGTCCCCTTGTTGCTCCTTTTTTGGCTGCGTCTGGTGTGTTTTTGCTTCCGGGTATTGCGGACATTATTTACTTTATGGGTAATCATGTTTGTCCGCAGCCTACTATGGGTTTGGAGTTATCGTCACCTTTTATTATGGCGGTATGTATGCGCTGTTATGGGACGGTATCAGGTTTGTTAATTACTCGGATTTTGTATGCTTTAACTGGTGGAAAAGGTGTTTTTTGGTTAAGTCAATATGGTTGGAATGGTGCTGCTTTTGCTAGTATTTTAATGATGGCTTATCCGTTGGAGTTAGCAGCGCAAGTTTTCGGTTTATGGGATTTTAACAATTATATTGTTACGCCTTTTGGTTTAATTACAGGTTTAGCTTGGGGTTTATTTACTATGCCAATTCTGCACAAGTGGAAAGAGGCACAAACCAGTTAGATTGAATCTACCACTGCCACGACCATATATAATATTCGTTAGCATTTTTACTTCCTTTGATGAAAACAACGTGATTTAAGTCACGCACCCTGCATAACTACTAAAGAATTTTAATAATTGATTATTTGAAGATAGAGGAAAAGCGTTTTCTTGGTTTTCTTAACAATCAATAACTCTCTAATTCATCTCCTTTTTTAAAAGTCCTGCATTTCCAGTTGACTAGCAACTTTAGTAAAGTTAACAACCGAATTTTTTAGCTCCATATATTCTTGCGTAGTCAGGTTGTAGTTGTCGTAGTATTGTTTTAAGAAACTGAGCAACGACAATTTCACAGATTCGATTTTTGCCCTTGTCCTAGCCGCCATCATCGCTTGAGATAAACTAGGATAAATATGGTTATTGCTAATCCCTATTTCTTCATTAGGCATCCAACACTTGAATATATAGCCTTTTGATAAGGGGATTAATTCAATTAACCAGCCATAATATGAATCTTTCCATTTCATTGACAAACTCTTTATGGGTTTAACAATCATTTGCACTATCAGCATATAACCTATATATGCAATTACCGTGCAGGATTTGTGCAGAATTTGTGCAGATAAAATATTATAGAGGGCTGTATGATGTTGGTGAACCTATTTTTCTCTAACAATGGACTTAATAAATCAAGCCGCTGAGATATTAATATCTAGTAGAGCAATTCATTAATCGTCTCTACATTTAAAATATTACTGATAAATTCTCTAGGAATTTGTATCAGTTGAGACGATATCCCAAACCATGAACTGTTTCAATCAAGGTTTCTGGCGCACCTAAGAGCCTTAATTTTTGACGAAGACACTTAATATGAGACCTTACTGTTTCGTCTACAGGAGAGTCATCAACAGACCAAACTTGCTCAATGATGCTAGAACGACTCAAAACCCTTCTACCATTTGCAACCAGCAATTCCAAAATTGCATATTCTTTGGGAGTTAAGGAGATAAGATGACCGTCATAAGTTGTCTCGTAAGTGCTAGGATTTAACGTTAACTTTCCCCAAGATAAACTTACTGTACTGGCAGCACTACCACGTCTAAGTAAAGCACGTATCCGAGCCATTAATTCTTCTAAATCAAATGGTTTTGCTACATAATCATCTGCACCAGCATCTAAACCAGCAATCTTATCGGCTACCGTATCGCGGGCTGTTAACATCAATATTGGTGCTGTCGAGTTCCGATATGCTGGACTGTTGGTGTTAGTAGTACGTAAGCGGTGACAAAACCTGATTCCATCTAGCTTTGGCAAAGTTACATCTAGCACTACTAAATCATATTTCATTGACTCTGTTGCGTGCCAAGCTGCTTCTCCATCTTTAGCAACATCAATTACATACTGTCTTCTGGTTAAAGCTTCTGTAAGTGCTTCTGCCAGTTGAATATCATCTTCAACTATCAGAATTCGCATAATTTTTCCCTTATTCAATTAGAGGTAATGAGGGAAATATTAACTTAAATTGACTTTATAAATAAATGGATAATTTATGAAATCGTATATTTCAGGAAAATGGATTGCGGCTGGAGTTTCTTTAGCTATATCGCTAATGGCGCTAGTTACCTTCGCTTCATTTAATAACACTACCGAAATTAAGGAAAATGCTAATCAAGTTCAGCATACTTATCAAACTCTCAATACTTTGACAGATTTATATGCAGCTATGACAGTAGCTGAATCAGCACGAAGAGGGTATATATTTTTGGGAAGTAGACAAGATTTAGAGCGTTATGAAAATGCCATAAATAATATAAAAACCAAGGTCAGTTTATTAGAAACTCAAATCCATAATAATATCAATCAAAAACAGAGATTTGCCAGTTTCAAATCATTGGTTAATCAAAGATTAACTCTTTTAGAAAAATCAATACAACTTTATCAACAAGATAAAAATGCATTACAACAGCAAACTAACATTACCGAAGTCAGTGTTAATTTAAGAGAAAAAATTATACCTCTAATTGCAGATATTCAAACTGAAGAACAAAGTTTCCTCAACAGTTCTCTCAATCAGTCGCAACAGAGTATTCACTTACGAATAATTATGGAAATACTAGGAACTATTTTAAGCCTAGTTGTGATTTGCAGTTTATGTTTTATCATTGAGCGTCAAGGAGTAAAACATGAACACATTAAATCTTTGGAAGCTTCCCTTGCTCAAGAAAAAAAAATTGGTGAATTAAAGGTTCAGCTATTTTCTATGATTTCCCATGAATTTCGTACACCTTTAAGTGTAATATTGCTTTCATCTCAGTTATTACGGGAAATTCTGGTGGATTTGGTGGATAAAAAGGAATTAAAAAACCTTGACCGCATTCAGTCTTCAGCAAAGTTGATGAATCACCTATTAACAGATATACTAACTTTGACTAGAGCCGAAGCAGGTAAACTAGATTATAAACCTCAATTAATAAATGTAGAAAACTTTTGTTTAAATCTGCTAGAAGAGGTGCAGATGTTTAGTCGCACAAATCATATCATAAATTTTATCAAAAATGGTCAATTTTTTCGTGCTAATCTAGATGAAAAATTGTTGTACTCTATTCTTAGTAATTTGCTTTTAAATGCCATCAAATATTCGTCATCTGGAGGTAGTATATCCTTGGTTTTAAATTCTCAACCAGATGCTACCATTTTTCAGGTGATAGATGAAGGTATAGGCATTTCTCCAGCGGAACAAGATAAGATTTATGAGCCTTTTTATCGTTGCCAAAATGTTGAAAGCATTGTCGGAACTGGGTTAGGATTGCCAGTTGTGAAAAAATGCGTAGAAAGACACCAGGGAGAAATTTTGGTGGAAAGTAAAGTCGGAGTAGGAACAACTTTTACTGTGAAAATTCCTATAGCTATGTAACAGGGAATAGGAAAAAAGTTATTGTAAGTAATTAGCCAAAGATGATTTCATCATCTTACTTCACAGTTTTAAACCATTCAGTCACCCCATCAGCTAAAGTCTTAGCCATTTTCTTCTGTTCTTGAGAGTTCACTATCTCCTCAAACTCATTAGGGTTACTCATAAAACCTAATTCTAATAATACCGAAGGTGCAGTAGAGGGACGAGTCAAGGCTAAATTATTCCAAAACACGCCATAGGAAGGTTTACGAAGTTTGTTAACTACGTAATTTTGTAAAAATATTGCGAGATTATGTGATTGAGGATGATACCAAAAACTACCGAAACCCTTGGTTTTTTCCGCATCACCATTATCAGGTAGAGAATTATAATGGATGGAAAGAGCGATCGCAGGTTCTTCTTTACTAATGATCTCCTGACGTTCTACCAAAGACACATCCCGGTCATCTTCTCTTGTCATCACCACCTTTGCACCACGCTGTACTAACTCATCCCGCAGTAATTTAGAAACTACTAAATTCACATCTTTTTCTGGATACCCCGTTGGACCAATTGCACCAGATTCTTTGCCACCATGTCCCGGATCAAGTAAGATTTTGATGCCAGATAAGGGTTTTCTATTCTGAATATTCGGTGCATGACGCAGACTCAATACCAGGGTTGTGTTGTCATATCTTAGCTTATAACCCCACTGTTGGAGCTTTTTGAGGTTAAAAGTGTATTTAATCTGATTAGGAGTCACCTGTTGCCAATCTAGGCGAGAAATTAAGGGGTCATCATCCAGACGAATTGTATCTGTTTGGGCAGTAGTATTGTAGAGAGTGAGAGCAAAAGTGCGATCGCTTTGTTCCACACTCACAGGCACAGGCACTTGCAAGGGAAAACGCATCTCCGTTACTCCAGCTAATTGACGATAGCCCACACTGCGAATTACTGTTTGTGGGGGAACTGCACCGGGTATAATTTTGGTTTCCTTACTATTAATCCAAGCCCCATAATCTAACCGTAACCAATCACCTTCTGTACCTGTGACGGTTGCCCTTGTTCCTTGTGGTAAGGGTGTCAGTCGAGAATAATCGGTACTTGTCCCCGTCCGTGCTACACCTGATGCGGCTATTACCTCAGCGACGGCTAACCGTTCTGGGGCTAGAATTTGCACTTTTCCCGAACCAAGTTGGGTGATTGTCTGACCTTTCAATGTCAAACTAAATAGAGGTTGTCCCAAATCCCCAGGATTTGCGACTGTTGTACAACCTTGGTATTTACTAATATTAGAGATAGTAGCCTGATTGCGCCCGGTTAAAATGCTGGAATTAGCGGGTAATTCTGCTTTTGAAGGTTGGGGTAAAAGATTAACAGTTTGACTAGCCAACTTCACAGAAACATTAGCTTGAGGAGGTGCAACGGCACTAAAACAAATCAGTTCTCCAGGCAGTCTAGCAATATCAACAGCAGGAGTCAGCGAATCTTTAGCAAAACCTAACCCATCTGGTAACTGAGGTTGGGTAGAAAGCCTTGTTACCTTAATCTCTCGTTCCTGATTTTGGTAGCGAACTTTAAATATATTTTCTCCCAACTGCAAGGGGAAACTAGGGGCAAAATGACCAGCTTTGCTACGGTTAACAGGTGTACCATTAATTAGGACTTGTCCATCTGCTGGTGCTGTACCGATAAAAAATATTTTTTCTGTACTGGTTTGGTGATTGGCTGGAGGATAAACCACTAAAAGTGATGGTTGTGCTACAGCAACGGAGGAGGGAAAAATAAAGCTAAATGATACTAATCCTAAAAGTTTTTTCACAGCTAAAATACAAAATATTTAATGATAGTAACAGAATAATTCGTAATTCGTAATTCGTAATTCGTAATTACTTTTTCACCATCTTAAACCACTTAGTCACCCCATCAGCAAACGTTTTAGCTAATTTCTTTTGTTGTTGAAGGTTGACTATCTCCTCAAACTCGTCAGCATTAGTCATCAAACGAAATTCTAATAACATTGCAGGTGCAGCACTGGGACGAGTCAAGGCTAAGTTATTCCAAAATACACCAATGGAAGGTTCACGGTGTTTGTTAACTAGGTAGTTATGTAAAAATATAGCGGGGCTGTGTGCCTGGGAATGATACCAAAAACTAACTAAACCCCTAGTTTTTTCGGCATTACCATCATCAGGTAAAAAACTGTAATGGATAGAAAGAGAAATGGTAGGTTCTTCTTGACTAATTATCTCCTGACGTTCCACTAAAGAAACATCTCGATCATCCTCCCTTGTCATCACCACCACTGCACCACGTTGTACCAACTCATCTCGCAGTAATTTAGAAAACACCAAATTTACATCTTTTGCCAAATATCCCTTCATTCCACTTGAACCAGATTCTTTACCGCCATGTCCTGGATCAAGTACAATTTTGATGCCAGATAGAGGCAGGCGTTTTCTGTTGTGAATATTAGGTGCATGGCGCAAACTCAACACCAGGGTTGTGTTGTCATATCTCAGCTTATAACCCCACTGTTGGAGCTTTTTGAGGTTCAAGGTGTACTTGACCTGATTGGGAGTCACCTGTTGCCAATCTAGACGAGAAATGAGGGGGTTGTCATCCAAACGAATGGTATCTGTTTGGGCAGTGGTATTGTGGAGAGTGATACTAAAAGTGCGATAGCGAAGCGCTCCGTAGGAATCACCCTGTTCCACACTCACAGGCACAGCCACTTGTAGGGGAAATAGTATCTCTGTCTCACCTGCACGCTGACGATATCCGACACTACGAATTACTGTTTGTGGCTGCACTGCATCTGGTATAATCTTAGTTTCTTTACTATTAATCCAAGCTCCATAGTCTAAGCGTAACCAATCACCTTCTCTACCTGTAACTGTTGCCCTTGTTCCTTTTGGTAATGGTGTCAGTCGAGAATAATCAGTACTAGGGCCAGTACGAGTCACACCTGATGCTGCTGTTACCTCAGTAACTGGAAGTTGTGCAGGTTCCAGAATTTGAATTTTGCCCTGACCAAGTTGAGTAGCAGTATTACCATTCAATGTCAAACTAAATAGAGGTTGTCCTAAATCGGCAACTTTGGCCACTGTTGTACAGCCTTGATATTTGCTAGGACTAAAGGTAGTTGGCTGATTTCTTCCTATCAATACGCTGGAATTAGCAGGTAATTGAGCCTGTGACGGTTGTAGTGACAAGGGAATTATTTGATTAGCCACCTTGACAGAGACACTAGCTTGAGGAGGTGCAACAGCCCCAAAACAGATCAGTTCTCCCGGTAATCTAGCAATATCGACAGCAGGAGTTAGAGAATCTTTAGCAAAGCCTAAGCCCTCTGGGAATTCTGGTTGAGTGGAAAGCTGTGTTACTTTAATCTCTCGTTCTTGATTTTGGTAACGGAATTTAAATACATTCTCCCCTAACTGCAAAGGTAAACTGGGAGAAAAATGACCAGCCTTGCTGCGTTTAATCGGCTTACCATTAATGAGAACTTGTCTATTTGCTAGTGCTGTACCGATAAAAAAGATTTTTTCTGTACTGGTTTGGTAGTTTGTAGGGGGAAAAACTACTAGAAGAGAACTTTGTGCTAAAGCCACGGAGGAAGTGAAGAGAAAGTTAAATACTACTAATCCTAAGACTTTTTTCACGGCAAAACACAGAAGATTTTACGATGGTGACTGTGAGACAATGAGTAATAAAGGATAAAGAATGAAGCATGAAAAAAAAGCCCATAAATCGGAACAAAACACGTCGATTTATCATTGGGTTACGATTCATCCTTCATACTAATGCAAGTAGTCAGAACGCAAAAGGGATGAAAGCTTGTTTGAGCAGCTTTTAAACCTTTTTTAACTGGTTAGTTAGTTACTTGTGCTATGTTTCACTAGCCTTCAGGTATAGGCTTTATCTTTCCACAGACAGGATGTATTTTTAGAAGTTACTAGAAATTGAAAATACTATGACTAAGTTTATCTTTGTAACTGGAGGCGTTGTTTCCAGTATTGGTAAAGGCATTGTAGCAGCAAGTTTGGGACGATTGCTGAAATCGCGGGATTATTCGGTATCTATTCTCAAACTTGATCCCTATATTAACGTCGATCCAGGTACGATGAGTCCCTTTCAACATGGGGAAGTTTTTGTTACCCAAGATGGTGCAGAAACAGATTTGGACTTGGGACATTACGAACGCTTTACTGATACTTCAATGTCTCGATTAAACAGCGTTACTACTGGCTTGATTTATCAGTCAGTGATTAATAAAGAACGCCGTGGAGACTATAATGGCGGCACTGTACAGGTAATTCCTCATATTACTAATGAAATTAAAGATCGGATTCTGAGAGTTGCTAAAGAAACTAATCCTTCCGCAGTAATTACTGAAATCGGTGGGACTGTGGGCGATATTGAATCACTACCATTTTTAGAAGCAATTCGCCAGTTACGTAAGGAGGTAGGACGGCAGAATGTATTATATATGCACGTTACCTTGTTGCCTTGGATAGCCTCAGCGGGTGAGATGAAAACCAAGCCAACACAACATTCTGTGAAGGAACTTAGATCAATAGGCATTCAACCAGATATTTTAGTATGTCGGAGCGATCGCACTATCCCTGTAGGTTTAAAACAAAAACTCTCAGAATTTTGCGATGTGCCAGTAGAATGTGTCATCGCTGCCCAAGATGCTAGTAGCATCTATGAAGTGCCGCTAATGTTAGAACGGGAAGGACTGGCACACCAAGCCCTAGATTTACTGCAAATGGAACAACGTCAACCCAATTTGACGCAATGGGAAACGATGGTAGAACGGATGTATAGTCCCAAATACAGCATCGAAATTGCCATTGTTGGTAAATATGTGCGTTTAAGTGATGCTTACCTTTCTGTGGTGGAATCCCTACGTCATGCGGCTATTGCTACTCATGGCGATTTGCGTTTGCGGTGGGTAAACTCAGAAGCTTTGGAAAATGAACCCGCAGAAAACTATCTTGCAGGTGTTGATGGTATCGTTGTCCCCGGTGGTTTTGGCAGCCGAGGCATAGATGGTAAAATTGCGGCAATTAAATACGCACGCGATCGCCAAATCCCCTTCTTAGGTTTATGCTTAGGAATGCAATGCTCTGTGATTGAATGGGCGAGAAACGTCCAAGGATTAGTCGATGCTAATAGCGCCGAATTTGATCCTTACACCAGCGATCCAGTTATTAACCTATTACCTGAACAACAGGATGTAGTAGATTTAGGCGGAACAATGCGTTTAGGTCTTTATCCTTGTCGCGTTATACCTGGCACACTAGCCTTTGATTTATATCAAGAAGAAGTAATTTACGAACGTCATCGTCACCGCTATGAATTTAACAACGTTTATCGTAGTCCATTGTTAGATTCTGGCTATGTTATCAGTGGAACTTCTCCCGACGGGCGTTTAGTCGAAATTGTCGAATTACCCAATCATCCATTCTTTCTTGCTTGTCAATTCCATCCAGAATTTCAATCCCGTCCTAGTAGTCCCCATCCTTTATTTAAAGGATTCATGCAAGCTACCATTTCCCGCACTCATCCCACCCCAACCACACCAAAGCCAGTCCAAGTTTTTTAATCCCTCACACCCTCGCCGATTTTGAAGCCCCCGCTGCACCGCTTGCAGTGGTGGGTAGTTCACCTGAAAATACAAAATGTAGCAATAATCAGAATTTGGGTAAAATTACTTTAGGAGATACAAACAAATATGTAGTCTGTGTTGAGGCAATTTTGTGGCTTACTGGGTAAAAATACAAGATCAAAGGAAAGAATACGTAATTAATGTTGACCGTGTAAATACTTTTTGCTATGAAAAGAACGGTAGAATTACCTTTTGGTTACCCAATAGTTACATACCTATAGTTATTAACCCGCACAGTAATTGGGAAGATTATCAGAAGATTTCCAAATATATAGAGTACGCCCAAGGAGTGGAATCAGACAATGCTTATTGGGTAAAAATAACATACGAGAGAAAAGACTATGTAATTAATCTTAACTACATTAGTTCTTTCTGTCAGGAGCAAAATGGTAGATTAACCTTTTGGCTACCAGATATTAATTTTCCTATTATTATTAACCCTACAAATAATGCAGAATCCTACGCAAAGGTTATTTACTACCTACAAAAACACACAGGATTTTATTTTGATAATTTGTAATTGGGTTATTAACCTCCCCATATCACCAATCACTCCCCTATCTTGATCTTCGTCAATGCTAATTTAGCAGCACCTACCATTCCCGCTGAGTTACCAAGTTCTGCTAGTAAAATCTGTAAACCTAAACGCGAAGTAGGTAGAACACGCTTTTCAATTTCTGCTTGCATTGATGGTAGAAAAAATTCAAAACTGGCACTGACACCACCACCAATAATTACTGCTTGTGGTGTGAGAACATATATTAAACTTGTTATACCAATTCCTAAATCCTTGCCATATTCTTGCCAAAAATTCAATGCTTGGGCATCTCCTGCTTGGGCAAGTGCGCCTAATTCTGCTGGTTCTTTACCAGTGCGACGACGAATAGCCGAAATTGCAGTATGCTGTTCCAAAGAACCTTGATTACCACTACTACACATTGGCCCATCGGGATTTAAGGTGATTAAACCTAATTCTGCTGCTGCACCTTGATGACCAACAAATAATTTACCATCAAGAATAATTGCACCACCAACCCCAGTTCCCAAAGTTAGTAAAATCAGATTTGGGAAATTGCGTCCAGCACCTAACCAAGCTTCCCCTAAACCTGCACAGTTAGCATCATTAGCTAAAATGGTTGGTTTTCCAGTTTTTGCTTCTAACCAATCTGCTAAAGGTACATCATGCCATCCTACCAAATTAATGGCAACTTTAGCAATACGTCCAGTTGCGTCAGCAGGGCCAGGAGTTCCTACACCTATAGCTATAGTTTGATTATCTGGGTCAATTTGAGATATGGCATCCACTATTGCAGATAATACGGCTTCTGGCGTTGCCGGTTGGGGAGTATCCACAGTTAAAGATTGTAAACAATTACCATTTTCTGTAAATCGCCCTAGTTTAATTGCAGTTCCCCCCAAATCAATACCAATTACTTGATTACCCATTACCCATTACCAAGTCTATTGATTTTTACTAATAATTCGCACATTCGCCACTGGGTATGAATTATGACTTACCCGTTGCCAATCTGTCACAGGTGCGCCTTTTAAAATACCAGATAAAGCTACAGAAAGCATTAACCCACCCGTTGCAGCAGCAATTAAAGTAATATTATCTTTCACAATAAACTCTTGTATTTGTTAGTTTTCGTTTGCTAGTTGTAAGGGTGTAGTACTGCTGAACCCCTACCGTCAGTTGTTAGTTCTGTTTAGATGATTAATAACCAATGACTATTGCTTATTTTCTCTTCTTAGACGAGGATTTACAAAGTCGTTTAACCCTTCACCAAGTAGTGATAACCCTACAACCATAATTGTCATTGCTAAACCAGGGAAAAGGGTAGTCCACCAGATGCCTGTGGGTAGTGCTTCCAGAGCTTGTTTTAAATCATATCCCCATTCGGGGACTTCTTCAGGTAATCCTAACCCTAAAAATCCTAAACCGCCTAAAACTAATATGGCATCTGCGGCGTTGAGAGTAAAGAGGACGGGAACGCTTTGAATGACGTTAAAAAATAGATAACGTGACAGGACAATCCAGGTAGAAGCGCCCATTGCTTGTGCGGCTTCGATGTAGACTTCGGTTTTGACGCTGACGGTGTGGTTGCGAACTACGCGATAATATTGAGGGATGTAGGCGATACTTATTGCGATCGCAGCATTTAAGATTCCTCTCCCCACCACAAATGCTAGTGTTACGGAAAGTAATAATCCTGGCAAAGTATAAATGCTATCCATGAGGAATAGCAATATTTTATCTAATTTTCCGCCCAAATAGCCACTTACCATCCCCAAAGGTACACCAATTACCATACTTAGTGCAGTAGCCAATATCACTACTTGCAGTGCCGCTTGGACACCAAATATAGTCCGAGAAAAGACATCATAACCTAAACGACTCGTACCAAACCAATGTTTAAGTGAAGGTGCTTCATGAATAGGGTTAGAGAGAAATTCTTTAGGATTTTGTAGCCACCCCCAACCCTGTAATACAGGTGCAAAAAAGGCTAAAAAGATAAAAAATAGAGTCATAGCTAAACCTATCAGCATAAATCGCTGGGATAGGTTAGATTTAGCAAAATTTAAAAAACTCGGTATTTGACGTTTTGTAATGGTCATGGAAAATAAATGACTGGGGCTTAAGACTTGTTCCCAGTCTCAGACTAGGAACGAGATAAACAAGATAAAAAAATATATAATTCTTGTGGGGTGGGCATACTTCGACAAGCTCAGTACAAGTCTTGCCCGCCCATAACAGGCAAGATGCCTGTTCCACAAGAGAAATATCAGCCTACAGGTTACTTTCAATCAACTGTCGATACTCGCTTTTTTGTTTGACACCCTTAACTTCTTTTACCAATTCCTTCTCTTTAAATAACTGCACCGTTGGAGTTCCTGTCACTCCGGCATTTTCCGCAATGTCTCTATCTTTATCAATGTCGATTTCGACAAAGTGGATTTTACCATCAAATTCATCCACTACTTTATTTAATATAGGTTTGAGAGTATGACATGGGCCACAACCAGGAGAAATGTATTTGACGAGAAGCAAGCGATCGCTATCATGGAATAATTTTCTTAAAGCATAACCACCCTCATGGCGTGTAGCTTGCAAATTAAACTCCCCTTCGGTTTCCATTTTCTGTGTTTCTGGCTGAGGTTCTAATTCATTAACAGCTGTTTCTGGTAGATGATGGAACTCATGGATTAAACCCTTTGATGATAACCATCTTTCCGCTAACATCGCCGCCATACAACCAGTACCCGCAGCTGTAATAGCTTGCCGAAACTCATGGTCTTGCACATCCCCGGCGGCAAATACACCATCTACACTAGTTTCTACACCACCATGTTTAGTGATAATGTATCCCACCTCATCTAGTTCTAATTGTCCCTTAAGTAAGCCTGTATTGGGCGTATGACCAACAGCATAAAATAACCCTTTCACAGGTAATTCACTCACTTCCCCAGTTTGATTATTGCGGACTTTCACCCCCGACATAAAATCATTCCCAAACACATCCACCACTTCTGTGTGCCAATGTATCTGAATTTTTGGATTACTCAAAACCCGATCTTGCATAGCTTTAGAAGCCCGCATTTCCTCAGAACGCACCAACATATGTACCGGAGAACCGTATTTAGTTAAATAAATTGCTTCCTCTGCTGCTGAGTCACCTGCACCAACAACCGCTAACTCTGCACCTCGAAAAATTGGAGTTGCACCATCACAAATCGCACAAGCAGAAATACCCCGACTCCAAAATTGATGTTCGCTAGGTAAACCCAAACGTTTGGCTGTTGCACCTGTAGCGATAACTATACTATTTGCCTTTACTTCCCTTTCGTGCGATCGGATAATAAAAGGACGCTGACTCAAATCAACAGAAATCACATCCTCAGTATATAACTCTGCCCCCCAGCGTTCAGCCTGCGCCTTCATATTATCCATCAAATCCGGGCCTGTTATCCCTTGAGGAAACCCAGGAAAATTCTCAACCTCCGTCGTTGTCATCAGTTGTCCCCCCGGTAAACCCCCCGCTTGGAATCCTTCAAAGACAACAGGTTTTAAATTAGCACGTCCCGCATAGATAGCTGCCGTATAACCTGCCGGACCAGAACCGATAATTACTAAGTTTTCTACTATGGGGTTAGTCATACATTTATCCGAACTCATAACGACTACGTTTAACCAATTTAATATAGCATAAATTGAGAAGTGGTAATAACAACAAGATATCTCGTTCCCAGTCTCCGGCTGGGAATGCCATCACAGAGGCTCTGCCTCTTGTCACTAAAGGCAGAGCCTTCTAGAATTCCCATACAGAGTATAGGAACGAGAAAGTCCTGATGGTGATATAAATTTCAACTATTGGGGCATACTGTTATTGATCTGTATATCTGCCAAAAGACAACTAGAAATGTAGAGACGTTGTCTCAAATATCTCTACATGACCAATAAATATCAGCAAGTATCATAATCAACAGACTATTAAGAGCGATTAACATGACAAATTCAACATCAGATTTATGGGCAAAAATTCGCCAACAATTTGATAGCTCTCCCTATCCCACAATTCCCTTAGATAAATCACCTAAAGATAGTCTTGATTTACTCTACATTCATAACTTAGTTACACCTTACTACTTAAGGAACCAAAAAGTTATAGATACCAAAGACAAAGTAATTTTAGATGCTGGATGTGGTACTGGGTATAAATCTTTAGTTTTAGCCGAAGCAAATCCTGGTGCGAAAATAGTTGGTGTTGATATATCTGAAGAGTCGGTTAAACTTGCACGGCAGCGTTTGGAATATCATGGTTTTGATAATGCTGAATTTCATGTTTTGTCAATATATGATTTACCTCAACTAAATTATCAATTTGATTATATTAATTGTGATGAAGTTCTCTATCTTTTCCCTGATATAGCTGTGGCTTTGCAAGCAATGAAAGCTGTCTTAAAGCCGGAAGGCATCATTCGTAGCAATCTACATAGTTCACTTCAGAGAGCCAATATTTTTCGCGCTCAAAAAGTCTTTACGCTGATGGGTTTGATGGATGGAAATCCAGAAGATTTAGAAATAGAAATCGTCACTGATACCATGAAGGCTTTAAAGGATAATGTCAATCTTAAAGCTACAACGTGGAGTCCTGGCTATGAAGGAGAGGACAAAAAAGAGAATATTCTCATGAACTACTTATTCCAAGGGGATAAGGGTTACACCATTAATGATATTTTTTCAGCTTTGAGGGCTGCTGATTTAGAGTTTATCAAGATGACCAACTGGCGACAATGGGACTTGATGAACCTATTCAAAGAACCAGATAATTTACCTGCTTTTCTAGGAATGAGCTTACCGGAAATCTCCATAGAAGATAGTTTACATTTATTTGAACTTCTCCATCCTATTCATAGGCTGCTAAATTTTTGGTGTGGTCATCCTCAAACAGCACCTACTGTTGTCCCGTTTTCCGAATGGACTGAGTCTGATTGGGAAAATGCAACAGTATATATGCATCCTCAGTTCCAACACCCTAAATTCAAAACAGACCTTATTGCTTGTATAAGCTTAGGTAAAACTTTTCCTATCCGTAAATATCTAGCTTTAACAGAGGAATTTGTCTATATAGATAGCTCAATGGCTCTTTGCTTGCTACCTGTGTTTGACAAACCTCTACCAATGATGTCCCTAGTGGAGCATTGGCAAAAGTTTAGGCCTCTTGATCCTCTGACAGCAGAACCTACAGATCAAGTCAAGGTTTTTCAAATATTACAAAAGCTGTTACAGGTTCTAGAGGATTTTGATTGCATTATGTTAGAGCGTCAATCTTAATTCTATATTTCAGTCAGATTGGTCGTGTCATGCCAGATTTTTCACCAAACACTAAATAGCTGTAAGCCTTAATAAATAAGCTTTTTAGTCTATTTCTTCCATCTAGTAAAAAAAAAAATTCGTGGAGTGATATGAAACTGATCAGATGTGGGTAAGTTATTAGCACAAGGGAAAAAACAATACTTCACCCCAAGGAAAACTACTATGAAAACTGAACTGAAAGCTAAATTTATCCAACACCTCCTCGGCAAAAAAAATAACAACGAAGGTTTCACCTTAATTGAACTGTTAGTTGTAATCATCATTATTGGTATTCTATCAGCGATCGCTCTACCTTCCTTCTTGAACCAAGCGAACAAAGCCAGAGAATCTGAAGGTAAACAATATGCTGGTTCCATGAACCGAGGTCAACAAACATTCTATCTAGAAAACCAGAAGTTTGCTAGTGATATTGGAGAAATGGGTCTAGGTATTCTCACACAAACTACCAACTATACATACGAGCTCGAGGGTGCAACTGGAGGTGCTTTGACACCAACTACTGGTGTTAGAAATATTGCCGAGCCAATCAACTCTATAAACCTGAGAGCCTTTATCGGTGTTACTGACCTAATTCAATCTGGTGGTGCTTCTACAACAACTGCTATCTTGTGCCAGAAAAAAGATGCAGGCCCCTATGAAGCCGGTGGTGCAACTGTTGATGCTGCTGCTAACTCCGTAATACCAAAATGTTCAGGTAACTTTAAATCAATTGAATAAGATAGTTTATCAAATGCTTTTGAAAACTATCTTAGTTCTCAGGATATGGCACAGATAGCTTCATCTAAATTAATGTAAAGGTAGGTAATTATTTTACCTACTTTTTGTTTTTTATTTTTGTTTTCACAATTATGAATAATCTCCAATCTCTAGCAAAACAAGCATTTGAAACCTTCCAGCAAAGTGAGTATTTCCAAGCTGGAGAACTTTATCAAGAATTAATTAATAATCAAGCAGAAGTAAAAGAATATCACTGGTATTTAGGATTATCCTTACTTTTACAAGGTAAAGAAACAGAAGCACAAACTACTTGGATGTTAGCAATTTTTGAAGGAGAAGAAGAACAAATTGAACAGTGGACTTATGAATTAATTAAAATCTTACAAACAGAAGCAGGAAGACAAGAAGAATTAACACAATATCAAATTGCTTGGGTTATTCGTCAACATATTCAAGAAATTTATCCTGGTGAAGTTAATAATATTTTAGAAATAATCAAGTTATCTTTAGATTTAGAAAATCTGACTCAAGATAGCTTTCAGGAATTAGGCATTATTGAACTTTTAAATTCTGAACTTGAAGAAATAGATAGAGAATTGTTATTTTCCGTCCTTAAAAAAACACTAAAAATATTATGGTTTGAACCTTGGATATTAGATTTTCCTGAAGCCTGTATTTTCTATTTAGATTCCTTACAACTGACTCACTGCGTAATGTTAACTGCTACGGAAGCAGCTTACGCAGGACACAAGTTTAATTTAGCAATTCAATATGCTGAATTAGCTTTAAACATCAATTATCCAGATCCAGATGTTATCTCAGAAGTCCTCAGTCACTTAGCAACTTTTTATTATGAAGTTGGCAATTTTGACAAAGGAATTAATCTTTCTAAAAAAATACATGATTTAGCAACTAATACCACTGATTTAATCAATGCTAATATCATGGTATTACAGGGTTTATTGCGTTCTGGTGGACGTTGGTATGAAGCTATTCCAATTATACAGGAATATGAAAATTGTTTAAATAAGCTAATTACAGAACAGCCAAATTTAGGGAGGAATAAGATTTACCGTTTACTTAATAGTACATATTATCTGCCCTATCTGCGTGATGCGGCTCGACAAAATCGCTTTTTGCATAATGAGATTGTTAAATTATGTCAAACTAGCATTCAATTTTATGCCCAAGAAAAATATAACCGTTACTCTCTCGCTAATGCTCAAAGAATAAAAGCACCCAAGAAAAAACTAAAAATAGGTTATCTTTCCCATTGTTTGCGAGAACATTCAGTAGGTTGGTTAGCCAGATGGTTATATCAACATCATAATAGAGAAGAGTTTGAAATTTATACTTATTTTGCTACTTACCGTTTTCATATTCATGATTTTCTGCAAGATTGGTATGAGCAAAATTCAGATCATGTCAGAAAATTAGGTCGGGATGGGATAGAAATTGCCGAACAAATTCATCAAGATGAAATTGATATCTTAGTTGATCTTGATAGTATGACTGCGGATATTAGCTGTGAAGCGATCGCATTAAAACCAGCCCCAATTCAAGTAACATGGTTAGGCTGGGATGCTTCTGGTATACCTGCTATTGATTACTATATTGCTGATAATTATGTTTTACCAGAATATGCCCAAGAATATTACAGTGAAAAAATTTGGCGTTTACCAAATACTTATTTAGCAGTTGATGGTTTTGAAATTGGTGTACCAACTTTAACCAGGAAAGATTTAGAAATTCCTGATGATGCAGTTATTTACTTTAGCGCCCAAGCAGGTTATAAGCGTAACCCTGATAATGTGCGGTTACAAATGAAAATTCTCAAACAAGTACCCAATAGCTACTTTCTCATCAAGGATATTAATAAAGATGTAGGAGTGGTGAGAGAATTTTTTGAACAAATTGCAGAAGCAGAGGGAGTAAGTAAGGAAAGATTACGTTTTTTGAATAAAGTACCCTCATCAGCCATCCATCGCGCTAATTTACAAATTGCCGATATTGTTTTAGATACCTATCCCTATAATGGTGCAACTACAACTATGGAAACTTTATGGGTGGGTGTACCTTTAGTCACGAAAGTGGGAGAGCAATTTTCATCCCGCAATAGTTATACAATGATGGTGAATGCGGGTATTAGTGAAGGTATTGCTTGGAGTGATGAAGAGTATATAGAGTGGGGTGTGTGTTTAGGAAAAGATGCTGATTTGAGAAAAGAAATTCACTGGAAATTATTAAAGTCACGTCAAACTGCACCCCTTTGGAATGGTAAACAGTTCACCCGTGAAATGGAGCAAGCTTATCAGCAAATGTGGCAAAAGTATGTGACAGAAAATAAGCACTAAAAACTTATAAATTTAGCTTATACAAAATAAATTTAAATAAATACACATCCGTGATACAAATTATGTTTTTACTGTCACTAAAAAAATGAAAAATCAAGAATTTCAAGCTTTTAAATTTTTTACTAATGGACAGTATGTTAATGCAATAAATCTTTATCAAGAATTAACTGAACAGCGTCCAACAATAAAAAAGTACTTTTGGTATTTAGGACTAGCTTTATTATTAAATGCTCAAGAAGCAGAAGCACAAACTGTTTGGATGTTAGCCCTACTTGACGAGGAAGAAACAGAAATTGAGCAGTATACTCAGGAATTAATTAGTATTTTAGCTACTGAAGCACAACTCCAGGAAGATTTAGACAAATATGAATTATCTTGGGTAATTCGTCAGCATATTCGGGAAATAAATCCTGATGATATTTTCAATTTATTAAAGATAGTATATTTATCTATAAAGTTAAATAGGATCAACAATAATGATTTAGGAGAGTTAGGATTAATTGAGAGATTGCAAAATCATAACATAAATATTGATACTGTTTTTTTAATGTTAGTTTTAAAAGAAGCTTTAAAACAATATCCTTGTTTAGATCGGGTTTTAGAGTTTGCAGAAGTTTGTACTCCTTATATTGAAGAAACCTCAAAGCTAATTGAGTATTTTCATATTACTGCCAATCAAGCAGTTTTTAAAGGTAGTCGCTTTGACTTAGCTATTAAATACTGTACTTTATGTCTTCAGATAGAACCTAAAAATCTAAAGGCTCTTACTTCTATAGCAGAATTTTATCAAGAGCTTAATCAATTTGATGTGGCAGTTGAGTTCGCTTACCAAGCCTATTCTTTATCTGAAAGTCTACCTGATTTACTGTGTTCTAATTATGTGATTTTAAATATTTTACTATTTTCTGGTGGCACTTGGACTGAAGCAGTGCCATTTATAAAAAAATATGAACATCATTTGTTTCAACTTATTGAACAGCAATTATTTTTAGATCGTGAAACCATTTACAGTCTAATGCACTGTACATCTCTTCTGCCCTATCTGCGTGATGCGGCTCGACAAAATCGCTTTTTGCATAATGAGATTGTTAAATTATGTCAAACTAGCATTCAATTTTATGCCCAAGAAAAATATAACCGTTACTCTCTCGCTAATGCTCAAAGAATAAAAACACCCAAGAAAAAACTAAAAATAGGTTATCTTTCCCATTGTTTGCGAGAACATTCAGTAGGTTGGTTAGCCAGATGGTTATATCAACATCATAATAGAGAAGAGTTTGAAATTTATACTTATTTTGCTACTTACCGTTCTCATATTCATGACTTTCTACAAGATTGGTATGAGCAAAATTCAGATCATGTCAGAAAATTAGGTCGGGATGGGATAGAAATTGCCGAACAAATTTATCAAGATGAAATTGATATCTTAGTTGATCTTGATAGTATGACTTCTAAAAATACTTGTGAAGCGATCGCATTAAAACCAGCCCCAATTCAAGTAACATGGTTAGGCTGGGATGCTTCTGGTATACCTGCTATTGATTACTATATTGCTGATAATTATGTTTTACCAGAATATGCTCAAGAATATTACAGTGAAAAAATTTGGCGTTTACCAAATACTTATTTAGCAGTTGATGGTTTTGAAATTGGTGTACCAACTTTAACCAGGAAAGATTTAGAAATTCCTGATGATGCAGTTATTTACTTTAGCGCCCAAGCAGGTTATAAGCGTAACCCTGATAATGTGCGGTTACAAATGAAAATTCTCAAACAAGTACCCAATAGCTACTTTCTCATCAAGGATATTAATAAAGATGTAGGAGTGGTGAGAGAATTTTTTGAACAAATTGCAGAAGCAGAGGGAGTAAGTAAGGAAAGATTACGTTTTTTGAATAAAGTACCCTCATCAGCCATCCATCGCGCTAATTTACAAATTGCCAATATTGTTTTAGATACCTATCCCTATAATGGTGCAACTACAACTATGGAAACTTTATGGGTGGGTGTACCTTTAGTCACGAAAGTGGGAGAGCAATTTTCAGCCCGCAATAGTTATACAATGATGGTGAATGCGGGTATCAGTGAAGGTATTGCTTGGAGTGATGAAGAGTATATAGAGTGGGGTGTGCGTTTAGGAAAAGATGCCGATTTAAGAAAAGATATTCATTGGAAATTATTAAAGTCACGTCAAACTGCACCCCTTTGGAATGGTAAACAGTTCACCCGTGAAATGGAACAAGCTTATCAGCAAATGTGGTTAAAGTACATTGATAGTTGAAATTCTAAAATTATGTTAATCTTTAACCAAAGGGCTTAGTTTACGGTTGTAGGCATCTTCTTTTGCTACAATATTGGCATCAGGAATATGATCGAAATTTTTCCCATTCGGAGGGAGAAATAATTGCTTTTAGATATGATTTAAACCATAATTTAACTACGAGTTTAAAAAATAAGTTAATTTTAGAGTTAGAGGAAATTTATCAACTTTCTCGAAAGTTAGTTAGCAAAAAAACAGAATTATCATCAAATCTATTTCCTGATAATTGTCCCTATTCCTTAGAACAGTTATTAGATGATAATTGGTATCCTGAGAAACATTCATGAGGTAAAAATAAATGACCAGTCTTTATGACAAAGATTATGCTTATTGGGCTGAAGAAATGGCTGCAAAATTACAACAAAGACAATTCCATGAATTAGACATTGAAAACTTAGTGGAGGAAATTAAAGATTTGTCAAAACGAGAAAGAGATAAACTCCTTAGTAGTCTGCGTTTAATCATTCATCATCTACTCAAGTGGGATTATCAACCAAAAAAACGTTCTAGAAGTTGGCAAATAACCATTAAAAGAGAGAGAAATAATATTGCTTTTTATTTAGAAGATAGTCCTAGTTTGCAAAAATATCTTGCTGATGACTGGCTCAAAAAAGTTTATCTGAATGCCAGTTTAGATGCTACCAAAGAAACTGATTTAGATTTTCCCTTAAACTGTCCTTATGACATCACAGAAGTTTTAAACCGTGATATTGAACTAGACGAAAGTTGGGAAAGTAAATTTTGACTTAAATTCTTTCTCTAGTTGATATTGTATTACGAGATTGAAGCTCATTTCTCTTCCACAACCTGTTTATAAAATGCTTCTAAACCTAACACGCAGGTTTTATCATCAAAAACACAGTCTTGATTCTGACTCATTCTTTCTACAATGCTCTTTCGCCAAGCTGTATCTAATCCTAGTTGAACAGCGATTTCGATATATTCTGCTTCATTGTTAGCTATGGTGTCAGTTATTCCTAGCAGTTTCAAAAAGCTATCTGTGTGACGACCACGCATAAATTCCCCAGGACAAGTTACTATAGGGATATTACAAGCGATCGCTTCTAGGCTAGTATTACCACCAGACCAAGTAAATGTATCAAGATAAACATCTGATAATAGGTTAATCATCAGATAATCTAGCCGTTCTGGAATATTAAGATGGACACAGTAATCTTCACTATTTAGTCCTACCACAGCAAAAGCACGTTGCAATCGAGGCTTTAATACAGTACCCCGTAAAAATACAAATTTGGCTTGGGGAATGCGACTAGCAATTTCTGCCAATATAAAATCGTATTGTGGTAAATATTTAAAAGGCGCTTGACAACATAAATAAATTACATCATCATCACTTAAACCATAATCTGAACGAGTTTTAATAACTGGGGGAATATAGGGTTTAGGATAAGCAACACCAATATTAGGTAAGAGAATTAATTTTTCTGAGTAATGTTCTTGAGCATTTTCCCCTTCCATTAACTCGCTAGATAAAAAATAATCAATAGTTGGTAAACCCGTTGTTACAGGATGTCCCCAAGCTACACACTGCACTGGTGCCAGTCGTAAAGCTGCCATTTGCATAGTTGGCGCGTCCATGCCAATTTCTGGATAAACTAAAATCTGTAGTTTATCTGCAATTATTTGTTCACAAACTGCTGGTAAGTTGTGAGGAATATGATGGAAAAAGTCGCTATTATCTTTAAATTGTTGAGTAATTGGATCTGGCTGATTACCTGTATAGTAACAGTAAATTTCAAAATTTTGATGTTCACAGTAACGTAACCAACCAGTTAACCAAAGTGTACCGCTATAAGAATGTAAATAATTAGAAGCATAACCAATGCGGATTTTGTCGTGCTTCTGAAGTTCTGGCATAGATAAAGGTATCACCCATTGGGGAAAGTTAGCCGCCATGATTTCATGTACTAACTGTCCATATTGGCGTTGTAAATCTACATCATTTTGAGCTTGATAGGAGAGGTAAAAGTTAGTTAATCTACCTATTCCAGCTAAAGCATTACTTCGTTCTTCGGGAGTTTTTAAAGATGTTTTCTGAATTAAATTTTCTAGTCCTTCTGTATATCTCTGGCGATAAAATTTAATTTCTTCTTGGTTGTTGTAGATTGTCGGGACTGTTAAATATTTAAGAATTTGAAATGTATAATCATCAGGTAATAATTGACAAGCATTCTCTGCACTTGCAATTGCTTCTTGATTACGTCCATTAAGCCGCAAATCTATAATTAATGAAAAATGTAATCTAGGATCAGTATTATGAATTTTAATTCCTGCTGCAAGTGTTTGAAAATATTGATCTAATAGGTTCAAATTTCTATAGCATTGACTTAAATGCCAATAAACTTCCGCATTTACCGAATACATTTGTATAAGTATTTGGTATTGTTGACTAGCTGATTGCCATTTACCTTCTTGAAATAATCTATTACTTAAATCAAAAATCAATTTACTCAGTGGAATATTATTAAAATTCTCTACTTCATAGGCTGGAATTTTATCTATACCAAATAATCCTAATGCTTGCAGATTTTGATGTTGTAGAATAATTTGAGCATAAATAAAATTGGTTAAACTATCTCTTTCATTTTCATTTAAACCTTCTAGTAGAGAAATTTCGCATTCAGTAGTGATGTCAAAATTTTCTCCTATGAGTAAATTCATAGCCACAGCAGATAAAAATAAATTGGCTTCTTCGATATCACTACCATTTGTATCTATCAGCAATGTCATTTGATGACTTTCAGGATGATTTACTACAGATTTAATGGCTTGTTCTAATTCTAGCAACAGTGACTCTTCGGGTTGTTTCCAATCAGGAAAAACGATTATATTTATATTGCTTTGTTTACTCAGAGGTATGTTTTCTACCTCTTTTTCATTTGCGTTAATTAACTTGTTTACTTCCATTATTTAACTCTTCTCTATTTAGATTTGTTGAAGGGAAAGCATAAATACCAGGGGAATGAAATTCGCAGCTAAACAAAAAAGTCTGTAAAGATAAACTTCTATAAATTCAAATACCTGACAGACTAACTCATACAAGAAGATGATAATACTATCTTCTCTATAGTAAATGGCTAAATTAATAAACTACTTTTTTAGCTTTCAAACCAAACGAGAAATTATGGATATAAATTTGAACTTCTAATGAAATTATTATACTCAGATGTAATGGGTAAAATAAGATGACTATATCTATCTGGAAAAGCAGCTATATCTGTGTAGTAAAAAGTATTATTCTTAGTATAAATATTGTTCAAAAGATATTCGTTCATCTGTTCCACTAATTGAGAAGATCCTTCGTAAATTAGGGGATTACCAAAATTATCTATGACAATATATTTTGTATAATTCATAGCTGCTAATTTTTTAAGCAACTCTTTTGCAAGCTCTATATCTTTTATAGATGAAATTTCATTTTCCCAATAAAGTATAGGAGTATCTTCTTCTATTCTGCTTAAGGAAGAAAGTAGTATTTCAAAATCAAATCCATCTGTATCAGTTTTTAAAAGTACACATTTGCCTAAGTTTAAATTTTCAAGAATAGATTCTAACGAATTTGATTCTATAAGTTTATTTTCTGTTTCTACTGCTCTTGCTGTACCCTTATTTTTTACCAGTTCTACGTTTTTATGTCCATTTTTAGATACAAAAGAATTTACAAAAGTAATTCTCTGCTGATATTTTAAAAGGTTAAATTTCAAAAGACTAAAGAATTCTCCATCAGCTTCTATACATATAATGGGATTTAAACAATATTGCAGCATAAGAGCAGCTGTATCACCGACATTTGCGCCAATGTCAACTATAAAATCTTGGCTGTTAGGTAAATGTTTAGCGATAATACCAATAAATTTATCATAAAGTCTAAACCTAGCCTGGTAGAATGGCAAAGCGTGATCTTTGGGAAGCTTTATAGGAATTTCTTTGATATTGTAAGTAATAAAATTTGGGTCAAGCTCGTTTCTAATCAGTTCTTTTTCTTTTAAAATAACATTTAGTTGCTTGCTTAAATTATGAATTTCACAAGATGGTATTTTATCAACTGATAATTGTGATAATACTTGTTCATCTTCGTGTTCTAAAGTAATTCTGGCAGAGACACGATCCAATAAAACATCCCACTGCATTGTAGCCAAATTACTCACAAGAGACAGTTCTAATCCTTCAGTAATATCTAAATCATCTTCCAATAATAGATTCATAGTGATACTTGATAAAAACATTGCTGCTTCTTCAGTATCAATATTGCTGGTGTGAATCAATAGAGTGATTTTGTCACTATCAGGATGAGTACCTAATTCTTTAATTACTGCTGCCAACTCTAAAGCTAGTTCATCTTCTAGTTTTGACCAATCAGGGAATATAATTAAATTAGTTTCCCTGAGATTTAAAGATAACAAAGTTGCATTAATTAGCGCCGAACTCACAGTTTGCGCCATCTTTGTCCAAGAGAACTTTTTAGCCTGTGCTAAACCTGCGGTAATTAATGCTTTCCTAATATTCGGTTTCTGAACTTCACACAGAGCATTTGTCAGTGCTTCCACATCATTATCATTGATATAAATAGCTGCTTCTCTTGTGACTTCTGGTATTGAAGCATTAGGACAGGTAATCACAGGACAACCACAAGCCATTGCTTCTAATAAAGGCATTCCAAAGCCTTCATACTTAGAAGGATAAACTAGTGCCACTGCACCAGCGTAAGCTACTGCTAGTTCTTCATCACTTAGCTGTAGCATATGTACAGCACTACCTGATGTGTAGGTTCTTAAATCTGGCGCTAACACTCCGCCAATACCAGTACAAATAATATCAAATCCGTAGCTACTGGCTAGTTGTGAAAATGCTTGGAAGAACAAAATACCATTTTTGTAACCAGCACCAGTACCAACTAAGAGGAAGTATGGTTTATTAATGTTAATGCCATATTTATATTTAAAAGTGTTGATTCCAGTTTCAGAAGCAGGCGAAAAAAGAGGATCTACACCACAATGAGCAACAGTAATTGATTCTAATGGTATATCAGAGAACAATTGACTTAAGTCTTTAGCTGTATTTTCAGAAATAGAAATGTAAGCAGAAGCGTGTTTAATGCCGTTATGTTTTTCACGCCACATAGGTTCATTTAAGTCCCCCCCCAATACTTCGGGAATCATGTCATAAGCCATGAATACTGAAGGGGTATTTATGGTGGTAGTGTAGTAGGTAGAAATAAATAATTCTGCTTCTTCTTGATCACAGATTTGCTGTAACATCTTTTGATCAGCTTCTGTATTCTTATAGTCGTAGCGGGAAATAGTAAGATAACGAATACCGCTAATTTTAGGTGCTGTGTTATCTCGATCTAACACTAAGATATAATTAGCAAATTCGGTGTTTGCCCATTGTTGCAGGAGACTTCGCCAAACTCTAGCAATTCCTGTTTGATATAGTTGGAAAAATACACCATCAATAATAATAAGTGGTTGCTTACTTTCCGAGAAAGTTCGGGATTGATTTAATCCTCTAGTTTTTAGTAAAATACTATTAACTATTTGATTAAAATCACGATATAAAAGCGATTCTTTATTAGGAGATTGTAATTCGTTTTTTGCTAGTGATTCAAATAAGTTTTCTGGTAGATTTACTTTTGCTGTCAATAAGTGTAAAGATTTACCATCCGTATATAGTTGAAGATTGTACTTACTGGCTAATATTTCTAGGGATTTCTGAGTATATATTGAAATGTGTTGACCTTCGTGGGGAGTATAATACCACCACTTATCTGGTGTGGGGTTATTGTTTGGTAGCAATTCTGTGCTAAACAATATATTAGGACATAAATCAAGAATTTCTTTTACATCTTTTAAAGGATTAGTTAGATGTTCAAATAACTCAAAAGCAGTAATTATTTCTAAATTTTGTTTATCAGTTTCCTGTAATTCAAATCCTTGAGAAAATATATTTTTACAGAATTTATCAAACCAATAAAAATCAAACCCTTTGTCTCTCATTAAGCGTACAAAAAGCCCATAACCACCACCATAATCTAAAAATTTGCCTTGATGATCAAAATAATTGGCTAGCAATTTACCTGTAATATTGGCCATCATATTATTACGATACACCAAGCCAACATCACTAGCAGTGATAGCCTCTGAATAAGCCTCATCTAACCAATAGGGATGTTCAGTTTGTACGAAACCACAGTTAGAACATTGAAAATAATTAACGTCATATTTTTGGAGAATTTTAGCTGTAGAAAAATAATGAGATGTACAGTGACAAATCTTACAGGTTTGCGTTAAATCTACCATAGGTATTTGTGTTAGCATTTATCCCTCAAATACAAAATTTAAATAAATTAAACAATGATACAACCGCTGTGGGTTTTTTCTTAATTTGCTTTTTCCTCCTCCTTCTTCTTCATATTCCCCAAAACGACTTTATAATCTTGCCTATCTGGATGCTGCTTGACTAGCTTCTCCATGAGTGCGATCGCACCTTGCTTATCCCCCGACTGCAACCGGATCATAGATAGTTTCTCCAGTGCTACTTGATTATTTGGTTCTCGCTGTAAAACCAACTCATAACCTTTTACTTGTTTTTGGAGTTCAGTCTCCACCGATTGTACTGGTGATGCTTGGGGACTTTCCCAAGCCTTTTGTATAGTAGTTACACCCCCAAAAAGTATTGAACCACAAAATGAAAACAGTCCAATATATGTAACAATTCTTTTCTTACGTTCAATCTGCTTACCACGCTTAATCAAGTAATCGTCGCTGGAAATTGCCATGCGTTAAAATTTACTGCGGCAAATACTTAACTAACCGCAATCTTTCTCTCCTAACCCTCAGATTACCCACAACTGCACAAAAAATATCATTCATAGCTAAAGGCGCAGATTAAGGATATAAAGAATTAATAACCATAAGGAAATCCCCAGAAGTTTGCTATCGTGTAGATAGTTAGGACTTACGCACTCAGCCAAGTTGAGAACTGTAGAATAGGCGTTTCAAGTTCTGGAGAGATTCTTCGCTGCGCTCAGAATGACAGTTTTCCGTTTCAGTGCGTGAGTCCTGATAGTGTTGAAATTCATCTCAAATTCAATACTTGCAAATATTCTCATTTGTCAAAAACTGCGAAGTAGCCCGTAAACTATGGATTTTGCCACCAAAATAAAATTTTCCCATTTCTCTGAGACTGAGCTATCATGGCAATTCTCAGGACTGGTAAATTCTGAAATTGGCTATGGCGATAGCTGGACTCTCTCCGATGGCGCTTAGACTTCTGTGTAAGCTCAGTCGAATGCTTGCTTCCTTGGAGGGATAAACTGTAGGCATGGCTGTTCAGTACAACTGGTGTTCTGTGGTCGTAATTACCGTACAAAACCGAATTTACTAGTAATTGACTAGATTTTGTTATGGTATACTAAAAAAGTTAAGACTTACTTTGCCAAATATAAAGCGCCCTACGCACCAGTAACATTTGCCAACCGGAAAGTAGTTTTAATTTAGGCATTCATCCAAATAAAATCAGTAATACATCGAGGTTATGACTCAGCAAGTAATTCACCCTATGGTGAAATTGCAGCGTAACGTGCAATCACTCGTAGAATCGAATATTATCAAGCCCACCGATAGCATCTGGAAAATTGCCTTGCTATATGGCAATGACTGGCAGCATTGGAAACAGGAACTCGAAGACTTTGGCTTTAGTGTGCAAGATCCAGTTGCTGACCTATTAGCCGTAGAAAATTGGGACGACGACTAGGGATTAGGGACTGGGAAAAGCTAACCCATTATCAATCTCTTCATTTAGTTCCACATTCTCATTTACCTTGTGGCTGGGAACGGATAAAACGACCGTGACCATGAAGACTTTTTTCCATCCGGTCTTTTTAACTGACTAACTCAGTTTGATTGTTCTGCATTGCAGTAGCCTAAACTATGGGCAATAATGAAAGCACTTTTGGTTTTAGCTAATGAACCACGAGCTTTGTAAATTATGATTCAAGCCTTACCTAAAACCCAACTAGTAACCTTTGAGGATTTTATTCAATGGAAACCAGAAGGTAGGTTTTATGAACTGCATGATGGGGAAATTGTCGAGATGAATCCACCATTGGGAAAACACGAAAGAAGTACCGGGTTTTTAGTAACAAAACTCGTAGTAGAGTTTTACCGACTCAATCTTCCCTACTTTATTCCCAAACAGGCATTAGTTAAACCACCGACAAGCGAATCAGCTTATTCTCCAGATGTTTTGTTGATAGACCCTAGAAACTTAGTCAATGAACCCCTGTGGGAAAAAGAATCAACAGTTACTCAAGGTGATTCAGTCCCGTTACTCATCGAAGTGGTCAGTACTAATTGGCGAGTCGATTACTATAGAAAATATAGTGATTATGAGGAAATGGGAATTAAAGAATATTGGATAGTAGATTACCAGCCTTTTGGTGCTACTAAATTTGTGAGTGACCCCAAACAGCCTACCATATCAGTTTGTTCTCTAGTTGGGGATGAGTATCAAATGAACCCATTCAGAGGAGATGACTGGATAATTTCACCTGCTTTCCCAGAATTGAACTTAACTGCTAACCAGATTTTTCTAGCTGGTAGCGGAGATTAATGCCTTAGCCAGTTCTTTGGCACTTTGATAGCGATCGCGTGGTAGACTTTCCGTAACCCGCTCAATCACTTCTCTGAGTTGGGGCGTAATGGTAGGAACACTTCTGACATCAAAGCCAAAAGCCCTTCCTCTTTGACGATAAAACTTCAAAGGATTTTCCCCTGTGAGTAAAAAGATCATTGTTGGGCCAATAGCATATAAATCGGATTGTATGAGAGGTTGTCCTCGTTCTTGTTCAGGAGCGCAGTAACCTTCTGCACCAATTCTTGTCCCTGGTGCGGTGCCGGTTTCCTTGACAGCACCAAAATCTAACACTACAACACGATTATTAGCACTCCGCACCATCAAGTTAGCAGGTTTAATATCACGGTGAATTAGTGGCGGTTCTTGGCCATGGAGATACTCTAAAATATCACAAGTTTGCACCATCCAAGCGATCGCTTGATTGGGTGTAACAGGCCCAGTATTATATATACGTTTTTCTAAATCTTGTCCATGAATTAATTCCATAGCCAAGTATTTTTTGCCATTTTCCACAAAAAAATCGTAATACTTAGGAATTCCCGGATAATTAAGACATTTCAGCGCATTAGCTTCCCGTGCAAATAATTCCTGAGCTTTGGCAATTCTAGCCATATCAGCATTCATTTCCTTTAATACCAACAGTTGCGGTACACTCGTACTTAAACCTGTGGCATCCCAAGCCAAGTAAGTAGTACCCATACCTCCTTGTCCTAGAGTTCGTAAAACCTGATAATGGCGAATTTGCTGTTTAACTGAGAGCGGTTGGCCGCAGTGAACACAAAATAAATTAGCCGGAGAGTTACCTTCATGGGTACAAGCAGCACTGGTGTTTTGAATTTCCTTGTGCATTGGCTGCCAAGGTGAAGCAGTTGGTTCTGGTGTATCTTGAAGTTGGAATTTGAGTAGAGGACCTCCTTGTGCTAATTCCAGAAAAGAATCATCTGGCAGTGTACTTTTCGTTACTAGAGTACCATTAAGAAAAGTGCCATTTGTGCCTTGACTAATTACCTGCCAAGCATCACCCTTACTACCAGAACTAAATTGCTTAAGTTCGAGATGATACCTTGAAACCAAGCTATCATTTAAAACTACGTGATTATCCACCGCTCGACCAATGCGAATCACGGTGGAACCCTCAAAGCACCACTGCTTGAGTGGAGTTTTATCTTGCGTGTCTAATAGGGTCAGAGTAACCACAATACAACCTAAAAGTTAAGAAATTCACAATCATAAATTTTCTCAAAGAGTAAGCCACAAAATAAATGATCCTGTTTTGTCATGCTGAGTGTAGCAAAGCGAAACGAAGCATCTCGGAGGATTCTTCACTACACTTCGTTCCGTATGGCTAACGCCACACTTCGTGAACAGAATGACATTGGGCATTTCTTTTTGTGGAGTTCTCAAACGGAAAATTCATGATGGTTATGGAACAGAAATTGCTAACGAGTTAATTTATGGAAAACTTTGTTGATTAGGGCATACTTTTACCCGAATAAGTATACCTGTAATGTTGTCATGGCCATTGTGTTCGTTGGCTAAATCAATTAAGTCGTTTAGACCTAATTCCAGATTAACGCCAGAACTAAGTAGCGGTTCCAGGTGAGTCTGCCAATGACTTTCTAATAAATCATTATCTGATAAACCGTCCGAAACCAACAGTAGCAGCGTATCTTCACGAATCTCGAAAAAATCTACATGAGGATGGAGAAAATTTGTATCTCGTGGTCCCAAAGCTTGGGTGAGTTGGTAGGCATCTGGACGGGCATAAGCTATGGTAGATTCTACACCTTTGGCAATTTCCCGTTGACCAACTTCGTGATCTACAGTGAGTTGTTCTAGCCCGCGCTTACGAGTGACACGATAGAGCCGACTGTCTCCCACATGAGCAACTGCTAACTTAGTGTTTTGCATTAACAACATAACCAAGGTAGTACCCATGCGTCCAACACCAGAACGGGCATCTTGTTGATTGAGATTGTAAATCGTCTGATTAGCGAGAAAAACAGCTGATTGGATAGTTTCTGCCGTTGGTAGTTCCTCAGAAACCCAATTTTGTCGTAGATATTGTCGCACAGTCTTAACTGCCAACTCACTAGCCACTTCACCACTAGCGTGTCCCCCCATTCCATCACACAGAATATACATACCTCGTGCTTGCAAAATGCGACTTCTGGGTAATTCGAGTTTTTGCTGGCTGGTTTCAATGCCAAAATAGTCTTCGTTGTGATTGCGTTGACGACCTACATCAGTACGTCCTGTATTTTCTACACTCTTTAACTGCATGGACAGGATCATGGTTGGTGCGTCTTCGTTTTTATCAATATCCTCCCGATGATTATCTTGCAACATAGTTGGCGAAGTAGTATTATTTGTTGCGGTCGAACTAAAATCAGCTGGGGAAGGTGGTTCTAGCTCTATAGCTATGTCTTGTAAACGCGATCGCAATTCTTCCAAAGTTTCAATCTTACCGGCTTCTAAATCCTCCAAGATTTCCACAACCGAACCAAGTTGAGTGCGTTGAGACTCTTTACATATAGCGTGCCAAACCCGTCCCAAAGCCTTGATAGTTAAAGGCTCTTCCGCATCTGGTGACAAATTATCCCCAGTTGTTTCCAGATACAACCGTTGTAATCCCAGCGTTTGATCTTCATCCAGTCGCAGATTCGATAACTCCAACAAACTTTGGCGACAATTCACCCGTTCCAGTATCCCCCACAGTTGAATCATCTGATAACACCAGTGTAAAATCTGTAACGGATGGGTTTCCTGATCTTGCCAGGCATCTAGTAACAACTGCCAATGGGAACGGTCTTCAATCAAAACAACCTGAATATTATCTTGCTGCCAAGCATCGTGAATTAGTGGTATTCCTGGTAAACATTCAGGTTGTAACGTCACATAAGCTTGAGCCAAAGGAGGAATGCCAATGACACTCACCGAAGGTACAATCAACCCCTGTGGTTCATTATCTAGCACTGCCTCAATAGGTGATATTTGATAGGGTTGGCAATCTAAAACCCTGACTTTGACCTCAGTATTAGCAGCAATAACCTCTGGACTTGGCAACGGTTCCAATAATTGATAACGTTGCCCCCTGTCTAAAAATGAGCCTACCGCAAATTGTGGCTGAGAGTTTGTACTTCCCTGATGTTGTGTTAATTTCCCATCTTCAACTTCTGAAACTGCAACAGGTGTTTCTTGGGTAATAATTGCCCACCAAATTGTGCCACATTCAGCACCACAGTTTTGGCAGTACTGCATATCTAAAAGCACATCTGCACTACATTTATGACAAGTCCTGTGAATTAAGGACGTGCCACATTTTTGACAGAACTTATTGTCATTAGGGTTTTCAAATTTACAGTGAGGGCAAATCAGCATATTGGAAATTCCTTGATTTTCCTTCTAAGATGCTTCTAGCCACTAATATCCAAAGTGCCACAATTAACTGACCCTGAAGGCTGTGGATTCACCAGGGAATATTAGTGGCAGTATCAATTGTAATAGCCAACAGATATTCTCAGGAATAATTCTGGATTACCATCGTAGCTTTGCAAAGTGTTAAATCCGAGATTTTTTCAGGTCTTGTATTTCTGAGGGTGTGAGGTCGCGCCATTCACCTAGTTGTAGACCATTTAATTGTAGCTGGGCAATACTCACCCTGATCAATCGTAAAGTAGGAAACCCTACCGCAGCAGTCATACGTCGCACCTGACGGTTTTTCCCTTCGGTGAGAGTCATTTCTAGCCAAGCTGTAGGAATATTTTTTCTAAATCTAATCGGGGGGTTGCGCTCATTGACCGCAGGTTCTTCTAAAAATAGCTGAACTTGGGCAGGTCGAGTCCGATAATCTTGAATCTCTACCCCTGTGCATAACTTATTGATAGCCTCAGCATCAGGAATGCGTTCTACTTGTACCCAGTAAGTACGCTTATGTCCAAACTGCGGGTTAGAGAGACGATGCTGTAATTGTCCATCATTGGTTAACAATAGTAAACCTTCACTATCCCAATCTAAACGCCCCACAGCATAAACATCAAGAACATCAATATAGTCTTTCAGAGTAATGTGTTGGGGAGATTCCTGGGTAAATTGGCTTAGAACTCCATAGGGTTTATGAAAAATAATATACTTAAAGTCATTAGTCATTAGTGATTGGTCATTGGTCATTGGTCATTGGTCAAAACCTAATCTGCCATCATCAACTACAAATTACAACTTACGAATTACGAATTACGAATTATGCCAATTTCTAAAATGGGTCGCAGGTCTTTTTTATTTCTGGGGGGTGCTACCTTAGCTCAAGGACTCACACTGGCATTACCTACCACCGCCCAAACTGTACAAGTAAAGAAAAGCAAAGTCAACGGTATTCCCTTCTATCAAACTATTGTAGACCTAACTGACCCCAACACTTTCATAACCATTGGTTTGGCGAATAATGCAGCTTTGGCTAACACCATGCAAAAAGCCAGCGGTGATGAAGAGTTTAACAACATGGTTGCCCGTTCTCGTGCGACTGTCGTCGCTAATGGTACGTTTTTTGCTAAAAATGCCCAAAAAACAGTTATGGGTAATATGGTAGCAGGAGGCAAATTTCTCAAATACAGTCAGTGGGAAAACTTTGGTACTACCTTGGGTTTGGGTGTTGGGAATAAACCCGAAATGGTGACAGCACGAGTTGACGGAAAACCAGAATGGAATCAACATTGGTTTTCTATCACCTGTGGTCCTAGACTGTTGCGAAAAGGTCAAATTTGGCTGAACCCAGCGATTGAAGGTTTTAAAGATCCTGCGGTTTTAGGTACTGGTGCAAGGACAGCGATTGGTTTTTCTAAAGATGGTACAAAGCTGTTTTTGGTGAATTTTGAAGTTAATCTCAATTTACAGCAAGAAGCCCAAGCAATGAAAGCCATAGGCTGCTATGAAGCGATGAATTTAGATGGGGGAGCATCAAGAGCTTTAGCTGCAAATAGTAAAATTTTAGTTCCTGCCGGAAGGAAGCTAACAAATGTGATTGTGGTCTATGATGCTAATAATCCCGCACCAACTCATCTCAAACAGGCGTGGGAAAAATTTCAAAAAGGTGGCTCGACAGTATCCGGTTAAGGTGGAGTTTAATGGCTTATCTCATAACTAAACGGATTGTTTGGACCAAATTAGCTTGCGGGGTTTTTAGTATAGGTTTATTACCTGGACTAACTGCTTATCCTGTTTTAGGTGCAGAGCGATTAACCCTTTCTGCCGGTATTTTAGAAGAATCTATACCGATTGATTCACTGGAAAAATATGCCAAAACAGGCGAAATAGATGATGATTTAGCCGTATATGCTAAGTATGCCAACCAAACACAACTAACTCAACTGAGAAAAGTTTTAGTAACTTCTATCCCCTTGAATATAGTAAACATTTCGCAATTTCTTTATACATCAATTGGTGAGAGATTATTAGAAAGATTGGGAGAAGTTATTCAAACAGAATCTCGTTTATCAGGATTCTATGCAATTAGAGCAGCACTCATTTTAGCAGCCACAGAACCAAATAATTTGACGCTTTTAAATATATTACGCAAATTTCCCACAAGATCAATCTCAATTAATTTAGACCGGAGTTTAGAAATTGCAGCTACATTACAAGATTTAGTAAATAAAACCCAAAACGCAGTAGCACATATTAACGAAAAATCCCAACTTAAATCAACCACATCTAATCCAACTGCTGGACTTTTAGCAGATATCAAAAAACTAGGAAATTTCACATGGAAAAAGCAAACTATCACACTCAATGATCAATTTCGCAACCGCATTTTTCCTGCCGATATCTATTTACCCGATGTCTTAAATCCGCGTTCAATTATTGTCATCTCCCACGGACTTGGTTCTGATAGAAGTAGTTTTGCTTACCTGGCTGAACATCTTGCTCAATCAGGCTTTGTAGTTGCTGTTCCAGAGCATCCTGGTAGTAATTCAGAACAATTGCAAGCTCTATTAGCAGGAAAGTCACAGACAGTAACTAGCCCCAGAGAGTTTATTGACAGACCATTAGATGTGAAGTATTTGTTAGATGAACTAACTCGGTTATCTCAAAATAACCCAGCATTTCAAGGGCGTTTAAATTTACAACAAATAGGAGTTATCGGACAATCTTTTGGTGGCTATACAGCTTTAGCATTAGCAGGGGCAAAGATTAATTTTGAGCAATTAAAAAAAGATTGCCCAGATATAAAAAATTCACTAAATCTTTCCCTCTTACTTCAATGTTTGGCTATAAATCTACCAAATATAGAATATAATTTATTCGACCCACGAGTTAAGGCAGTAATTGCAATTGACCCTATTAATAGCAGTATTATGGGGTCAGCTAGTCTCAGCCAAATTAAAATTCCAGTGATGATTATATCTGGCAGTGCAGATACCATTGCTCCGGCTTTACCAGAACAAATTATACCCTTTACCTGGTTAACAACACCAAATAAGTATTTAGTGCTGATTAATGGTGGCACACACTTTTCTACTATTGCAGAATCACCGAATACAGTTGTGCCTCTTCCTATACAGGTAATTGGTTTATATCCCGAATTAGCACGTAGCTATGTCAAAGCTTTAAGTGTGCCTTTCTTGCAAACCTATGTCGCTGAACAGCAGAGTTACTTGCCCTACTTGAGTGCAGATTACGTTAATACTATTAGTCAGCAACCGCTACCATTGAGTTTAGTTAAATCTCTGACACTAGAGCAACTTCAAGAAGCATTTAAATAGTTCGTAATTCGTAATTCGTAATTCAAAAGAGCGATTCCTACAGAGCGCTGTACGCGATCGCACTGTAGTACCATAATATTCAACTAGATTATATGCGATCGGTCAAGATTGCGGTATTTATTGGCGTTTAACAGATCCTCCAGAAAAAGGCGCAGAAGCACCAGATTGGTTTTATGTAGCCAATGTACCACCGATGTTAAACGGTAAATTTCGCCGTTCTTATGTATTGTGGCAGGAATATATAGCACCTTTAATAGTTTTATAATTTGTTTCTGGTGATGGTTCAGAAGAACGAGATAAAACACCCATAACTGGTAAATTTTGGGTGTATGAACAAGCAATAATAGTACCGTTTTATAGCATTTATCACGAATTAAAGACTTTGGCTTATTACATCTTTACTCTCAAAACGAAGAAGTAATATTTAACTTATTCACAGGTGAAAAACGAGAAAACGCCAAATCCTTAATTAGAAACTATTGCAAACCAACTCATTTTGCTAACTTGCAAGCAATAGCTTAGTAAATAATAAATCTTCTTTGCGCTCTTACTCTGCGCCTCCGCGCCTCTGCGTGAAAAAAATATTTATCTAAATACAAGCAAGTACCCATAACTAAACGAAATTCCGAAACTAGAGCTTAACACCCATCCTCACAATTTATAACACCCCGCCCCCCAAATATAACCAAAATGCTACAATTCCATTCATGCTAGGGGTGCTTGGGAAAACAAGCTGAGATCAAACCCTTAACACCTGAGTCTGGGTAATACCAGCGGAGGGAAGCTGTTTATTTAAGGAATGTAATATGCGTACAGAATGGGTAGCCAAGCGACGTGGACAAGCTAACGTATCGCAAATGCACTACGCCCGTCAGGGTGTGATCACCGAAGAAATGCAATACGTAGCCAAGCGGGAAAACCTGCCTGCTGAACTTATCCGCGCAGAAGTGGCACGGGGACGGATGATTATCCCTGCGAATATTAATCACACTAACCTAGAACCGATGGCGATCGGTATCGCTTCTAAATGCAAAGTTAACGCTAATATCGGCGCTTCTCCCAACTCTTCCAACCTGCAAGAAGAAGTTGATAAACTTAACTTGGCAGTAAAATACGGTGCAGATACCGTGATGGACTTGTCCACAGGTGGCGGTAATTTAGATGAAATTCGTACCGCAATTATCAACGCTTCACCTGTTCCCATTGGGACAGTTCCAGTTTACCAAGCTTTAGAAAGCGTTCACGGCACAATTGAAAATCTCACTGCTGACGACTTTCTCCACATCATCGAAAAACACGCCCAGCAAGGGGTAGACTATCAAACCATCCACGCGGGAATTTTGATTGAACATCTACCTTTAGTCAGAAACCGGATTACAGGTATTGTTTCTCGTGGTGGCGGAATTTTGGCGCGGTGGATGTTGCATCACCACAAACAAAACCCCCTGTATACCCATTTCAACGACATCATTGAGATTTTCAAAAGATATGATGTTTCTTTCAGTTTAGGCGACTCCCTGCGCCCAGGATGTACCCATGATGCCTCAGATGAAGCCCAATTAGCGGAACTGAAAACCCTGGGAAATCTCACCCGCAAGGCTTGGGAACATGATGTCCAAGTGATGGTGGAAGGGCCTGGCCACGTTCCTATGGATCAAATTGAGTTCAATGTCCGCAAGCAAATGGAAGAGTGTTCGGAAGCACCTTTCTATGTTCTGGGTCCTTTGGTTACAGATATTGCTCCTGGTTATGATCATATTACATCAGCGATCGGGGCAGCAATGGCGGGTTGGTATGGGACAGCAATGTTGTGTTATGTGACTCCTAAAGAACATTTAGGTTTACCTAATGCTGAAGACGTGCGAAATGGTTTAATTGCTTATAAAATTGCGGCTCATGCGGCGGATATTGCTAGACATCGCCCAGGTGCTAGAGATAGAGATGATGAACTTTCTAAAGCTCGTTATAATTTCGACTGGAATCGTCAATTTGAGTTGTCTCTAGACCCAGAAAGAGCGAAGGAATATCACGACGAAACTTTACCAGCAGATATCTATAAAACGGCTGAGTTTTGTTCGATGTGTGGGCCTAAGTTCTGTCCAATGCAGACTAAGGTTGATGCTGATGCTTTGACTGAGTTGGAGAAGTTTTTGGCGAAAGAACCTGTAGCGCAAAGCTAACATAATTATCGTTAAATATCGTTACTGGGTTGAACCTGGTAACGATGTTATAGCGATTTTCATGAACCATATTTTTATATCTCACGCAAAGGCGCAAAGGCGCAAAGGAATAAAAAAGATAAAAACAAAAGTTTGGTACAAATACATAAAAAATATTGATGATAAGAAATGATCGGTGGGTAAGGATTTAGCATTGCTAAACCCCTACGAGAAATCTGGATTAGGATTTTCTTGAATTGGCATGAGATGTGTGATTATGGGAGTTAGAGAGTTATTTAAGATAAAGTAATTATTTACCGACTATTACTAATTTCCACAATCATTTCTCCTTGTCGTAATTGTTCCAAAGCATCAGGTAAAGTAATTGTCAAAAGTTGACGCAAATTGCGATTCGTCACATTTCCACAAGTTAACCAAAGAATTTGAGGAGGGATTCCTAACCGACAAACCAAATCAACGAAATCACTGTCTTTCGTCATGATGATGACATTAGCGATTTTTGCAGCTTCAAAAATTTCTATATCTTTAGCATCACGTAACCCAATATCTCTTAATGAAAATGCTTCTATAGCAAAAGTATCTGTTATCCAACTTGCCAATGTTGGGGGTAACTGTGCATCAATCTAAATCTTCATGCTGTTAACCGGACAAATTCAGTTCGTTGTGCAGCAAACACAAGACAAGCTTGGATATCTTCCGGTTCTAAATCGGGAAAGTCTTCTAAAATTTCGCTAACGCTGACATTTTCCGCTAACATTTCTAAAATGTCGCTCACTCTAATTCTCATTCCGCGAATGCAAGGACGACCCCCACATTGACCAGGTATTTGTGTAATACGAGTTAATAGTTCGTTTATTTAGTTAATAAGTGATAGGCATAAAGAGTATTGTAACATGATTTTTGATATAATCAAATGACTCGACAATCTCATGACCAATTTGCCAAAGAATATCTAGAGGAATTATTAACACCTCTAGGAACTATTAAAAAAAGCGAAAAAGTTAAAAGCGAAGTTCAAGAAATAGATGTTTGGTTTGAACCATTTTCTTCTCAAACTCAGGAAAATCTACCTTTAGGTTTATTAGGAAAGATGGCAAAAACTCAATGTTTATTTGAGCCTTTTCGCAACCCACCATCAGAAATAGAAATTCGCAGTTGTTTACTTAAATTATATGCTGTTCATGGCGATGTTGTCAGGAAAGCAAAATGTGAAAACAGAAACATTGCAGAATCAGATTTACCGATTTTATGGATTTTAACACCTACTTTTTCATCTCGGATGATTACGGGTTTAGGTGCAACTGAAATTGCAGAAGATTGGGTTCAAGGTGTTTATTTTCTGCCGAATATTTTGAAAACAGCAATAGTTGTTATTCATCAGTTACCAGAAAATGAGGATACGTTATGGTTGAGAGTTTTGGGAAAAGGAGGAACGCAAAAAAGAGCAGTGGAGGAGTTAACTGAGTTACCAGAAAATAACCCTTTTCGAGAGAATTTGTTAGAAATTTTAGCGGACTGGCGCAAGAATTTAGAATTGAGAGATAATTTAAGTAGGGAAGAAGAGGAAGTAATTATGAACTTATCACCAGCTTATTTACAACAAATAGAAGAATGGAAGCAAGAAGGAAAGTTAGAAGCAGAACTTTATTTGATAACTTCTCTTCTGGAAGGGCGTTTTGGTAGCAAAGATTGCTAAATTTCCTATTTCTGAACGCACTCAGTTACTTCTTTCTTTGGGTAATTTATCCCGTGAGGAATTGTTGCAAAGATTGGGGAATGAGGAAAGTTAGGATATAAGCTAATTAAATACATTCACGCAATAAAATGGTTTTCTTGATGCTCATTATTGACTAAGTAAGAGAAGTTTTTGGATAAATATCCTGTAGCGCAAGGTCAAGAATTTGCTATTATTACGTAATAGGGAGTAAAGATATTGTAATTTTTACCCCCTATATTTTTTGGATATTCATCATTAGAGATATTTAGCCAAGGAGAATTATATGCAAGAAAAGAGATCCCGCATATCTTATGAAAATATTTTTGCTGATATTGCAAAAAACCGTAAAGATCCCTGTGAAGTAATTCGTGAACTAGTATCTAATGCTTATGATGCTAATGCCTCTATAATACATATATATCCTTTGTTGCAGTACGAAGGATTTATATTCTTTGATAATGGAATTGGTTTGAGTGAAAGTGATTCAGAACAAATAAACGAAATCACTCCTTATGAATCTTTTTTCTCTATTGGTATATCCACTAAAGATTTTGGTAATGCTATAGGTTATAAATGCCAAGGAGCAAAGCTTTGTTTTGATTCAAACAGATTTGATATAATCACTCGCTGTAGGAATGAAAATTCTTGGAGATGGAAAAGTATTGATAATCCTAAAAAGAATTTAACTCCCCATTATCCTTTAGAATCAGAAAAAATATCAGAAATATGGAAAACTTTCAAACAAATATTTGTGCAACCAGATGAAAGAACAAAACTGGTTATTGATCAATTAAATGAAGATTTTTTTAGGACTAAATTTTTCACAGGAACTATGATCATTATTCAAGGTCTTAATGTAAAAGATTTTTCCTATTATTATGGTACAGATAAAGGTGATTTATCTTATATCAGAAATTATATAAGATTCAATACAAGACATGGAGACGTAAGGATATTGCGTCCTCAATATACTGGGTTTTCTCAAGCCGCAAGCAGAATCTTTGAAAAAGAACAAGGATATAAGGATGAATGCGAATTATATCTTTGGACTGTCACAGGTTCACTAATGTTAGGTTCGCTAGAACCTATTAATCCAGGCTATCCATATCTACATAAATGTCGTGAATATTTTAAATCTCCAGCACAACTATCAAGAATACTGAGTTTTAGAGGGGATTCTCGTTATGCAAAAAATATTCATGTAGATGGAAGAAATTACTGCCTAATTTTAGCAATTGATGGTAATCGTAAAGTTCTAGATGAGCATAAGGAACTGGATAGACAAGGTTCAAATGGAAAACGTTCTGGGATTCGTTTAGTAGATCATAGAGGGACATTGATATGCTCACAGGGCGTTAAAGTTTGTCAGTACGATCAAATCTATGAAAATAGTGAGATGAGCGATTATGAAGTCCTATCTGGAGATAATGGAAAACGTCATTATGTCTTTATAATCAATGGTAATTTTGATTTAGTGATGAATAGAAACTTTATCACTGAAGATGCACGAATATTAATTAATAGTAAAAAGTTTTTAGAACAGATAAAAATATTTTTTGAGGAAGTACGAAGTAAAGAGCCTGTTTTTGATCAGCTAATTAAAAAATTAAAAAATGAATATACTTCCCAGAAAAAAGAAATTGCAATTGAGCAGCTTGAAAACCGTAAGAATGGACTTCAAAATAGAGGTCGGTTTGTAATCAATGGGATAAGAAGTAAGATTGAACATGAAATTAAAATTGCAAAAATTGAACACCTGGTTAATAAAGTATTCGTAGAACCAGATCCTGGAGAAGAGCATTGGGTAGGAGCATTATATACCCTGCTGGCTCATCTCATTTCGCCGCAATCGCTATATGCTAATTTTTGGATACGCCCACTAACATTCTCTGGTGTTGGAATTGATACTATTGCAACTTGTGATGAGCAAAGACCTTTAGATCCAAAACGTCTCCGAACAGTTGAATATAAGTTCGATTTCCCCGAAGAATCTTTTAACCATCAGTTGATCTTAACAGACCAAATTATATGCTGGCAATTTGATCCATCGCTTCAGGTAGGTTCTCAAATCGAAGACTGCTCGGAATTCTTTGGAAAAATTTGTTATTCTGATGACCTTGGTGAGTTAGGATATGAAATCAGAAATATACAACATAAGTATGGTGAGCCATATTCTGGTGTTGTTAAAGTAATAAGTTTAAAAAAACTAATTGATGCTACTTTTGACTGTCAGTGGACACCAGCAATATCCGTCATAACTGAGGATAAACTTAATAAAAAAGGAGGTAAAAGAAAGTCAAGATAGACAATTTCTAATTGCTACTAAAGTGCGATCGCTTGAAGTGAGATTTTGAGAGAGCGATCGCTTGTAGGATGATTTTGGTGGTGCGATCGCTTCTAGTGAGATTTTGAGAGAGCGATCGCGAAGCGCACCGAAGGTATCGCTATTAGATAAAATAGAATAAGGTAGTTTTGACTCTGATATCCTTTAGAAACATCGAGCAGCAAAATATGACACTAACAGATTTACTCCCGTCAATTCGACAACTTTCCGCGCCAGAAAAACTCAAATTAATTCGCATCCTTGCAGAAGATTTGGACACCGCTGAAGATATTTCTCCATTAGAACCCTTCAAAACATATCACCTACCAACGCCTTATAATAACTTCGGGGCTGGAGAAATTCTCATGGAAGCACTAAATCAATCAGTTTCTAATGATTAAATTTTATGCGGTTTAAGTATTCAAAAAGCCACCCCAGCCAAAACGAATTTGATAGTTTACCAAGAGTTCCATTAGTTTTACGTCGAGGAGATCAAATAGTAGAAGCACTTGGTTTAGTAGATAGTGGTGCGACCATCAATGTTTTACCTTATGAAATAGGTCTTCAATTAGGTGGAGTATGGGATGAAAGCAAAGCCATTATCCAATTAGCAGGTAATATCAGTCAAGCAGCCATGCCATTTTTCGTAAATGCTGAAATAGGTGAATTTCCCTCAGTTAGATTGGCTTTTGCATGGGTGAGTAAACCAAATGCGCCCTTAATTTTGGGACAAACTAACTTTTTTATGGAATTTGATGTTTCTTTCTATCGTTCAAAACTTGAATTTGAGATTAAACCTAAATCCTAACTAAATCTTTCATGTAAGTTTGGGTGCGTTATTGGTAGCATCTCGTAGATAAGGCGATCGCTTATAGTGTGACTTTGGGGTGTGCGATCGCGAAGCGCACCGAAGGTATCGCTGTAGTGAAATTTTGGAAATGCGATCGCACCCTTCCCCACAGGAATCGCTATAAAATAGAATAAACGAGGTGAAAAGGGCTTGGCCACCGTGGATATAACTTCTCTTCAAAAGTTGGCACGGACGTTTGCAGTTTTGATTGAAGATTTATATGAAGTGGTAGAAAACCAGAGTATAGCAGGTTAATAACCTCTTCCTCTATTCCTAGTCACCAATCACCAGTCCGCAATCTAGTGCGATCGCTGACGGTATTAGGGACGGTGGCGCGATAAAATTCTAAAACAATAAATTGTGATAAAGGTCTAAATGGCAGAAACACTATTTTTTAACGCCCTGCGGGAAGCCATTGATGAAGAAATGGCACGCGATTCTAGCGTATTTGTTCTGGGTGAAGACGTAGGACAGTACGGTGGCTCCTATAAAGTTACCAAAGACCTATACGAAAAGTATGGTGAACTGCGAGTTTTAGATACCCCCATTGCCGAAAATAGCTTTACTGGTATAGCTGTAGGGGCAGCGATGACGGGGCTAAGACCTATCATTGAAGGCATGAACATGGGCTTTTTGCTCTTGGCTTTCAATCAAATCTCTAACAACGCCGGGATGTTGCGCTACACTTCCGGTGGTAATTTTAAAATCCCAATGGTGATTCGTGGTCCGGGTGGCGTGGGTAGACAGTTGGGTGCAGAACATTCTCAACGGCTGGAAGCTTATTTCCAAGCTGTTCCGGGGTTGAAAATTGTCGCTTGTTCCACACCATATAACGCCAAAGGACTACTCAAAGCGGCAATCCGCGATGATAACCCGGTGTTATTTTTTGAACACGTTTTGCTTTATAACTTAAAAGAAAATCTGCCAGAAACAGAATATGTACTACCACTGGATAAAGCAGAAGTAGTACGTCAAGGCAAAGACGTGACAATTCTTACCTATTCCCGGATGCGGTATCACGTCCTGCAAGCCCTAAAAACTCTTGAAAAAGAAGGATATGATCCAGAAGTTATTGACCTAATATCTCTCAAACCCTTAGATTTTGATACTATTGGTGCATCCGTCCGTAAGACTCACCGTGTAATTATCGTCGAAGAGTGCATGAGAACTGGGGGTATTGGTGCAGAATTAACCGCTTCTATTAATGACAGGTTATTTGATGAATTAGATGCACCTGTGTTAAGGCTTTCTTCCCAAGATATTCCCACACCATATAACGGCAATTTGGAGCGATTGACAATTATCCAACCAGAGCAAATCGTGGAAGCAGTCCAAAAAATGGTAGCCTTGCGAGTTTAGGTGACAGTTGACAGTTGACAGTTGACAGTTGACAGTGAAGAGAGAATAGGGCAAAAGGTAAAAGTTGATGATGATTCCCCTGACTCCTGAACTCCTGACTCCTGACTCCTGAACTCCTGAACTCCTACGAAAACTTCTACTCACAGCTGGCTAAAAGAACGCTATTATAGCCTTTGTCAGTTGTGAGTGATGGTATGCAAAGACAGCGATCGCTATTAGCGTTAATTATAGTTTTGGTAATCGCCGCAGTTGCGGTGATTGCTAATATTCCCGTACCCTTGGGACTGGACTTGCGGGGAGGCTCACAGCTTACAATTCAGGTGAAACCAACAGAAGATATCAAGGTAATCACCGACCGCGAATTGGAAGCCGTGAAGAAAGTTGTGGAAGGTCGGATTAACGGACTCGGCGTTTCCGAACCAATTATTCAAACTGTGGGTACAGATAAAATCTTAGTCCAACTGCCGGGGGTAAATGATCCAGAGCAAGCAGAAAGGGTACTAGGAGGTACAGCACAGTTAGAGTTCCGTATCCAAAAGCCGAATACAGAAACTCAACTATTTGCTCTGCAAGTATCACGAACAGAACAAAAAGCCAAGCAGGAAGAGTTGAGAACTTCCAAAGACCAAGCTGCAATTGCTAAAAATCAAGAACAGTTGCAGAATAACAATCAAGCGATCGCAGAATTATTTGAAAGCACCAAACCACCACTCACTGGTAAATACCTCAAGGATGCCTACGGTGAACCCACTCAACAAGGTAGCAATTGGAATGTTGCCATTCGCTTCGATCAAAAAGGTGGGGAACTATTTGCTGACTTGACCAAAGCATTGGCCGGAACAGGACGCGGCATCGGTATCTTTCTTGACAATGAACTGATTAGTTCTCCCTCAGTGGGAGTAGAATTTGCTGCTACTGGTATTACTGGCGGTTCTGCCGTAATTACAGGTCGCTTTCAAGCAGAAGAAGCCAACAATTTAGGTGTGCAATTACGTGGTGGTGCGTTACCCGTACCTGTAGAAATTGCCGAGAGACGAACAGTAGGGGCAACTTTGGGGAAAGATAGTATTCAAAGCAGCATTTACGCTGGTATCGGTGGTCTGATTTTAGTATTAATCTTTATGGTAGTGTACTATAGACTACCAGGAATTATTGCTGATTTTTCACTAGTGATTTACTCCCTTCTCACCTGGGCTACCTTTTGTTTGTTGGGTGTCACTCTCACACTACCAGGAATTGCCGGCTTTATTCTCAGTATCGGTATGGCTGTGGATGCTAATGTATTGATTTTTGAACGGACAAGGGAAGAATTACAAGCGGGTAAATCTTTATATCGTTCCGTAGAGTCTGGTTTTTACCGGGCATTTTCCAGCATTTTAGATAGTAATGTTACTACATGGATTGCTTGCGCTGCCCTATTTTGGTTAGGTTCCGGGTTGGTTAAAGGTTTTGCCTTAACCCTGGCTTTAGGGGTGGCTGTGAGTATGTTTACCGCAATTACCTGTAGTCGCACCTTGATGTTTTTGGCTATTTCCATTCCCTCCTTGCGGAAAACAGAATTTTACTCTCCCAATGTAGGAGCAGCAAATAAGGCAGAGGTTGCTAAATGAAACTAAGTATTAATAAATCGCGGAGTCTTTGGTGGACTATTTCCGCTGCTATCATTCTCAGTGGTATCATTTCAATGGTGATTTCTTGGCAAACACCAGGAATTAAAGCACCCCTACGTCCCAGTTTAGATTTTATTGGTGGGACAAGGTTACAGCTAGTCAGGGATTGTAGCCTACCTAATAACTGCGACCAACCCATAGATATCAACGCCGTTCGAGAAGTTGCTAAAGAACAGGGACTTGGAGATAGCAGTATTCAATTAGTCTCCGAAGATGGTAAAGATAATGGCATTACCATTCGTACAAAAAACTTAGAAACCGACCAGCGTACCAAGTTGCAAAACGCCTTAAGCGAAAAAATTGGTACTTTCGACCCGCAAAAAAATCAAATTGACTCAGTAGGCCCCACACTAGGACGAGAACTATTTACATCTGGAATCTTAGCTCTGGTAGTTTCCTTCGTGCTAATTACTGTCTACATGACCTTCCGCTTCCAGTTAGACTATGCCATTTTTGCGATCGTTGCCCTATTGCACGATATTTTAGTCACAGTGGGGGCGTTCTCAATTTTAGGCTTAGTTGCAGGTAAAGAAGTAGATAGCCTCTTCATCGTTGCCTTGCTAACTATTACAGGTTTCTCTGTTAACGATACGGTAGTAATTTATGACCGCATTCGGGAAACTCTCAAAATTAACCCAGAGAAACCAATTGCAGAAATTGTTGATGATGCTGTCAACCAAACTTTAACCAGGTCAATCAACACTACTTTAACAACGCTGTTGACATTAACCGCTATTTTCCTATTTGGTGGAGAAACGCTGCATAATTTTTCTTTGGCTCTAATTATCGGCTTTATTATGGGGGCATATTCAAGTATTTTTATTGCCAGTACACTTCTAACTTGGTGGCGAGAACGCACAGAAAAATCCACACTTTCAGCAATTGATACTTCTGTGAGTTCCCAGGATAGTTAGGTTAGAGATTAGTCCAAAATGGGATTAAAGCATCTTGTTGAATTTTGAATTGCTTTTCCCATATATTGTAATTTTATTGTCCTATGGCTCAACAGGAAGAACCACCAATTAATGACCCAAGCTTTGACAACTCTGATGCTTCTTTTATTCACCAAGTACAGAGGTTGCATCAGCTAACAGTATATGGCAGGTGGTTATTTGCTGGCTGTTTATGGCTTCTGATTGCGCCTGGTTGTTTGTGGGATTTACGTGCAGAAATTTCTTTGTGGCAACAATACTTTACCTGGTCAGCGGTGCGATATGGACTCTTTTTTCATCCATTAGCTACTCTAGGTTTAGCTTTTTGTATTGGAATGACTGTTTCTGTTTTAGTTTGGCAAAGTCGAAATATTTTGCTAGGACTACCGGAACTGGAAAAGCAACGTTTAGAAAAGCAGGTTTATAGAATACGTCAACAGGGTCCTAGTCATCCTTTGTGGAAGTGGGTTTGTAATTAATGAAGGGAGTTATTCCCTAGTTGACAATTTTCTAGACAAAACTATACACATATAGGCAGATATTTACAAGATTTTTAGGTGTAAACAAGAGTAAATTTGCTAAAAAATTAGTTATCTCTAAATAAAAGTAAAATCATAGTACATATCTACTAAAATGTACTATGGAATTGCTTACTGTTACAAATCACTCAATATAGAGCATTTAGAAAACAGGTGCTATGCCCAAACGCCTCCTAGTCGTCGAATCCCCTGGTAAAGTCAAAAAGCTGAGTCAAATTCTCGGCTCAGATTGGATTGTTCGCGCTAGTTGTGGACACATCCGCGAACTCAGCAATGAGGGGGATGATTCACTAGGATTCACAATGGAAGGCAATAGTGTCCGCTGCAACTATATCCCCCGTGACCAACGGGCAAAAGAAACCATTCAACAACTAAAAGCCGCTGTTAGGCAGGTTGATGAAGTCGTTTTAGCAACAGACCCAGACAGAGAGGGAGAAACCATTGCTTGGCATCTTAAAGAAACGTTAGGTTTGAGAGAACCAAAGCGAGTAGTATACACTGAGATTACAGCATCTGCGGTTCAGAATGCGATCGCACATCCGAGAAAACTTGACACCAACTTAATAGGTGCAGGATTATGTCGAGATTGTCTTGACAAGCTGGTAGGTTACAAAGGCAGTCCCCTAGTTTGGGCATTAAATAACGGCGCAAAAAGTGTAGGTAGAGTCCAAAGCGCCACATTACACCTGATTTGTCAGCGCGAAAGAGAAATTCAAGTTTTTGTCCCCCAAGATTATTGGAGTGTCTGGGTAGATTATCAAGAAGGATTCCGGGCTTTCTACAAAGAGACAGCCAATACTCCCACAGAAACACCAGAAGCAGAAACGGAAACTCACGATGATGCAGCCAGTAATAACCCAGAAAAACCAGAATCTAAACGTGTTCTCTCAGAAGCAGAAGCAACAAGATTAGTTGAGGAAGCAAAGCGTCATCCGCATCAAATTATTCACGTAGAAGGGAAACTTGTTAATCGTCAACCACCTCCACCATTTACCACCTCCACCCTGCAACAAGCAGCCGGTTCCAAGTTGAAATTTGCCCCCGACAAAACCATGCAAGTTGCCCAAAAGCTATATGAGGCAGGGTTAATTACATATATGCGTACAGATTCAGTGATGTTGAGTCCTGAGTTTTGTGCCAGTGCGCGTCAATGGTTAGAGCAAAATGACCCCCAGAATGTCCCCCAGCAAGTAGCCAAGCATCGCAGTAGTAAAACAGCGCAGGAAGCACATGAAGCTATTCGTCCTACAGATGTCTTTCGTCCTTCCGTCCAATTGCGTGAAGAACTCCCTACCGATGAGTTTAACTTGTATGTGATGATTTGGAAAAGAGCGATCGCTTCCCAATGTCGTCCTGCTCAACTCCGTAAAACTCTGGTCATTACTCAGTCAGGTAATCTTTTATGGCAAGCTAGAGGGCAGGTAATTGAATTCTACGGTTATGCAAAGTATTGGCCGAATCTTAGCAAAGATGCGGTTTTACCTTTATTGCAACAGGGACAGGCACTCACCTTAGAAAATGCCGGACATGACCAAAAACAGACCCAACCACCACCAAGGTACAGTGAGCCAAAACTGGTGCAACTGATGGAACGCAAAGGAATTGGTCGTCCTAGTACATACGCCCCTACAGTTGTTACTTTAAAGAAACGCAATTATGTGGAGTTGAAAAAAGATAATCTTCAACCTACAGTTTTGGGGTTAGAAGTTGATGAGTTTTTACAAAAGGCTTTACCAGATTTATTAGAAGCGGAATTTACTGCCAAAATGGAGGATGCACTAGATGCAATCTCTGAAGGAAAAAACTCTTGGCAACATTATTTGACTAGTTGGAATCAAAATTATTTTGTCCCGGCGCTTTCCAAAGCTAAAACTGTGGTTGTTAATTCATCAACTACAGCTAAAACGAATAATTTAATTGAGCGCAAATATGAAACTTCTAAAACTCGTTGTTCTGATTGTAAAAACTTTTTAGCTAAAATTCCTAGCAGCAAAGTTAAAAAGAAATACTTTCTCAAATGTGTGAGTGGGTGTGAAAACATTGTTTTGTTTTGGAGCGATTTTAACAAAACTTGGGAAGCACCCAAAACTAAAACATCTGAAACTGAAAATACTCCCAAGCCTTCAGCAAAGTTAACTTCATATCCCTGTCCGGTATGTAAAAAACCTTTGGAGGAATACAGCTATATTAAGGATGGGCAGAGTAAAACTATGCTGCGGTGTTCTGGTCAGGAGTCTTGGAAGGATAAGAAACATAAGGATGTGGCTTATTTTCATACGGCTAAAGGGTGGTGGAGTCCTAAATTTGGCAATTTAAAAATTGATTAATTGTTTTATATAGCCAGTAATTTGAACTTTTGCTCCCATCAGGTTATTCCAATCACACAGTTCTTGATTTATAGCAACGGACAAGGCGGTTAGGACATCAACCAATGCTATAACCTAGATACTAAAGGACTTTTCACACGTATCTTTTAGACTCATTCCCGGTGCCGATGTGTGACAATATCCGCATTTTTAATATCAAGTTAATTGAGTCAGAGCAGTATAGAGCGGAGCCGGAGACGCTCCGCCTCCGGGTTACATTGCATCGAAGAAAAGATACTTCTATGGCGTGCGAGTTCAATTATTAACAACTAAAACCGGAATTCCTGTGGAATTTGTGTTTTTACCTGGTAGTGCCAATGATGTCCGCGATGCTCAATGCCTTACCCTTAAATCTGCCACCTCGTAGTGAAGTTTATGGTGATTCAGCCTTTAAATGGCGATGCCTGCGGCGGGATTAGCGAACTGCTTGCAGCAGCGCTTCGCTATCGCTTGTGCCAGTTGCGTAAGTCCTGAATGATTTTTTCTTCTTGTGAGAAATCCGGGTAAACCACTAACACATGATATTACCCAAGGTTCAAATCCTGTCATAATGGTGAGTCAGTGAATATATCTAAAAAATCTAGTTAAATTTTATTATCCCTACTTAAACCCAATTATGACAACCAAAACCTATTAATTGATTTGCGCCTCTAGCCAAGATGACAAATCAGCTAAACTGTTAAAATCTAACAGTGCTTCACTCAAATCTTCCAAAACCGGTAAAGCTAAACCAGAAATTGAGGAGCGCATTTCCTCCGACAATTTTCCAAACCGCTTAGTCAATTGTCGGGAAATTGCATTAGCCATAACTTCTCGTCCCTCTTCTCGGCCTTCTTCTCGTCCCTCTTCCTTGATTTCTCGGTAAACTCTTGTTTCCTTTAGTGTGATACCTAACATAGACTCTACCTCTATACGGCTTAGTTGTTCAAACCTGTACACCATAATCGTCGTAATCATCTCTATTATGACGCGACTTGCTGGAGATGATACTTCTTGACTGGTTCTGGTTAACAAATATCTTGCTGCTTCTGGTGCTTGTTCTTCTTCAACTGTAGTGAGTACCATCAGTGCTACCCATAAAGGTAATTGATGAATATCCCCCAATTCATCTAAATACACTCGATGCACTTGGTTTCCATTGAGTAGTGTGCGATGAGGATGAATATCGCTTTGTTCAATGCTGCGAGATGGGTAAATGATCACAGCTTGCCAGTCACTAAATCTAGCACGGTTGCGGTAGAAATAAAGTGAAGATTCAGCAAATACTCTTTCGTAAAGCTGTTCATCTTTTTGGAATTGTACCTCACAGAAATAGACAACTCCTGCACCTTCATTTTCTGGTGGGAGAAATACCCCATCAATTTCAAATTTAGGTTCTTTGACAGCTACCGAATCAAATCTATAAGCATCTGCATTTGTCGGAGGATTTGTCAAGAATTCAAATAGTAAAGAGGGAGATTGTTGAAACAGTTTATAAAAAATAGAGTCCCGACGCATGAAGGATTGTACTTAATTTATTTTTTAAACCAGCAATACATTTAAATCATATATTAGATCGGGAGTATCCCAATTTTTGAAAAATACCTGGTGATTAAAAAAACCATTATGACAACCAAAACTACCTTCAACTCGTGGGTAACTTGTCCCCAACCCAACCCCCAAGCCAAATTACGTTTATTCTGCTTACCCTACGCAGGAGGTAATGCAATGGTATTTCGTACCTGGGCTAATGATTTACCCCCAACTATTGAAGTGTGTCCTCTAGAACTTCCTGGAAGAGGACGACAAATGAACTTACCTCCCTACACAAAAATGCAACCTTTGGTGAGGGAAATAGCCCAAAATCTCATTCCCTATCTAGATAAACCTTTTGCTTTTTTTGGTCACAGTATGGGTGGACTCGTCAGCTTTGAATTAACTCGTTTACTACGCTCAGATTATAATTTAACTCCATCGCATCTATTTATCTCTGCTCGTAATGCTCCACAAGTTCCTCCGACAAAAAGACCGATTTATAACTTACCAGATGCAGAGTTTTGGCAAGAAATTCTTAATTTTAATGGTACTCCTGATGATATCGTAGACAATCCAGATATAATCCAAATTTTTCTGCCGATTCTCAGGGCTGATTTTACTGTTTTAGATACCTATATTTACAAATATCAACCACCTTTTGATTTTCCTATTAGTGTTTTTGGTGGTTTGCAAGATCCAGAGTTTACTGATTATGAGCTAGAAGCGTGGCGTGAACAAACTACTGCTCCTTTTTTATTACAAATGATTGATGGTAATCACTTTTTTATTAGCTCGAATCAAAAAGTTTTACTTAAAAGTATATCTCAACAGTTAGAGTAAAAATATTGTGTATACAATCCATGATTACACCTCAGATAGATTCTGAATCCTTACATTTTTGCTATGATTGTTAAGGTACTTAATAACCTATGGCTGGGATAAAGGTAGAGATATTTACAATTATTCTGACATGAAATTTATTCTGTTTTCAATATTGAAATTGTAACGAATTATCAAAAAAACGCGCAGGTACGGCTATTGCGATTCCCATATCTATAAAACCGAACCCACTGAATTTAGATCCTAGTGTTATTGTTTATTTAGGAAGCTAAAGATTAAGCTTCAGGCAAAGAAAGATTTAAAAAATATTACTGTTGTTTGCCATCTGTGAAGCTTGAAATTAAGCCTCCACAAACCAAATAGAGGATTGTCTAGGAGATAGATATGGCACTAATTCGTTGGGACCCACTCCGGGAAATTGAACGCTTAGAACCATTCCGTGAACTCGATCGCTGGGACCCTCTCCGCGAAATGGATACTCTACAACGTCGTATGAATCGTTTGTTTGAAAGAATTATACCAACTGATGGGGGTGAAAGAGGAGGAATCACTTTTATTCCTTCTGCTGAACTTGAAGAAACTGATGATGCTTTTAAATTGAGACTAGAATTACCTGGTCTGGAAGCGAAAGATGTAAATGTGGAAGTAACTCCTGAAGCTGTTTCTATTACTGGGGAAAGAAAATCGGAAACTACAACAGAAAGAGAAGGTTACACTCGTTCTGAATTCCGTTATGGCAAATTCCAACGGGTCATACCATTGCCTTCCCTTGTCCAACATGAACAAGTACAGGCTGAATATAAAGATGGTATTCTACGGTTGAATTTGCCTAAAGCAGAACCAGAAAAGCAAAAAGCTTTCAAAGTTAATCTCGGTTAATTTGTAACTAATTTCTAATTTTCTCGTTCCCATACTCTGTATGGGAATGGATTCGAGAAGACTCTGCCCTTAATGATAGCAGAGGTAGAGCCTTTGTGATAACATTCCCAGTCGGAGATTAGGAACGAGATATAGCTGAATGCTGAACTAAAAAAGTAAACTTCTACTGAAGCCCAAGGGGAAGATATGGCAAAAGTAGTAGGAATTGATTTGGGAACTACAAACTCTTGTGTTGCTGTCATGGAAGGAGGGCAACCATTAGTCATTGCTAATACTGAGGGACAACGCATCACTCCTTCAGTTGTCGCTTACACGAAAACTGGGGAACGCTTGGTTGGTCAAATTGCTAGACGACAAGCGGTAATGAACCCAGAAAACACATTTTATTCTGTTAAACGCTTCATTGGGCGCAAATATGAAGAGATTACCCATGAAGCCACAGAAGTTACTTATAGAACTCTGCGCGATCGCAACGGTAATGTCAAACTCAACTGTCCGGCTGCGGGTAAAGAGTTTGCACCTGAAGAAATTTCTGCCCAAGTATTGAGAAAGTTGGTTGATGATGCTAGTAAATATTTAGGAGAACAAGTCACTCAAGCAGTGATTACTGTTCCTGCCTATTTCAACGACTCTCAACGGCAAGCTACTAAAGATGCGGGTAAAATTGCTGGTTTAGATGTTCTCCGCATTATCAATGAACCCACAGCAGCAGCCCTGGCCTATGGTTTGGATAAGAAGCAGAATGAAACTATCTTAGTGTTTGACCTTGGTGGTGGGACATTTGACGTTTCTATTTTGGAAGTTGGGGATGGTGTTTTTGAAGTCAAATCAACCAGTGGGGATACCCATTTAGGTGGTGATGACTTTGATAAAAAGATTGTAGATTGGTTAGCTCATGAGTTTCAAAGCAATGAAGGCATTGATTTACGTAAAGATAAGCAAGCTTTACAAAGACTGACTGAAGCGGCAGAGAAGGCAAAAATTGAGCTTTCTAGTACCACTCAAACTAATATCAATTTGCCCTTTATTACTGCCACTCAAACGGGGCCAAAGCATTTAGATATGACATTAACGCGGGTTCAATTTGAGGAGATGACTGCTGATCTTCTTGACCGTTGTCGTCAACCCGTCCAACAAGCGCTGCAAGATGCAAAACTCAGCAATGCTCAACTTGACGAAATTGTCTTAGTTGGTGGTTCGACTCGCAT